>NZ_CP035420.1 GCF_004123675.1 Leisingera sp. NJS204 | reverse complement strand
GTTTGCGTCCTTGGCTGCGGTGGCGGTCTCAGCGGCGCCTGCGTTGCCGGCTGTGTCGGTGAGCACCACCGAAAGCGTCAAAGTGCCGTCGCCCAGACCTGCGAGGTCCAGCCCGGCGATCTGATCGGTGGCGCTGGCGATGGTGCCGCTGCCGGTCACGTCGCTGCCGCCGCCGTCCGAACTGATGGTATAGGCGTAGCTGCTGCCGGTTTCAGCACCGGCAAAGGTGAAGCTGACGGCGCTTTGATTGGCCGCAATCACCGGATCCTGGTCAAAGCTGACGCTGTAGCCTGCTGGCGTATCGGTATCCTTGGCCGCCGTGCTGGTCTCAGCGGCGCCTGCATTGCCGGCCGCATCGGTGAGCACCACCGAAAGTGTCAAAGTGCCGTCGCCAAGACCTGCAAGGTCCAGCCCGGCGATCTGGTCGGTGGCGCTGGCGATGGTGCCGCTGCCGGTGACATCGCTGCCGCCGCCGTCCGAGCTGATGGTATAGGCGTAGCTGCTGCCGGTTTCAGCACCGGCAAAGGTGAAGCTGACGGCGCTTTGATTGGCGGCAGTTACCGCGCTTTGGTCAAAGCCCACGCTGTAGCCTGACGGCGCTTCGGTGTCCTTATCTGCTGAGGCCGTGGCCTGAGGCGCCGCATTGCCTAGCGTGTCCGAGGCATCCGCCGTCAGGGCCAGCACCCCCTCGGCCAGTCCGGACAGATCCAGGGTCAGGCTCCAGGCATTGCCCGATACGCTGGCGGTGCCGTTGACCTGGGCCGCGGCGCTGTCGGTGACGGTCACGGTGACGGTTTGGCCGTCTTCGATCAGCGTGCTGCTGCCGGACAGGGCAACGGCAGACGCCTCGGCGGCGCTGACCATGTCATCCTCCAGCTGCGGGCTGTTGAAGGAGAGGCTGGGAATGGCGCTGCCCTTGGCAACTGTGGCGGTCTCAGCGGCGCCTGCATTGCCGGCCGCATCAGTGAGCACCACCGAGAGCGTCAAAGTGCCGTCGCCCAGACCTGCGAGGTCCAGCCCGGCGATCTGATCGGTGGCAGTGGCGATGGTGCCGCTGCCGGTGACATCGCTGCCGCCGCCGTCCGAGCTGATGGTATAGGCATAGCTGGTGCCGGTTTCAGCACCGGCAAAGGTAAAGCTGACGGCGCTTTGATTGGCGGCATTCACCGCGCTTTGGTCAAAGCCCACGCTGTAGCCCGACGGCGCGCTTGCGTCCTTGGCTGCGGTGGCGGTCTCCGCGGCGCCTGCATTGCCGGCTGTGTCGGTGAGCACCACCGAGAGCGTCAGGGTGCCGTCGCTAAGGCCGGAGAGGTCCAGCCCGGCGATCTGGTCGGTGGCGCTGGCAATGGTGCCGCTGCCGGTCACGTCGCTGCCGCCGCCGTCCGAACTGATGGTATAGGCATAGCTGTTGCCGGTTTCAGCACCGGCAAAGGTGAAGCCGACGGCGCTTTGATTGGCGGCAGTTACCGGATCCTGGTCAAAGGCGGCGCTGTAGCCTGCCGGTGCGGTGGCATCCTTGGCCGCGGTGGCGGTCTCCGCGGCGCCTGCATTGCCGGCTGCATCGGTGAGCATCACCGAGAGCGTCAGGGTGCCGTCGCCGAGGCCGGAAAGGTCCAGCCCGGTGATCTGGTCGGTGGCGCTGGCGATGGTGCCGCTGCCGGTCACGTCGCTGCCGCCGCCGTCCGAGCTGATGGTATAGGCGTAGCTGCTGCCAATTTCAGCACCGGCAAAGGTGAAGCTGACGGCGCTTTGATTGGCGGCAGTTACCGGATCCTGGTCAAAGGCGGCGCTGTAGCCTGCTGGTGCGGTGGCATCCTTGGCCGCCGTGCTGGTCTCCGCTGTCCCGGCATTGCCGACCGTGTCGGTGAGCACCACCGAGAGCGTCAGGGTGCCGTCGCCGAGGCCGGAAAGGTCCAGCCCGGTGATCTGGTCGGTGGCGCTGGCGATGGTGCCGCTGCCGGTCACGTCGCTGCCGCCGCCGTCCGAGCTGATGGTATAGGCGTAGCTGCTGCCAATTTCAGCACCGGCAAAGGTGAAGCCGGCGGCGCTTTGATTGGCGGCAGTTACCGGATCCTGATCAAAGGCGGCGCTGTAGCCCGCTGGCGCTTCGGCGTTTTTGGTTAGGTTTTCGCTAACCTGATTGGCCGCAGTGCCGGCCGCATCCGAGGCATCCGCCGTCAGGGTCAGTGCCCCCTCGGCCAGCCCGGACAGATCCAGGGTCAGGCTCCAGGCATTGCCCGATATGCTGGCGGAGCCGCTGACCTGGGCTGCGGTGCTGTCGGTGACGGTCACGGTGACGGTCCGGCCGTCTTCGATCTGCGTGCTGCTGCCGGAGACGGTCACGGCGGCGGCCTCGGCGGCGGCGAGAATGTTATCCGCAGTAAAGGGGTGTTCACCGTCAGACCGATCACATTCAGGCTGGCCGAGGCGGTGCCGGAATTGCCGGAAGAAGAGGTGAGATCGCCGGTGGTATTGATGTAGCTGCCGGCCGTGCTGCTGGTCACATCTGCGGTGATCGTGCAGCTGGCGCCGGCGGCAGCCGTGCCGCCGGTGTAGCTCAGGGTGGCGGCGCCGGCGGTGGCGGTGAGGGTGCCGCCGGTGCAGGTCGCGGCCGCATTGGACGGCGAGGCAAGAACCAGCCCCGCAGGCAGGTTGTCGGTCACATCCAGCGCCGAGGCGGCAATCGCCGAGGCGCTGTTGTCCACCGTCAGTGTCAGCGTGGTGCTGCCGTCCTGTGCAATCGATGCGTTGCCAAAGGCCTTGGTGAAACCGGGGGCAGGCTCAACCGTGAAAGCGGCGGCGGCGGCGGCGGCGGCAAAGCTGCCATTCTCTGTCAGCGTGCCGGAACTGCTGCTGTAGCTGCCGGCAGCGGCGGCGGATGGCACCGTCACAGTCAGCGGGATGCTGCAGCTTTCCCCTGGGGACAGGGTGCCGGCGGTGAGCGATACCGTGCTGCTGCCGGTCACGCTGGAGCCGCTGCCGCACAGGTTGCTGCCGGTGCCGCCGGTCACGGCCAGCCCGCTGAGGGCTGCATCCAGGTCGTCGGAGAACCGCAGCCCGGTCAGGGTGCTGCTGCTGTCGGTATTGGTAATCACATAAGTCAGCGTGGTGCTGCCGCCGGCCGCCAGCGCAGGATCTGCAAAGGATTTGCTGAAGCCGGGCAGGGAGAAGGCGCTGACGCTGAGCGTGGCGCTGGCGGCCGGGCCGGTGGCGGCCAGCCCGGAGATGGTGCCGCTCACCGCACTGGTGGAGCCGCTGTAAGCGGATGTGGCGGCCCCGCCGGGCACGCTGAGAGAGACGCTGAAGGTACAGCTGCCGCCGGCCGCCAGGCTGGCGCCGGTCAGGCTGAGCGTCGACGTGCCGGAGACGGAGGAACCTGCGCCGCAGGAATTGCTCAGCGTGCCGGAGCTGGAGACCAGCCCGCTGAGGGCCGCATCCAGGTCATCGGTGAAGGCAATTGCGGTGGCGGCGCTGCTGCTCAGGTTGCTGAGGGTGTATTGTGCTGTCACCGTGCCGCCCGGCGCCACCGGATCATCGGTGTAGGATTTGCTGAGGAGGAGCTGTGCGGAATCCACCTCCAGGTTTGCCTGCATCGCTGGCAAGGTCACAGAGGCGCTGTTCACTGTGGCAGTCACGCTGGAGCTGAGCGAGTTGTAGCTGCCGTCCGCGGCGCCGGCCGGGACCAGCAGATCCACCGCGATGGTGCAGCTGGTCCCGGCGGCGATCTCAAGACTGGTGAAAATACCAAATGTGGTGCCGCTGGCTGCGGGCGCGCTGCCGCAATTGGTGAAGATTGCAGAGGGGGCATTGACCGCGGCCAGGCTGCTCAGCGCGGTGCTGTAACTGTCGGTGAAAAAGCCGCTGGTATAACCGGCGCTGCTGTCCGGGTTGGTCAGCGTGTAGGTCAGGGTGACGGTTTCGCCGGGCAGGGCGCTGGCAGGGGCAAAGCTTTTGGAGGTCTGCAGCGGCTGCGCGGTGATCACCTGCAGGCTGTCGCTGGCGGCGCTGACGGTGGTGGCCTGGCCGCCGGCGGTGGAGCTGAGCGCGCTGGTGGTGTTGGTGTAAGTGCCGTTTGCTGCACCGGCCGGCAGGCTGATATCCAGGACGATCTGGCAGCTTTCGCCGGGATCCAGCGTGCCGCCGGAATAGCTGAGGGTGGAACTGCCAGAGAGGCTGCCGCCGCAGCTGTCGCTGGTGAGGCTGCTGAAGACAGTGCCGGACAGGAAGCCGCCCAGATCATCGGTAAAGGCGATGGCGGTGGCGGTGCTGACTGATTCCGCGGCACTGCTGACAGTGAAGGTCAGCTCGGTGTCGCTGCCCGCCCCGGCAATATCCTCGGTGAATTCCTTGACAAAAGAGAGATTGGCGCCGCCTGCAACCGTCAGCGTGGCGCTGGCGCCGCTGGTGGCCACCGCATTGCCGTTCACGGTGGCGCTCAGATCATTGGTGGTGAAAGGATAGTCGCCGGGCGGTGTATCTGCGGCGGCGGCAAGCACCAGGTCAAAGCTGCAGCTGGCCCCGGCGGCCAGGACGCCGCCGCTCATGCTGAAGGCAAAGACGTCAGTACCGGGAAAGGTCTGGGTGAAAGTGCTGCCCGTCCCGCAGCTGTTTGCTGCCGGCAGGGTGCTGATGGTGACGTTATTGGCGCCGGTGATATCGGTAATCACATCGGTGAAGGCAATATCCGTGGCGCTTGCGGCCGCGTTCGGGTTGGTGATGGTATAGCGCAGCGTGCCGGTGGAGCCGGGGGTCACCGGATTGTCGGTGAACGCCTTGCTGAGCGATGGCGGCTGGGAGCCCGCGCCGAACACCCGGAGCGTGGTGCTGGCGGTGCTGCCGGTCACAGCGCTGCCGCCAAGGTCGCCGGTCACGGCGCTGGTGGTATTGGTATAGGTGCCGTCTGCGGCGCCTGCGGCCAGGGAAATCTCTGCCGAGATGGTGCAGCTGGCCTCAGCGGCCAGGCTGCCGCCGGAGAAGCTGAGGCTGCCGGTGCCGGTGCCACTGACGCTGCCGCCGCAGCTGTTGCTGTTGAGGCTGGCAAATGTGGTGCCGGACAGGAAGGCATCAAGGTCATCGCTAAAGGCCAGATTGGCGGCGCTGCTGCTGCGGCTGGTGTTGCTGAGGGTGAACTCCAGGGTGGCGCTGCCGCCGGCATTGGCCTGGGTTACATCAAAGACCTTGATCAGCCCGAGGCTGTCTGCGGGCGGGCTGTTGACGGTCAGCCCGGCGCTGGCCGTGTCCTGGGAAATGGTGCTGCCAAACCCGGAGCGGACGATCAGGTCGTTTTCCAGGCTGTAGCTGCCCGGCGTGTCCGCCTGGATCAGCGCGGTGATGGTGCAGCTGGTGGTGCCGGCCGTGGTCAGGGTCGGGCCGTCGAAATCCAGGGTGCCTGCGTCCCGGTCCACTGTGAGGGTGCCGCCGCAGGAGCTGCTGGTGGTGGCCGGCGAGGGGAAGCTCAGCCCCGCAGGCAGCGTTTCGCTGAACGCGGGATCCCGGTAGTCGGAAAAACTGGGGCTGGCCGCAACAGTAACATCAAAGGTGTAGGTCAGCGTCGAGGTGCTGCCGGGATCCACCGCAGCAGAGCTGAAGGATTTGGAGTAGCCGGTGCCGCTGGCGGCGGTGACGGCCAGATCATCGGCGGCGGTGCCGCTGTTGCCCTGGGAGGAGGTGAGATCCCCCGAGGTAAAGCTATGGGTGCCCACCGTGCTTGAGGTGACGGGCACAGAGACCGTGCAGCTTTGGCTGCCGCCAAGCCGCCCGTCGCTGAGCGACAGGCTGCTGCCCCCGGCGGTGGCGGTGAATGTGCCGTCGCAGCTGTTGCTTTGGCTGCCGCTGGCAATGGTGACGCCTGCGGGCAGGGTGCCGCTGAAAGCGAGGCTGCTTGCGGGGCTGCCAGAAGTTTCGGTGATGGTGAAGGTCAGCGTTGAATTATTGCCCGAGGATATCGAATCCGGGGAAAACTGTGCGCTGAAGGTGGCCTGTGCCAGGGCGGCACCGGGGGCGGCGATAAGCAGGACAGCAAAAAACAGACGTGAAAAACGGTGCAGCAAGCTGATCATGAAAAGTCCTAAAGTATTATGTGCCCGGTATGCCGGCCCGAACCCTGGCCGCTGCCAGGCCGGAAAGCCGTGGTTTACGGTAGGGCAGGCGGAAAACCGCCACAACTTGGCATCGAAAAAAAAGCCAAAGTTCCGGAGACTGTAGCAGATCTGCACACTTCTGGCGTGCCGTCTTTTATCCCCTCAGGGTTGAGGCGCGGGGCAGCGGGGCTATTGCCGGCGGATCCGGTACAAATGACCTGCTGCCAGCGGCCCTGCCAGTTCCGTTTCGGTTCCGTCCGGCCAGCGGATGCGGGCGCCTGCGGCGCTGGCGGCCTGGGCCAGGCCGAAATGCGCCCGCGGCGCGTCAAAGCTCATGAAGCCGCCGCCCAGCTGCAATTCCCGCGTCTGAATGCTGCCGTCCGCAGCGGTCAGCCGGATGCGGGCGCCAATGGCCGCCCGGTTGCCTGCCAGATCCTCCAGTTGAAAGGCGATCGCGGCGTTCTGGCTGTTGTTGCGGAACAATACCAGCGGCCCGTTCACCGGATGGGTCAGCAGGTCCGGATCGCCATCGCCATCCATATCGAACTGCACCGCGGCGGCCGTCATCAGGTAATCCTCCAGCCCGAAGGGGCCGGACATTTCCTCAAAACGCCGCGCGCCCGCCCCGGTGCCGGTATTGCGGAAAAACAGGTTGGAGGGCGAGACCTCATTGGGCACCCAGGTGCCATTGACGATATAGACATCCAGCCAGCCGTCCTGATCGAAATCGGCGATCTTGGTATCCCAGCTCCAGCCGCCGACATCCAGGCCGCGCGCCTCAGCGGTATCGGCAAACGCGGCCCCCTGCCATTCCAGCAGCACATTGGAGCGCAGGATCTGCGGGTGGGTGAGGGCGATTTCCGCAGCCGTGGGGCGGCGGGACGGTTTAAAGTGCAGCTCGCAATAGGCGCGCGGGATCTCCTGCGCGGCGGGGATCAGCGCGCAGACCGAGGGGTCGCGCTTCTGGATCGCCAGATCCTTGATCAGCATCGCCTTGCAATCGGCCTGGGCCTGCCCCGCCATTGCCTGGCAGCGCCCGGCATAGGCGGGATCGAAATTGTTGCCGGTCTTGTACCAGGATTTGATTGCCATGTTCTGTGCGCAGAGCGCCTTGGCTGCGGGATCAGCGATGGCATCGCAATACTGCGCCAGCGGCTGCATCTTCAGGGTGTCCGAGACCCCGGAGGACCGCCCGGCGATCTGCGCCAGATAGAGCGCGGGCGTGCCGGTGTTGAACAGATCGGCGGTCTTCACCGCCATCGTGGTAGTGGTGGTATGCGGGATCAGCCCTTCCGGCTGGCTCAGCATTTCCAGCCCGCCCTTGCCGTCGCCGCGGTAAAAGTAATCCGGGATATCGAAATCATTGCCGGCAATCAGGTCCGGGGTGCCATTGCCGTCGAAATCGCTGAACAGGATTGACAGGGTCTCGCCGGGAATGCCGGGCAGATCGGTATAGATCCCGCCGGTCAGCCGGCCGTCCCGGTTCCACAGCACCCGGTTGCGCGCTTCCTCGCCGGGAATGCGCCGGTACCAGCCCGCCGCCCAATTGCCCAGGGCCGCATCCAAAGTGCCGTCGCCATCAGCATCGGCAAAGCTGAGCGCCATGGTCAGCGGCGCATCGGCGCGGTTCTGCACCGGGCGGGGCGGCTCCGCGCCGAACTGCCCCTGCACATTGCGCCACCAGTAGTTGCCCTGCAGGTAGCTGGCCAGGAACAGGTCGCTCCAGCCGTCATTGTCGATATCGGCGAGGGCGGCGTTGAAGACGGGGGCCTGCGCCAGCGGCCCGAGGTCAGCTTTGATCCGGGAGAACTGCCCCTGGCCGTTGTTTTCATAAAGATAGAGGCCCGCCTCGGTGGAGGCGATTGCCAGATCCAGGTCGCCGTCATTGTCGATATCGCCCGCCGCCAGGCTGCGGCCTTCCCAGAACGGCGGCCACATGTCGCGCATGCCGAATTCCAGCGGCTTATCAATGCCCGCGGCAGCGGCCTCCATCCGGGTAAAGCCGGTTTCTGCCGGCGGCGAGGGCGGCGCAAAGGGCACGGCGGTGACGGTGATGCGGGCGGCATCCGGGCTGATGGCCCGCGGCACACCGTCCAGCGTGGCCGCCTGGGCGGCGCCCCACAGCGCGGCCTGGACCGGCGCAGAAACCGGGGCAGGGGCTTCGCTCTGCAGGAGAAGCTCCAGCGCCTGGCGGCTTTGCCAGCCATGATAGCCTTGGGCTGCAACCCCGGCCAGGATGCCGAGCCCGGCCAGCGCCGCCGCCATCAGCGCGGCCGCGCGCAGCCCCAGGCTCTGGCGGATGATCAGAAAGGAATAGACCGAGAAACTGCCCAGGGTCACCAGCAGCGCCATCACATAGCCATGCGGCAGCCCGGCGGCCAGCAGCGCCCCGGTCAGCACCGCGTCAAAGGCCATCGGCACCGGCAGGAACAGCCCGGCCAGGGTGATCAGCACCAGTGCTGTCAGGCCAAAACCCAGCCCGGTGATCAGATCCGGCGGCAAAAGCGTCGCCACGGTGGCGCCCAAAAGCCCGGCGGCCAGCATCAAAGGCACCGTGAGACGGAGGATCTGCCACAGATTGGCGGCATAGGCGCGCGCTACGGCGGCCAGGGCTGCTGCCAGGCTTTCGCGCGGCGCTTTTGCGGCCAGCTCCGCAGCGGACCAGGGCGTTGGCGCCGGAACCTCTGCGGCGGCGGCCTGCCGGGGCAGCGTGTAGCGGCAGATCAGCGGCACCGCGCCCAGGATCACCAGCAGGCTGATACCGATCTTGGCCAGCGCCATATAGGCGGGCAGCAGGCTGAACATCATCGACAGCACCACGACATTCAGCGACGGCGAGGCGACCATTGCCGCCAGCGCGGTTTCAGCCCGCATCCCGGCTGCATAAAGCCCGCGCCCGACCGGTGCTGCGCAATTGGCGCAGACCCCCAAAGGCGCCCCGACCGCCAGCCCCAGTGCTGCATTGGCAAAACCGCCGCGGAAGCTGCGCTGCTGCAGAGTGCCCAAGAGGGTCATGAAGCCGGCCGCAAACAGAATGCCGAAGGTCATGCCCTGCCGGTTGGTGTGCAGCCAGTTCAGGGTGGTGTAGAAAATCCGCTCCAGCGTGCCCATCGCTGCGGTCAGCGGGAAATGCGCCTCAAAACTTAAGGGGTCCTCGAGCTGGATCGCCCCGGACATCATCAGCTTTTCATTCAGCGCCGGATAGCGCGAGCCGGTCCAGAACAGATAGGCCAGCAGGCTGAGGATCAGGAGGGCGAGAAACGGCCTTTTGACGTCAGTTGAAAACCATCGCGGCATCGGAGCGCTCCTGATCCAGTGCCAGTTAGGCCTGAATATAGGCATGCAGCAGATGCTGCGACTGGCACAGAACGAAATTGGCAACATTGGAATTGCCATGCACGAAGATATCGCTGCGCGACAGCAGCATGGCTTCGCACAGCACATCCAGCCCCAGCTGATAGGGCGGGAAGGTCAGCCCTTTGTTCTCCGGGTGGCGGGCGTGCATCTCGCCGAAGGCGCTGCGCAGGGCGGGCCAGCAGATCACCCGGCTGCCGTAACGTGCCTGGACCTGAGAAATCACTACGCTGCTGTCGGAACAAGCAAAGATTCCAGCCTCGGGCAACAGACGCAGCGCTTCGTCCACCTGACGGAAGAACACCTCTACCGGAACTTCGTTGCTGGCGCTGAAGCGGCGGCGCAGTTGCGGCACGCCGCCGTCGATGCGGCCTGGCCCCCGGATGTGCAGACCGACCATCTGCGGCCGGAAGTGTTCGGCCTGGAACCGGTCGATCAAGGCCTGCACATCCGGTTTGAGGCGCAGGTAGCGGGTGATCAGATTATGCGCCCCCAGCCGGTCGCGCGGCAGCAGCAGAGGGTTGCAGCGGCCGTCATCTATGCGGGGCGTGATGATATTGTCGCGGCTGCAGGCCACCGGGACACCGCCGGGCAGCACCGGAAGGTTGCCGGGATCAGCACCAGAAGGCGGGAAACAGGGCTCGAAATAATACTCCCAGGGGTCGCCGGCCCGTTCCGGGTCGCGGTAGCAGGAGGCCCTCCAGCTGATGTCGAAACGGTAGCCGCCTGCCTCAGCCCGGTGCAGCTGCTCCACGACTTCGTTGACATTGGAAAACATTCCTGCCGAGCGTAGTTTCAGCAGCCGGGTATCTTCTGCGGCCACCGCCTGGCCAGCAGGAGAAACAAGGGAGGTATCAGTCATGTCGGGTCTTTCTTTTTCTTATCAGGAAGCCGCCGCCCAGGCCTGCCGCACCGCCGCGGCTTCGGGACTGCTGCCGTCAAACAGCCCTGGCAGCGCTGCCAGCCGTCCGGCAAACCCGCCATAGAGCCGGTTCAGCCTGTCCCGTACCGCAGGCGGCTGGGACTGCCAGTCGGCGGCTCGCGGCACAAATTCCGGCAGCCGGCTGTCTGCGGGCAGCCCCAGATGACGGATCACGTCCTGCTCGTGCTGCCACAGGGTTTCATAACGGACAAACAGCACCTCACGAGTGGTCGCGGCCAGCCAGTTGCAGAAATGCTCCTCCATGCGGAAGACATCTTCGCGGCTGTACTCAAGATACTCTTCCAGCCCCCAGTCCCCGCTGACCGCATCGCCGTTGCCGCCAAGGTTGCGCAAATGCCGGAGCACCCAGTCCCGTTCCGCGACCTCCCACTCCTGGCGCGGGCCGTCCTGGCTGGCGAACCCATGGTTGGAGTGTTTGGTCAGCCGCCGCTGAAAAAAGGAGATCACGGAGTCGCGGGGATCAGAGAACAGGTAGACAAAGCGCGCAGCCTGCACCGGGGCCTCTTGCGGGTTGCGGTTATGCAGATGGCGGCGGGCAGCCTGCCGGGTGTCCTCTCCGGGATAAAGAAACCGGGAAAACACTTTTGACCCGGAGGCTCCGCAGGACACGACAAAGGTGCGGTGATTGGTCATCAGGAGGCAGGTCCCAGAAAAAAACAGCACCGGCACTAAGATGCCGGCGCTGGTGCATTGTCAAGCAAGGCCGGTCTCAGCCCTGATCGGTAACCGTTTCTTCCAGGACGGTGATCCGCTTTTGCAGCTGCTCGATATAGATATGCGCATGTTCCAGCTCGTTGAGCATCCGAAGCATCTTTTCTGTGACATTGACCGGGATGCCAGGGCCGGTCGGGCCAACTGCAGGCAGGTGCTTCTTTGCCCACATTTCGGCGGCGTGCTCTTCGATTGAGGGCACGGTATAGACTTCCGGGTCGAACACTGCATCGCAAGGATCCGCCAGGGTACAGGCGCCGCCGCCGCCAGTGGTGATAAGCGTGCCCGCAATGGTCATGTCCCCGGTGGGTGTCAGCGACATGGCGACAGCAGCGGCATTTTCGTTGGAAAACCGCACTTGGGTGCCGTTCCAGATGATTTGGAAGTCATCCGCCGACGCGCTGCTTTCCATCTGGAGGGCCACCCGGGCCTGGCCCGAGGCCAGGTGCAGCGTCTCATCCGGAACATTGGTGCCGAGCCCGATCCGGTCGGCACTGGCGTCGACAAACAGCAGATTGGCAAGGGTATCGCCTTCAACCCGCAAGTCACGGGATGCGCCGCTTTCGTTGACGATGATGCCTGACGAATCGATCACCAGCGCATCCGAAGGGGCGCCGGGCTTGATCTTGAACGGCAGGGTGCCGCTGTTGCTCACGTCGCGGATGAAGAAGTTGGTCTCATTGCCGGCCACGTCCCAGGTCTGCGATGCAAAGCCGGAAGAGGTGTCCTGTTCCAGCCGCAGCGCCGGGGAGTTGCCCTGTTTCACATGCAGGTCGACACCCGGCGCCGTGGTGCCGAAGCCGACAAAGCCGCCGGATTTTACATAGACCGCATGGTTGCCCGCGTCGGCCTCCACCAGGAAAGGGGTCGTGTTGCCGTCGACATCGTCGATGGAGAAATAATCGCCGCCGCCGTTGTCCGAGCTGTTTGCGGTCAGCTGCCAGTCCCGTGTCGGGAAGCTGGCACTGACCGAGGTGTCCTGGAACTTGATCCGCATGTTGTTTTCCTTCAGCCGGATGGTGTCGAAGCCGAAGCTTTCACCATTGGAGCAGTCGGTGCCGACACACAGGCTGTTGTTCACGATCAACTCGTCATTGATCACCTGGTCTGCCTGCACAGCACCTGCGGCCAGGGCAAAAAGGCTGGCGCCTGCGGCCAGGAACCGTTGGGTTTTGCGGCTCATATTAAGTATTCCTTTTCTTTCAAATCAGGGCGGCCGCTACCGTCCGCGGCAGTATGGGCAGGGTCAGTCTTCGGTGACGGCTTCGGGCGTGATGATGGCCCCGCGCGACACGGTGAAGGACCCGGTCATGGTGAAGGATTTGGGTTTGGATGTGGCGGTTTCGCTGCGGCCGTTGTCGATCGGGTTGACGATCTCTTCCCGCTCCTGCGTGGCGGCGCTCAGCTCAAAACGGTAGGTGCCGTCCTGCACCGCGCCGCGCTCCAGCTCATAGACCGGAGTGCCGGAGGCCGCTTGGATTTCGGTGAGCTTGCCATTGGGGGCGACCACCACCAGGGTGGCGTTGCTCAGCCCGGTCCAATTCTCAAACCAGACTGCGTTGGAATTGTGCTGCTGTACCGGATCGGCTTCCAGGGCCGCGGCAGCGCCTGCCAAGCCCAAGCCTAAGACCAGGCCGAGAGCCAGGGTTCTCATCTGCATGGGGTGTCTCCTGTCCTGCATCTGCCGTTCAAGCTGCTCTACCGCAGGGTCACATTGCCTGTCCCAGCGGAAATACGCTCATTTCGAGTAACATTACTCAACGTAATAGTAAAATGTGAAGAATTTTATTGAATTTTCGACCCTTGTGTCCCGCTTGCAGCATGCACGCTGCAAGCGGGACACATAGTCCTTACTAGATATTGCCGGCCCGGCTGAAGACGCCGAAGAAGTTGCCGAAGATGTTGGAGATGGTCAGCGCGTCGTTGATCGGCGATTCGGTGGCCATCACCAGATCGCCCGGGTTGACCTGGAACTGGCGTGCCGAAAACAGCCCGTCGGCAGAGGTGAGATCGAGGCTGAACACCACCCGCTGCTGGCGCGGTCCGCGCTGGCCCGGCGCAATGGCGCCGGCGGGGTATTCACGCAGGATCAGCAGGCCCTTGGGATCGGCTCTGCCGTCCTGAAAACCGCCCGCGACGGACATTGCATCCATCGCCGACATCTCGTCCTTGGTGAAGATATGCAGGTCTTCCTCGCCGGTGGCGCCGAAGGAGAGGAAATAGCGCTCATCCTCCTCGACAAACACCCGGTCGCCGCCGCGCAACAGGGTGTCGAGGCGCGGGTTGTTCAGCAGATTGTCGACCGAGGTGCCATAGATGCTGCGGCCGCGCACCAGCCGGATCTGCGGGTTGTTGAGGCTGGCGCTGATGCCGCCGCCGGCCGAGATCAGCCCCATCACCGTGTAGTTGCGGTCCGGCATCGGAAAGGTGCCGGGCTGGGCCACGCCGGAGACCAGATCAACCGAATTGTTGCGCCCCTCAGCCATCGCCAGCTGCACCTGGGCAGAGGGCACAACCGGCTCCAGCGCCTCTTGCAGCTTCTTGCGCGCCAGATCCGGGGTCAGCCCGTTGACGTTCACATCGCCCACATAAGGCATGAAGATAGAGCCGTTGGCGGCCACTTTCATGCCCTGCAGCTGCACCATCTTCTGTTCGGCGGCGGTCAGCAGCGAATTGTCGTTGCTGTCCCAGATGCTCAGGGACAGCAGGTCGCCGGGCTGGATGATCTGGGTTTTTGCGCCCTGGTGGCCCTGCAGCCAATTGAGCCGTTCCTGCTTGCCAGTCGACGGCCAGGCCGCCACCGTGGGCAGCAGCGACCGGTTTACCTGATACAGCGCGAAATTGGCATCGACCTCGCCCGATTCTTTCAGGATCTCCTCGCTGGCCGGGGCGCCGCCGGGCAGGCGGCTGCAGGCTGCGGGCAGAAGGATCAGGCCGGCAGCGGCCAGCCAGGGGAGAAGTTTCAGCATGAGGTGCCTGCCATTCGAAGCGCTCGGGGCGCCGCCCGGATCTGTGTCCGGGGGAACCGCTTTGATTTTTGTCCGGCCAAAGGATACTGGGCTGGCTGAGAGGGTCAACAGGAACAGGCAGCCAAGCATGGGGATTCCCGCCGCAGTGGTTCTGGGCGCAACAGGGCGGATCGGGCAGCTGATGCAGCTGGCCCCGCCAAAAGGGCTGCATTTGCGTCTGCAGGCGCGGCAGCCGCAGGACGGGCCTGTACAGGCGGGCGGCGATTGGCGCGTCCTGGATCCGCTGGCGGACCCGCAGGCGCTGGCGCATCTGGCAGAGGGGGCGGAGGCGCTGCTGTGCCTGGCGGGGCCGGTCCCGGGGCGCGGACCGGCGGGGGAAACCGCAGACATGAAAGACCACATCCGCCTGGGCGAGGCGGCGGTGCGGGCGGGCGCTGCGGCGGGCTGCCGGGTGCTCCTGGCCTCTTCGGCGGCGGTTTACGGCGCCCAGGGCGGTCTGTTGGATGAGGATGCAGCCCTGCAGCCCGCCAATGCCTATGGCACGGCCAAGGCAGAGATGGAGCGGCGCGCGGCGGCGCTTGGCGCGGACCTGGGGGTGCCGGTCTGCGCCTTGCGGATCGGCAATATCGCCGGGCTGGACGCGATCCTTGGCGGCTGGCGGCAGGGGTTTGTGCTGGACCGCTTTGCCGATGGCAGCAGCCCGCAGCGCAGCTATATCGGGGTGCAGGCGCTGGCTCGGGTGCTGGCGGCGCTGCTGGTGCTGCGGGAACTGCCCCCGGTGCTGAATGTGGCGCAGCCCGGCGCGGTGGAGATGGCGGCGCTTTTGCAGGCGGCGGGCAAGCCCTTTGGCACCCGCCCCGCGCCGGCCGCTGCAATCGCGCAGGTGGCCCTTGATACCAACCGGCTGCAGGCGCTGCTGCCCTTTGCCCTGGCCCCGGCGGACCCGGCGCAGATGGCGGCGGAATGGGCCGCCTTAGAGCCGTATTTCACCTGATCAGAGCCGCATCATGAAAAAGGAGCACAGCTGCCGATGACCTGGCGCAAACGGATTTTCGACCTTTTCTTTGCCAGCCTGCTGATCCTGCTGCTGGGCCCTGTCCTGCTGCTTTTGATGGGCTGGCTGTTGTGGAAGGAGGGGCGGCCCCTGTTCTATGTGGCCGAGCGGATGAAGGGCCCGGGGCAGCCCTTTGCCTTATGGAAGCTGCGGACGATGACGGTGGTGGAGACGGACACCGGGGTCTCGGGCGGCGACAAATCGGCCCGCATCACCCGGACCGGCGCCTGGCTGCGCTCAAAACGGCTGGATGAGTTTCCGCAGCTGTGGAACATTCTGCGGGGGGATATTTCCTTTGTCGGGCCGCGGCCGCCCTTGCGGCAGTATGTCGAGGCGAATCCTGCGCTTTACGCCAAGGTGCTGAAATCGCGCCCCGGCGTCACCGGCCTTGCCTCGATCACCTATCACCGCCACGAGGCAGCGCTTTTGGCGCGCTGCACCAGCGCTGAAGACACTGATGCGGTCTATACCCGGACCTGCGTGCCGATGAAGGCGCGGCTGGACCTGATTTACCAGCGCCACCAAAGCATGTGTTATGACTTCGATCTGGTGTTTCAGACCATTGGTAATATTTTCCGCCGGGGGTAGTGCGCGGCGCAGGTGATTCCCGTCCTGCCTGTTTACCGGCCTGTCTGTTCGGCCTCTCCGGGCGCCGTGATGGCCGGCAGACTGGGGTCCGGCTGGCAATTGTGGCACAGCAGCGGCCATCGCAGGAAGAAACCGGCGGTTTTTCGCCGTTCTGCGGTTTTTCGGTAGAGCAAAACCGGTTATCAAAGGCAAAACCGGTTATGATAGGATTTGAGTTTTAAAGCGCACGCCGCAGGTGGCTCTGCAGCGTTATTTTGATTAATCCATTTCTCCCTGCTGCCCGGCTGCGCAAGCGGCCGCCGGGGCAGGACCATCGCGATAACAGGATAATTAAAGTGCAGGCATTTGCATATGGCAGTTGAGGGCAGGCGGGCATGTATAATCTGATCAGTGCGCTGTCGCGCAGGCAGAAGTCCTATGTATTTCTGGCCGCTGACCTGGCGCTCTTGCCGCTGGCGCTGCTGTTCACCCTGGAGGTGCAGCCGCTGCCGGATCCGGCGCTTACCACGCTTGCGTCGCTGTTGCCGGTGCTGCCTTATGTAATGTCCGCGGCGGCGGCGCTGGCGCTGTGGCTGGGGCTGCCGCATGTGCAGCTCAACGCCTACGAACGCCATGCCGCGGCGCAAAGCGCGCTGCTGGCGGGCGGCACCGCGCTGGTGCTGGCGCTGCTGGCAGCGATGTTCGGTCCGGCGCTTGGCCCCGGCACCCATGTGGTGTTTGCGATCTGCTATTTCCTGTTCATGGTGGTGGCACGCGCGGCAATGCTGCAGATGGTGCTGATGGTCTACCGCCGCGCCCAGCCGCGCTGCCGGGTGCTGATCTACGGGGCCGGCAATACCGGCACCCAGCTGGCCCAGGCGCTGAAAGCGCATGACGGCATCGATCCGGTTGCCTTTGCCGATGACAATTCCTCGCTGCAGGGGCTGACCCTGGTCGGGCTGCCGGTGTTCGCGCCGTCGCGGATTGCCGAGGTTGTCCAGGCGCGGGGGATCCGCCGGGTGCTGCTGGCGATGCCGTCGCAAGGCCAGCCGCGCCAGGCGCAGATCACCCAGCGGCTGCAGAAACTGGGGCTGGAGGTGCAGGCGCTGCCCTCATTTGCCCAGCTGATCGGCGAAGAGGCCCTGGTCGACAAGCTGACGCCGGTGGCGCCGCAGGCCTTTCTGGGCCGCGCGGCCCGCAATGTGCCGCTGAAAGAGGCGGCAGGGTCTTATCAGGGCAAGGTGGTGCTGGTCTCGGGTGCCGGCGGCTCGATCGGCTCGGAGCTGTGCCGCCAGGTGCTGACCTGCCGGCCTGCGAAACTGGTGCTGTTCGAACTCAGCGAACTGGCGCTTTATAATGTGCATCAGGAGCTGGGGCCGCTGGCCGAGGCTGCCGGCATCGATCTGGTGCCGGTGCTGGGATCGGTGACCGATCCGCGCCAGGTGCGGATGGTGCTGAATGCCCATGCGGTGCAGGTGCTGCTGCATGCGGCGGCCTATAAACATGTGCCGCTGGTCGAGGCGAACCCGCTGCCGGGCCTGGCCAACAATGTCTTTGGCACCCAGACCCTGGCCCGTGCCGCCGCGCGCGCAGGGGTCGAACGCTTCATCCTGATCTCCTCGGACAAGGCGGTGAACCCGGCCAATGTGATGGGCGCCTCCAAACGCATGGCGGAACTCATCGTGCAGGATCTGGCCACCCGGTTCGGCGGCAAAACCGTGTTTACCATGGTGCGCTTCGGCAATGTGCTGGGGTCAAGCGGCTCGGTTGTGCCCTTGTTTCAGGAACAGATCAGCCGCGGCGGCCCGGTGACGGTTACCGACCCGAATGTGCGCCGCTTCTTCATGACCATCAGCGAGGCGGTGCAGCTGGTCTTGCAGGCCAGCGACATGGCCGAAGGCGGCGAGGTCTTTGTGCTGGATATGGGCGAGCCGGTGCCGATCCTGCAGCTGGCCCGCCAGGTGATCGAAAGTGCGGGCCATTCGGTGCGCGACGCAGACCATCCGGAGGGCGACATCGCCATCGAGATCATCGGGATGCGCCCCGGCGAGAAGATGGAGGAGGAGCTGACCCTGACCGGGGAGCTGGTCCATACCCGCCATCAGAAGATCTTTTGCGCCCGCGAAACCGTGCTGTCGGAGATCGAAGTGGCAGCGCTGCTCAGAAGCCTGCGCCAGGCGGTGGCCTCGGGCGACGAGGCGGCGGCGCGGCAGGTGATCAAGCGCTGGGTCGAGGGCTATTGCCAGCCGCCGGCCCCGGAGCGCAAAAGCTCCTGACCCTGCAAAACCCCGGTACAATATCCCCTTAATCAGACCCGTATATCCTGCGCGGGGACGCATTGCAGCTGCGGCACATGTGCGGCCTTGGGGCTGCAGTGGCGGTGAAACTGCCGCCGCCGGGGCCGTGGCAATTGATCCGGCCTTGCCAATCATGCTCTAAACAGGGCAACAGGTGGCAAGCCCGGGCAGCGAGACCCGGCCAGAGGCAGTTCCAAAAGGCAGGTTTTCCCGTGATCCCGATCAAGACACTTGTGTGCAGAGCCGCGCCGGCTGCGCTGCTGTGCCTGGCGGCCGGGCCGGGTCTGGCCCTGGGGCCGGAGATCACCCGGGCAGGCCATGGCGCTGCCCCCGGCACCGAAGGTGCCGCACCGCGGCTGAAGCCGCTGCCGCCGCCGAGCCTCAACTTTTACGGCTCGCCGGGGATCATCGATACCCCCAGTTCCGAGATGCTGCCCGACGGCCAGTATGCGGTCACCTATTCCTGGTTCGGCGGCACCTCGCGCTACAACATCACCGTGCAGGCGCTGCCCTGGCTCAGCGCCTCGTTCCGCTACAACGGCATCCAGGATCTGGGGCTGTTCGGCTTTGACACCTATTACGACCGCGGCTTTGACGTGCGCGCCCGGCTGTGGCGCGAGCGCGGCTGGCTGCCCGAGGTCACCATGGGGCTGCAGGATTTTGCCGGCACCGGGGTTTATGCGGCAGAGTATTTTGTCGCCACCAAACGGTTTGAGGGCGCCGCCTTAGGCTGGGGCAAGACGCCGGGGCGGCTGAAGCTTTCGGCAGGCCTGGGCTGGGGACGGCTGGGCAGCAGCGGCGCCATTGGCAATATCGGCGGCGTGCGCCCGACCTTCGTGGGCGGCAGCACCGGCGGCGAGCTGGCCACCGACCAGTGGTTCCGCGGCGATTTCGCGCCCTTTGGCGGTTTTGAATGGCAGCCGGATGAGCGCTGGAGCCTGAAGGCGGAATATTCCACCGACGCCTATGTGACCGAAACCCAAGTCTCAAACGTGTTTGAGCGCAAATCCTCGGTCAACTACGGGGTGGAATACCAGTATTCCGACCGGCTGCGGCTGGGCGCCTATTACCTTTACGGCTCGGAAATCGGCTTTAATGCGCAGATCCAGCTGAACCCGAACAACCCGCCGACCCCGATGGCGGTGCCCGCGCCGCATCCCATTATCCCGCGCACGCAATGGGCCACGGAAGCCAGCCATTGGAGCCAGGACTGGGTGGCCAGCGAGAGCAAAAAACGCAAGGTCCGCGACCTGGCGGCGCAGGCGCTGAAGGCGGACGGGCTGGTGCTGGAGGCGATCACCCTCACCGGCACCACAGCCGAGCTGCGCTACCGCAACCCGCGCTACCGCTCGGCGGCGCAGGCCGCAGGCCGGGCCGCCCGGGCGCTGGCCCAGGCGCTGCCGCCTTCGGTTGAGACCTTCCGCCTGGTGCCGGTGCGCCGCGGCCTTGGCCTGGCGGTGCTGGAGGTGCGGCGCTCCGATCTGGAGGCGCTGGAGTTTGACGCGGATGCAGCGGATGCGCTGAGTGCCGCCGCCGGTGTCCGCGATGCCGGGCCGCTGCCGGACGACGCGATCTTCTCGGGTGAGCTGTATCCGGCCTTTGCCACCTCGGTCAGCCCCTTTACAAAACCGGCCTATTTCGATCCTGCGCAGCCGTTCCGGCTCGATGCCGGGCTTGATTTTGCCGCCTCTTATGCGCCGGCGCCGGGCTGGCGCATTGCCGGCACCATCCGTCAGCGGCTGGCGGGCAATGTGAAAAACGGCCGCGCCTCCAATTCGGTGCTGCCGCATGTGCGCACCGACCAGCGCGAATATGCCCAGTTCGGCACCACCCTGGAAAACCTCTATGCCAGCCGCCTGTGGAAGCCGGGCCGCAATCTTTATGCCCGTGCCACCGCAGGCCTGTTCGAGAGCATGTACGGCGGTGTCTCGGGCGAGCTCTTGTGGAAGCCGGTCAACAGCCGCATCGGCCTGGGGGTGGAAGGCAACTACGTGGTGCAGCGCGATTTCGATCAGCGCTTTGGTTTTCGCGATTACCGCACCTTCACCGGCCATGCCTCGGCCTATGCGGAACTGGGCAAGGGCTATCTGATGCAGGTCGATGCGGGCCGCTACCTGGCGGGCGATTACGGCGGCACCTTCAGCCTCAACCGCGAGTTCAATAACGGCTTCCTGATCGGCGCCTTCTTTACGCTGACCAATGTCTCGGCCGAGGATTTCGGCGAAGGCTCCTTTGACAAGGGTTTCCGCTTCCGCATCCCCGTCGACTGGCTTTTGGGCAAGCCGTCGCGGTCCGGTTTCGGCCTGACCATCCGCCCGACCCAGCGCGACGGCGGCCAGCGGGTGTCGGTGCCGGACCGGCTGTACGGGTCGGTGCGCGAGGCCCACCGCAAGAGCCTGGAAGAACAGCGCGCGAGGTTCTGGGAATGAGCATGATCAGGAAAACCGCTGCCTTGGCCGGGCTGGCCGGGCTGGCGCTGGTGCTGGGGGCTTGTGCCAAAGGCCCCGAGAAAACCCCGGCGGAGCTGGAAGTGCTGCGGGCGGTGGGCGCGCAGATCACCAAACGCCGCAGCGCCGCGCCGCCGCCGGTGCAGCTGACCCGGGCGCTTTTGGACAAGCAAAGCCAGGCCTATATCGAGGTCACCATCGAAAACCGCGATGCCAAGGCTTATCTGACCCGCGCCCTGACGCGCCGCGACAGCAGCCCCGGCACGGTTGAGGTCTGGCGCACCCAGGACAATGTCTCGCTGGCCTTGCGCAGCGGCATGGTGATTGCCACCCGCGGCCTTGGCGGCGGGCTGTTGTCGGCGCAGGTGCCGGCTGCGGACGGCGCGGCGGGCCCGGCACGCGGCGGCGCGCGGCGTTATACGGTGCGCGCCAAGGGCAACGGCCAGGCGATCCTCAGCATGGCCTGCAGCCTGCAGGACCTGGGCCCGGAGCCGGTGGAGATTGTCGGGGTGACCCATCCCGCCCGCCGCCTGCAGGAGCGCTGCGAGGGCAGCGGCGGCGTGGTGGTCAATGATTACTGGGTTGATTCCCGCCCGGGCCGCAATCAGGTCTGGCAGTCGCGGCAATGGGCCGGACCGGAGACCGGATATGTGCGGATCCGCCAGCTGCGGCTGTGACCGGCGCGCGGATTCCGCCGGTTTCCCGCGGCTTTGCGGCAACGGGCAGAAAAAATCCGCGGAACAAACCGGATTTCAACAGTTTTGCGGCTATTCCATACGTTGAAAAGAAAAACCGCCTCCCATAAGGTCGCCTCAACACATGTTTCCACAGTTCTCCAGAGGAGTTTGAAAATGAAAACCATTCTGACCGCCCTGACCCTGGCCGCGCTGGCCTCTGCAACTGCTGTTTCGGCCCAGACCGCTCCGGCGCCCACCGGTGCTGAAGCTGGCGCAGGCGGCGGTGCTGGCGCAGGCGGCGGCATCGGTGCTGCCGGCGGGCTGAGCGCTGGCGCCATTGCAGGTGCCGTGGCTGGTCTGGCCGTGCTGGGCGTGGTTGCCAATGACGACGACGAAGTCGGCACCACCACCACCACCACCACCAACTGATTTTGACTGCGCCGCTGGCGCAGGCATGACTTCACGGAAACGGGCCTCTTTCGGGGCCCGTTTTCTTTATGTGTTTCCGGTGTGGAAAACAGCCCAGGAAAAGCTTCCGCTGCCCGAGTTGCGCAACACCGCCCCCCGCCCGTCCGGGGTGACGCCCAAAGAACGAAGGCAATTACCGGTTGCCTCATGGCCGCCTGCACCGGCAGATCGCAGCCATAAAGACGTTCCGTCTGATCAGTTCAGGAGCCAGCCAAAAGAGGCTGCCCATGTCACTGCTCCGATTGGCTCCAGAACGCATGGCCGGTGCCTTGCTCCTCAGGCAACCTCTTCAAGCCTGTATCTTCAGGAGTAGCGGAAACACCTGCCGCCATGCGCAAAGCCGGGCAATATACCTCAATGAGCACTTCGGAAACGGGCCTCCAACTGATCCAAGCAGGCCAAGGCGCCAGTGCGCTCAAACCGGCTGGACTTTTGCGCCGCTTATTGGCCGGGAAACGATCTGGAGTTGACAAAAAAATAAGCTTTAGTTTTTGTATGGTGACCGTCTGAAACGGAGTGTTGTCTCAGACGGTTCAAAATTGGGAAAACACGCTGCCGGGGGACAGACCGAGCCGTACTTGGCCGAAATGAACAAATTCCATTACTCAGTGAGAGCCGCAGCCGGTTTCGTCGAACCCGGTTTTGCGGGCAGTCTGTGTTGCGGAATGCGTTTAAACGGCCTGGAAGCCGGGCCTTTCCCCGGGGCGTTTTTTGTAACGAGTTGCGCCTGATCGGGGGAAGTGAAAGTGACCTACAATTACCGGAATTACGAATGGACTGCATTTACCGAAGCAGATCTTTTGGATCAAGGAGGAAATGGATCCAGCTTTGGGTACGGTGACACCTTCAGCATGCCGGCAAGCGCCACGGTATGCCTGTCTACAAAAGACAACGACTATTTTTTGTCAGGCGACTATTACAGTAACGAACGCGCGGATGACAGGTACGGCCAAAACGCTTATGTCGATGGTGAACCGGCAGGCGGGAAGATGTATGCCGAAAGCTATCACGTCCTGAAAGGCTCGGACGGCAATACCTATTACCTGATCGAAATCGAGATTGAAGGCCATGACGCCCCGGGACAGGGCGAAGACTATTTCACCTTCTACAATGATGTTCCCCCGGCCGGGGTTGAATTGACTGTGGTCAAGACCTGCGGCGTCAAAGGTAACTGGGTTGACTACAAATGCCTTGGCGCGGGTGACAAAATTGAAACGGGATCCATTTCAGGCACCGTTTTCTGCGATTTGGATTGCGACGGCATTAACGGGGAGGTGACCACCATCCCAGGTTGCGATTACAAGATCGAAGCCGAGAATATGCACAAGAGCGGCTTTAAGACGGTGGACGGCAACCAGGCGTCCGGCGGTGAGCTTGTCAAGCTGGCTTATCCAGGGTGCTACGGCACGCTGTGCACCACCTTTGACGGCAAAACCGGTGTCTACGACGTAAAGATACGCGTGCAGGATGAAAACGACGGCCAAAGCAAGATCAAGCTGAAAGTGGATGGTCAGTTAGTCGAAGCAATCCGGCTGGATGCCGATTCAGACGGCGGCGGGTCGAATGATGGCGGCTTTTCAACCTATGTCATCAAGGATGTTGCCATCAGCAATGGGGAAGACATCACGATCAAGACCAAGGGCGATGGCTACGAATATGTGCGCATCGATAACATCGTTCTTGAAGGCCAGGACCAGCAAGAAGTGGTCCCGGAGCCTGGCAAGGCTGATGTCACGATCAAGCTGCTTGATGCCGGCGGCGTTGTCGTGGCAACCACCACCACCGATGCCGATGGGAACTACCGGTTCGACGGAATTGAAGCCGGTGATTACAAGATCATGGGTGTGGCGCCTGACGGCACCGAATTCACCATTCAGGACGCCGGCTCGGACGATGCGGTCGATTCAGATGTTGATGAAAACGGCATGTCGGGTGTGATCACTGTTGGTGCGAACACGGAAACTGATATCGACCTGGGTGTTGTCGACCCGCAGCCCGGCTCGCTCTCAGGCCGGTATTTCGAAGACACGGATGGCAGTGATACTGACAATGGCGAACCAGGTGTGGCCAACGCAGAAGTCACTTTGACGAACCTTGATACGGGCGAGGTTTCCACCACGACGACGGATGCCGATGGCTTCTATGCGTTCACTGACCTGGAGCCGGGCACTTATGAAGTCTTGTTTGCTGAGGTCGACGGCTTCGGCTTCGTCGCTCAGGATCAGGGAGGCGATGATACAATCGACTCCGATGTTACTGCCGCTGGCAAGGTCGAGATAATCGAAATCGGCAAAGGCGAGGCTGCCAGCGATGTCGATGCCGGTATCCGCCCCTGCGGAAACATCTTCGGCGAGTCGGGGGTAGATGATGTGCTCATCGGCTGCGACACGGATGACAATTTCCGCGGGTTCTCCGGCAATGATCTGGTTGATGCGCGCGGCGGCGATGACTTCATCGACCTGGGCCGGGGCAATGACACAGCCATCGGAGGCGCCGGCAATGACACGATCGACGGCAGTTTCGATTTCGACACCGCAATCTTCGGCGGTGCGGCTGCGGATTACACGATCACACTGAATGCACTGGACGGAAGTTCGCTCACAGTGACGGGGCCGGATGGTGAAGACCTGTTGATTGATGTGGAACTGCTGCAGTTTGACGATCAGGACGTTCTGATCTCCTCCCTGATCCTTTCGGCCAGTGATGATACCGCTGATCTGCCAGCACTGAACGGCAGCGTGAGTGTTGACGTGCTGGCCAACGACAATCCGGGTCAGGCCCCCGGCACGCCGGTTGTCATGTCTGTTACAGACGGGCAGTTTGGCACGGCGTCAGTCGAGCCGGACGGCCAGATCACCTACACCGCCACTGCGGAAGCAACCGGCGGGTTTGACGTTGTGAGCTATACCGTTGTTGACAGCCAGGGCCGGATGGCGACAGCCGAGCTTCTGTTGGGCGATATTGCGGCTCCGGACGCGTCAGCGCCGGGCGCCGTGATATTGGGCGACGGGGGCGAAACCTTCGAAGGCTCAGGCCTTGATGACATCATCATCGGCGGCAGCGGCGGCGACACCATCGCTGGCCGCGGCGGCAATGATGGCATCAACGGGGCGGGCGGCAACGACTCGATCCAAGGTTCGGCTGGCGATGACACGATCATCGGCGGAGAAGGGGATGACGATCTGTCGGGCAACCGCGGCAATGACCTCATTTCCGGCGGCGGCGGCAATGACACGATCGCGGGCAGCGGTGACAATGACCAGATTCTGGGCGGCGACGGTGATGACGACATCAGTGCCAATCCGGGCGACGACTTCATTTTCGCGGGCGCCGGCAATGACACGATCGACGGCAATGTTGGAAACGAGCTGATCTTTGCAGGCCAAGGCGATGATGAAATCAACCGTATCGGTGAGGGTGCAGACAGGGCCTTTGGCGGTGATGGCGATGACGTTTTTGTCTGGCGCGACTTCCAGGCGGATGGCGTGCGCGATCTGATCGACGGGCAGTCAGGTATCGATACGCTTGAGGTGCAGGTGGCTGCTGCGGACTTTGCTGCGATGCAAGTCGAAGTTGATGCTTATCTGATGTCGCTGGCTGCAAATGCGGATGACACCAATGGTGTTGTATCAAGCTACAGCTTCTCGACAATCGCACTGGATATCGCAAATATCGAAAATATCGACCTTACTTTCGCGTAGGGGCTTGATCAAAAATGAGGCGCGGCAATAACTCCTTGCCGCGCTTCAGGCTTCAAAAAACAACTATACCGTTTGCTGCACGCAGCCGCGGCACGGTTACTCGCTGGAAGAGTGCGGCTGAACGGCCGGATCTTCCGCCGGAGGCCGAAGCAGGCTCAAAGCCCCGACCGAGACCAGCCCGAGCAAAACCGCAAACCAGAGTGTCAGCACGCGGCAGACCAACGTCGCAACGGCTGCCCCCGGCGCGTCGAGACCGGCGAGGGTCAGCATCAGGATCATGGTGGCGTCCGCACTCCCGACACCGCCCGGGATCAGCGACAGGGCACCGATCAGCATTGCGAAGGCGTAAATCCCGATCATCTGCCACATGCCTGCCTCGTAGCCGAGCAGCCCGGTTACGGCAAAGAGGATCAGGCCATGCAGACCCCATGCGGCGAGCGCCACGGTCAGGGCAAACAAAGTGATCCTCTGAGATAGGAGATCGGCGGCGGCGCGCAGCATGTTGGACAGGCCTCTGAGCGGGGCCGCAAGGCGCGGCATCCGCGTGGCCTCGGCCCAGGCATCCGCCTTGCGCGGCAGGCCTGGCAAGCGCAGCACCAGCAGCAGTGCGATGAGGGCGGCGGTGCCGGCCAGGAACGGCCAGGCCGGCCCGGAATAGAGTGTGACCGCCAGGCAGGACAAAATGGCAATTGCCAGAAGGTCCGTATAGCGTTCGGCAAAAAAACCGGCCAGCACATGCGCAAACGGGACCCCGCGCGGCCCTAGGTAAACCGCGCGCCAGGCCTCGCCGATCTTCCCCGGCGATGTAGTCAGGGCAAAGCCGCTAAGGTAGATCAGCGCGCTTGGCCCCAGGGAAATACGGTGGCCGAGCCGGACCAGGTAGACTTGCCAGCGCGCAAAGCGCAGCAAGAAGTGCAGCAGGCTGAGCGCGGACAAGGCGATCCAGCTGAGAACGCTGAACTGCGAGAATCCCGCTGTCACATCCCCGAACCCTGTTGCCAGCACGAAGACCGCATAGCAGGCAGCCGCGGCACTGATGCTGATCACCGCCAGCCGGGGGGCGTTTTCTGATTTCATCATCCTGTTAAAACCTTGTCTCGGATCCAAAGCATTCAGTCATCGCTTGCAACACGCTTCAGATACGTAAAATAGCCGGCCTCACCGTTGGCGGAATCCACCAGATAGTCGGAGGCCAGTTCATATTCGGCGGCAACGATCTCCGCCGCCTTGGCGGGCATTTTCTTCGGCGATCTTGCAAAGGCTTCGTCTGACAGGCGCCGGTTGAACATGAAATACGCCGGGCGCTTCGAGAAGATATAGTCGAGATCGCCCCTCTCGTGCCCTGGCAGGCCGGAGCCGAGTTCCCCTTCACCGAATTCTTTGTGGGCAATATGCACGTCCACCAGCCCGTGGAGGCCAATCACTTTCATATCAGCGGCAAAAGCGATCGCGCCAATCCCGTCGGTTGCAATGCTGTCATCGTAGCTTGTCCGCAGCGACTGGAAATGTTCACCGATCCGGGTCAGCCGGTTGACGTGCCAGCGCTCGGTTTCAATGCCCCTCCATGTCCCATGGTTGTTCCACATTTTCGGGAACAGCTTTGCTTCGGCCGGGGTCGACTGAATAAGAATGGCGCCAATGCCGATGGCAAAAGCGGCTCTTGGGATCCAACTGCGTGTCATTGCGAAGCCTGCACCGATCAAACCGCCGGTAAAGAGGCAAATCATCGGCGTGATTGGCGCAAAGAAACGGAACATGGCCATGTAATCGCCGCCGACGGCGGCGATATAGGCCGAATAAACAAGCCCCAGATAAGCCGGCAGCCAAAACGCGGCCCGCTCGCGGACAAAACGCATGCCTTCGGCAGATCCGGGCCGCCTGAGCGCTTTGAGACCCTGGGGGATCAGTGTGAGCAAAGCCGGCACAAGCGGAACGGCAAACAGTGCGCCGAACCACATCACATGTGAGATCCCGCGCGCGATTTGCGTGCTTCCCCCGCCCGTCTTGGCGTAAAACGTATTGGGCAGGAGCCATCCGAAATAGCTGTAGCGCCACAGGAAGTAGGCTCCGAACAAGGCGGTGAAGATCAGAGCCGGCAGGATGAAATGGCGCCACCGGGGCGTTCCGGCCGTCATCAGCAAACCGATGAGGCCAAGCGCACAGAAGACCATGGCGCCTTCGGGGCGAGTCATGGCGGCAGCGGTAAAACAGACGGCGCACAGGGACAGCCACCAGGCTGGCCGGCCGTGCCAGTAGCCGGCAAAGAAATAGGCCCCAAGCGTGATCAGAAACCCAAAAAGCGCTGTTTCCATGCCGCTTCCCGCCCAGGCGGCCAATGGGCCGCTGGCGGCCAGCAGCACAACGGGAACAAGCGCGCTTGCCGCGGGCAGCCGCATGAACCGGCGCGCCCACGCGTAGCAGATGAGGAGTGTCAGGACCGATGCAAGGCTGCCCAGAAGGGTACTGTAAAGCTCGACCTCGAGGCCAAGCTTCAGCATGGCCGCGCACAGTATCACCCAAAGAAAGTTGGTATACCCCTCGACCGGCGCCTCGCCGATGTTCCAGACCAGGCCATGGCCGTTTGCGAGGTTCTGAGCGAAACGGAACGAGATGTAGGCGTCCTCAGCCACAACATGCAGCCAGAATATGTGCAGCATGAATGCAGCCAAAAGCGTTGAGAGCCAAAGCCCGGCGTGCCGGCCCGCTCTGGAAGATCCTGAAAAAACATCCTCTGTCCTACCGGAACGATCAGGAACATCCGTCATGCCGAAACTCCGCAACCCGCAACACTGTGCTTCACCCGCTAAACAACTAAGGCCTTCAAACAAAAAATCCCCCGATTCGGCCTTTTTATATTTATACTACCGGCCAGCCCGGAAATTCTGAATTATATCAGGAGTAAACCAGCTTCTTAATCTTTTTGCACCTGCCGTTACGGCGGATCAGGCGCGTCCGGGGAATTCCAATAATATCCGGATTGCGCAGCAGTTATTTCATGAGCAACCGCAGCAAAGAAGAGACCGATGGCAAATGCGCTAGATCAATCAAAAACAAAAGCCGCGGTGTCCTGGCCAGCGTGGACCGCCGCATTGGCCTGCCTTCTTCTGTCCCTTGTTTTCATCTTGCATCTGCTTGTCCTGCCATTTGGCCGCGACCAGGCGATCTTTGCTGTCGTGGCCGATACGATGCTGGCCGGCGGCGCCCCCTACAAGGATGCATGGGACTTCAAGACCCCCGGGATCTTCTTTGTCTATGCCTGCGCGCAGCTGCTCTTCGGCCCGGCGGAAACCGGGCTGCGCATTGCCGAAATTGCCACGCTGTGCCTGGGGCTGTGGGCCGCCTATCGAATATCGGCAGAGGCGGTTGACCGGCGGGCGGTTTTCTTCATCGCGCCGGTCTTCCTGTTCGGCATCACGCAATACGGTTTTTGGCATGTGGGCCAGCCCGAGGTGTTCGGCGCCGCGCTGGTCCTTCTGGCGATCTGCCTCAGCAGCATGCCCCAGGCCCTTTGGGCCGTGGCAGCGCTTTACGTCTGTGCGGCCCTCTTGAAACCGCCCCTCGGCGGCGGGATTCTGATCAGCTATGCCTTTGCCCTTTATGCCGCGGCCAAGGCCGGCGGAAGCTGGCGCGGGACGGTCAGCGTGACGCTGCAGTTTGCGCTTGGGGCCGCCGCAGTTCTCGGCGCGCTTTTCCTCTACTTGAAAATCACCGGCTCGTTCGAGGATTTTTATTGGACACTGTTTGTCTTCACCCCGAACTATACCGGTGTCGGCAACGTGCAGCATCAGCTGGCCGGTCTCGCAGGCCTCTTTATTCATGGTTTGAAAAAACTGGTTATGAACTGGCCGGTTCTCAGTGCCGGCGTGTTTCTCTTTCTCGGGCTGGGGCTGCGCGGATGGACCGTTGCCAAATGGTCCCTGCATCTCATTCTTGTCGCTGGCATGACCCTTCTGGGGGTCGCCTTGCAGGCCAAGTTCTTCCCCTATCACTATGCGGCAACGGTTGGTCTTTGTGCTGTCCTGGCGGGCTGGGGTTATTGGGCGCTTTATATTCGGCTCGCGCGTTGGCCGCTTGGAGGCTTGCTGGCCCTCTGCGCCATGGTTGTGCCGATGTTCCTCAGTCGCGCGTCCCTCCGCTATTGGGAAAACGGTGTCGCACTGGCCAGCGTTGCCTTCGCGCCGCCGCAGGAAAGAGCAGCCGTGACCGACAAGCTGTACAGCACCGGCAGCATGGACCGCAGATCGAACCTTGATGCCGTTGCCTGGGCCCGCAAACACGTCCCGGAGGATGAGCCGATCTATGTTTGGGGCTTTGAGCCGATCATCTATCTCCAGTCCGGACGCAGACCCGCAAGCCGGTTCATCTACAACGTTGCGCAAAGGGCGGAATGGTCGGCCGGCCAGACGCGGGCCGAGCTGATGCGGTCACTCGAAGCAAATGACCCGTTTGCCATCTTCGTCCAGTCGCAAGACATCATGCCGGCTGTCACCGGCTCCGGCCTCGACAGCCGCCAGACGCTGGACCGGGAGTTTCCCGAGCTGAGAGCCTTGCTCGGCAGCGGCTACACGCATGCCGCAGATACCGGCCGCTTCCGGATCTACCAAAGAAAGCCCTAAGGCCCTGATCCTCGTCTTGCCCCTGGCCGGGGTGGATCGCCGCTGCCCGCACGATAGACCGGCGGGGAAGGCGCGGCAGAGGTCTTGGCGGCGCCCGCCTACATGAGACCGGCGCTGCGCGCCTCTAACCGCCTAGAAGAGGAATTCGTCCGGCATGGTGTCTTCGGCGAGATAGATCCAGCCATTGCGCTTGTTGAACAGATACAGCTCCCCGTCCGGGCCTTCGCCAAAGCGCAGGTCCGCCCGCGGATCGCCGGCGAATGACAGAACATTCAGGAAGTCCGGCTCTTCGTTCAGAATGTCGGTGAACGAGCGCATCGCGACCGGATCGGTGAGCGGATCGCTGTCATGATCGAACAGAAGCTGTATCTCAAAAGGTTCGGCCCATGTCAGCTCATCCGGTTCATCCCGCGCCGGATCGTTCGGATCCAGCAGTGTCACCGCGTTCCGCATATCCGTGAAACTGGCCCCGAAGATGCGGCCGGTGCTTGGGAAGTCGCCGAAGATGAAGGTATCGTCAAGCGCCGTTCCGTTCTGGATCACATGCCCCCCGGCGATCGCTTGCGAGATAAAGGTTTCACCCACTTCGCCGTCATGGCCATAGAAAGTGGCCGGATAGATCAGCCCCAGATCCGCTTCATTGGCTGGCAGCGGCCCGACGCCTGTGACAACGTTGTTCCCGATGTGGTCCAGAGGACCTTCGCGCAGCGACCAGCCATAGTTGCCGCCTGCAATCACCAGGTTCACTTCTTCAGCGTTGTCGCGCCCGGCATCGGAGATGATCAGCTGGCTTTGACCGCCGCCAAGATCCGCGAAGGTCAGGTTATGCGGGTTGCGAAAGCCCAGAGCATAGACCTCGTCCAGCATACCGGGGTCGCCGACAAACGGGTTCGACGCCGGCACGCTGTAAGAATTGCCGCCATCCTGCAGCGGATCGATCCGCAAGATTTTGCCAAGCGCGTCGTTCGCCTGCCCGCCCCCTGCAATGGCCGATTGCTCGCTCCCGTCGCCATGGGTGACATAGAGCAGGCCGTAATCGGTGTCGCCAGGCTGCGCATCCGGGTTGAACTTGATGTCCTTGACCGGGTGGTCATAGCGCGGCATTTCCACCCGGAAGACCTCGCGGTAGCTGTTTTGGTCCACTGCACCCAGGGTGAAGTCGTAGGTCCATTCGATCAGGACGCTGTCAGCGTCGATCGGATCACTGATCGGCGCTCCCAGATAGGTATGACCGGACGTCACTGCCGGGCGTTCCTCCATGACGGACGTATAAAATTTACCGTTTGTGTCGAACTCAGGGTGGAAGGCGACACCACGCAGGCCGCCATGGAATTTGTTCGAGTGATCGAGATCGCGGCCCGTCGCCGCCTGAACGCCCGGGTTCACGTCAAAGAACACAACCGCATCCAGGCCGCCATTGCCGTCATCAACCAGCTCGTAGATCTTGGCCTCACCGGCATTTTCACCTTCGACGGTGACGAACATCCGGTCTCCGAAAGTCTCCATCGTGTCGATGCGGGGCTGTTTTCCGGCCGCGGTCAGTGGAATTTGGACCGCCTTCGTCAGGGTCAATGTGGCGCCGCTGCCCTCGACCTCGGGGGAGATGTTGGTATTGACCGTGCTTTGCGGCTGGCCATGGTTTTCCACCACATTGATGTGTGCTGTGGCCGCTGTGCTGACATTCGATCCATCGGTGATGTCATAGGTGAAGCTGTCGGTCCCGAAGTGCTCGGCGTCCGGCGTGTAATAGAGCTTGCCATCAATTTCCTGCAAGGTGCCGTTTGCCGGCGCCGAGAAGCTGTTGATCGAGAGCGTTTGGCCTTCCGGATCGGAATCGTTTGCAAGCACCGCGAGCAGGATCTGCGAGCTGTCTTCCAGAACGCCAAAATAGTCGTCGTCGGCCAGCGGCGTGTCCGCAAGCGGCACCGCATCCGCAATGCTCAGACCGCTTGTCTGGACAATATCTGCCTGCGAGGGCAGCGCAACCGGCGCCTCATGGCCTGTTTCGTCAATGATTTGCGTCGTGCTGCTGTCAAAGGTGTAGGAGCGCTCAAGATTGGGCGAAGCCGGATCGATGTCGGCATCGTAATTGGCTTGAATCTCCGCGGCAGAGCGTTCGGTTGACCAGATCCGCAGACTGTCGATCTGCCCCTCGGTTGCGCCATTAAGCGGCCGCCCGATCTCGCTGATGATCATCGGGCCGGTCCAGCCGGCCGCTGCAGTCGCATCCAGAACACCGTTTATGTAGAGGTTCAGCGTACCATCCACACTGCGGGTGACAGCATAGTGGGCCCATATCCCCGCTGCCGCGGCAGTATTGGCCGTGATCAGATTGCCTGTCGGGCCGCTGGCAATCGAGTTGCTCAGGGTTAAGCGCCCGCCGTCGAATGAGATTTGCGTGCCAGCCGTATTCCGGCCGCCGCCGACAAGGCCATCACGGTCGTCAATCGCGTTGCCGGGCTCGAGATAGACCCAGGCTTCGACTGTGAAAGGTTCATCCAGCACCAGGCCGCCGATCTCAGCGCCGCCCTGCCCGTTGGTCGATTGCAGCGCCTGGTTTGGACTGCCGGACTGCGGATTGACGGTGACGGTTACGGTTGCCGTATCGGTGTCACCGTCGTCATCGGCGACGCTGTAGGTGAACATGTCCTGCCCGGTGAAGCCGCTGCCCGGGGTGTAGGTGATCTCGCCTGTTGCCGGGTTGACGCTGGTGGTGCCGTTTGCGGCAGCCCCCGTCACCTGCACGCTGGCGGGATCCAGGGTTCCGTCCGCGTCGCTGTCATTGGCCAGCACGTCAACCGCAATGGCCGTGTCTTCGGTTGTGCTGGCGCTATCGTCCGCCGCGTTGGGCGGTGTGTTGGGCGGTGTGCCCACAGTGACCGTCACCACCGCCGTATCGGTGTCGCCGTCGTCATCGGCGACGCTGTAGGTGAACATGTCCTGCCCGGTGAAGCCGCTGTCCGGGGTGTAGGTGATTTCGCCCGTTGCCGGGTTGACGCTGGTGGTGCCGTTTGCGGCAGCCCCCGTCACCTGCACGCTGGCGGGATCCAGGGTTCCGTCCGCATCGCTGTCATTGGCCAGCACATCGACCGCAATGGCCGCATCCACGGCGGTGGCGGCGGTGTCATCCGCGGCATTGGGGGCGATGTTGCCCGGGGGGGTGCCGCCGACCGGCGCGCCTGAGGCCACCAGCGCGACCTCAGGCGGCACCGGCACCGGCGCGGTCGAGCCTGTCAGGTCGGTAATGCTGGTCCCTTCGAAACTGTAATTGCGCTCCAGGCCGGTGGTGTCCGACGGCTGCGTATTGCCCATATCGGCGGCGATCTGAGCCGCCGAGCGCTCCACCGACCAGATGCGCAGATTGTCGAATTCGGCGTCCGAGCTTTTGCCCTTCACCGCGGTGCCCAGTTCGTCCACGTCGAAGGTGCCGGTCCAGGGCACGGCTGATGCGGCATCAAGCACGCCGTTGAGATAGACAAAGAGATTGCCGGCGCTGTCGCGGGTCACTGCCACATGGGTCCAGGCGCCTGCTGTCACGGCCGTATTGGCCACCACATGGTCGGCCCGGGGCTCGCCCGGCGCATTGTGATAGAGCCGCAGCTTGCCGTCGTAGAAGTTCAGGTCGTTGCCGTCCTGGCCGGTGCCGCTGGAAACAATCCCGTCCTTTTGGTCGATCACCGAGCCGGGCTCAAAATAAATCCAAGTCTCAATCGTGAAAGCGCCCGTCAGCGGAATCTGAGGCACCGAAACACCCCCGTCCCCAAACGTTTTCAAAGCCTGGCCGCCGCCGGACTGCGGATTGACGGTGACGGTTACGGTTGCCGTATCGGTGTCGCCGTCGTCATCGGCGACGCTGTAGGTGAACATGTCCTGCCCGGTGAAGCCGCTGCCCGGGGTGTAGGTGATCTCGCCTGTTGCCGGGTTGACGCTGGTGGTGCCGTTTGCGGCAGCCCCCGTCACCTGCACGCTGGCGGGATCCAGGGTTCCGTCCGCGTCGCTGTCATTGGCCAGCACGTCAACCGCAATGGCCGTGTCTTCGGTTGTGCTGGCGCTATCGTCCGCCGCGTTGGGCGGTGTGTTGGGCGGTGTGCCCACAGTGACCGTCACCACCGCCGTATCGGTGTCGCCGTCGTCATCGGCGACGCTGTAGGTGAACATGTCCTGCCCGGTGAAGCCGCTGTCCGGGGTGTAGGTGATTTCGCCCGTTGCCGGGTTGACGCTGGTGGTGCCGTTTGCGGCAGCCCCCGTCACCTGCACGCTGGCGGGATCCAGGGTTCCGTCCGCATCGCTGTCATTGGCCAGCACATCGACCGCAATGGCCGCATCCACGGCGGTGGCGGCGGTGTCATCCGCGGCATTGGGGGCGATGTTGCCCGGGGGGGTGCCGCCGACCGGCGCGCCTGAGGCCACCAGCGCGACCTCAGGCGGCACCGGCACCGGCGCGGTCGAGCCTGTCAGGTCGGTAATGCTGGTCCCTTCGAAACTGTAATTGCGCTCCAGGCCGGTGGTGTCCGACGGCTGCGTATTGCCCATATCGGCGGCGATCTGAGCCGCCGAGCGCTCCACCGACCAGATGCGCAGATTGTCGAATTCGGCGTCCGAGCTTTTGCCCTTCACCGCGGTGCCCAGTTCGTCCACGTCGAAGGTGCCGGTCCAGGGCACGGCTGATGCGGCATCAAGCACGCCGTTGAGATAGACAAAGAGATTGCCGGCGCTGTCGCGGGTCACTGCCACATGGGTCCAGGCGCCTGCTGTCACGGCCGTATTGGCCACCACATGGTCGGCCCGGGGCTCGCCCGGCGCATTGTGATAGAGCCGCAGCTTGCCGTCGTAGAAGTTCAGGTCGTTGCCGTCCTGGCCGGTGCCGCTGGAAACAATCCCGTCCTTTTGGTCGATCACCGAGCCGGGCTCAAAATAAATCCAAGTCTCAATCGTGAAAGCGCCCGTCAGCGGAATCTGAGGCACCGAAACACCCCCGTCCCCAAACGTTTTCAAAGCCTGGTTCAAACTCATCACATCTTCCAATCAATCTTTAAATGGCCAAGCGCGCGCTTGGCATCCCTGCAATCTATAATTAGGGGGCGAGGTTGAAGTGGCAAATTCCGTGCCAGTCAGGCCTGCCGCAGGCCGTTCATACCGCAGCAGATGAATGCGTAAGAGCCGGTTTCCCGGGGCACAGGTTATCAGGGTGATCCAAAAAACAGAAAGCGGGTTTGCGCAAGACGGTCCCGTGGAACACAGCGTCTTCCTGAATTTCAGCTCACCTTGAATTCTTAGTTAAAAATTTACTTTTTTTGAGAATCGCGCTTAGAATAACGTCTGTCAGGGGGGAAATTTTATCAAGTTGTTCTAGTTTGCCCTGATGTGGTGTTTTGGGTAGTGAGTATGAAAAATGTTGTTGAGTACCAGGTTCCGTTACGAAATTTCGATGCTTCGGGGACCTGCGGGGGGACCGACACGGCTGTTGCCAGGCTTGTAAAAACGGGGGGGATCTACCGCCGCGTCGGCAAGCGGGTCTTTGATCTTTTGCTGGCCATGGCGCTGCTGCCGCTGATTGCGCCGCTGATTGCCATCCTATGGCTGGCAGCCCGGCGGGACGGCGGGCCGGGCTTTTTCGGGCATACCCGGATCGGCCGGGGCGGCACCAGCTTCAAGTGCTGGAAGATCCGGACCATGGTGATGGGGGCGGAAGAGAAGCTGCAGGCCTATCTGCGCGATCATCCCGAGGCTGCAAAGGAATGGGAGGCCAGCCGCAAGCTGGCCAAGGATCCGCGGGTGACGCGGTTCGGGGATTTCCTGCGCAAATCCAGCCTGGATGAGCTGCCGCAAATCTGGAATGTGCTGGCCGGCGAGATGAGCTTTGTCGGGCCGCGGCCCGTGGTTGCGGACGAGATCAGGAAATACGGCAGCCAGTCCGGGTCCTATCTGGCGCAAACCCCGGGGATCACAGGGTTCTGGCAGGTTTCGGGACGCAACAGCGTCACCTATGGCGAGCGCGTGTCGATGGATGACGACTATCTGCGCAACATGAGCTTCCTGCTGGACCTGCGGATCCTGTTCAAGACCTGGCTGGTGGTGATCAAGCGCACCGGCTGCTGAGAGCCAAGCCTGCGGCCTGTTTGAAACAGCGGCCGCGGGCGGGGCAGTCTCCGGTCACAAGCAGCTTCACCAGCTGCTGCTTTGGCACGGGGGGAGGCTGCCAGACAGGTGCTGGGGGCTGGAAAATGTCCGGGCGGGAGACCCGAAACGGCGCGCGGCCGGGTTACCGGCGCTGGCGCCGCGCGGCTGGATCACAGGGCAGAATGGCGGTGCAGACGGCATAGCAGGCAGCCACAAAAAGCGGCGCCCCAAGCAGCAATCCCGCGGCAGCAAGCCACCAGGAGGCGCCGGACAGCATCAAAACCAGGCCCAGGCAGAGGGCAAAGCTCGGTGCGCTTACAGGCAGGTGTCTCATACAAGGCGGCTCCGTTCAGGGTTGCAGACATGTATCATACCCACAATCATTGCGCGATCCCTTCTCATAGTCAAATCCTACGGTCTCTCCTCAAAAACCGCAAGATGTTGTGTTCACATTGGCTTGAACACACGTTATCTTCCAAGCGTGTCCCGTAAGACCCCTTTGCGCCCCTCGTGTGCGGTCTCTGCGCGAGCCCTTTGATTGGCTTTCGGACACTATTTTCTGTGTCAGTGCAATCGGCAGGGCCCGGCCAGCCGCATTTCAGCAGAATTCTGCTGCCGCAGCCGAACCCGCCGGCGGAGAATGGCGGTTCTGCGCCAGGCGGCCTGCCATGTTCCAGATGTGTCTAGGGGGCGGGAAGCGGCGGCCTGCGCCGGCTGTCATGTGCCGCCGTAAAGCACCTGCTCGCGCATGCCGAAGCATTTGCTTGCGGTGCCCAGATGCAGCGCGCCCCGGATCAGCCAGAAATTGCGCCGGGGTTTGCTGGCGGCTTGGAGCCCGCTCATGGCAGCGCAAAAGCCGCCCTTGGCCAGTGCTGCAAGCAGTAGCCCGGCCCGTGTCCGCAGCGGCGCGGATGAGGTCAGGATCCGCGCATGCGCATGGCTTTGCCCGGCCCGCAGCCTGCGCTGCAGGAGCCAGCCCAGCGACAGGCGTTGGGGGGCGACTTTTTCATAAACCAGCGCAAGCGGGGCGAACCGCAGCACCCCGCCGCGGGCATAGACCTGGCGGAAGAACACCGTGTCTTCGCCGCCGGAGCGGCCCAGTCCCGGGTCGAACCGCAAGCCTGCCACGCTGGGGGCGCGGCGCCGGATCAGAACATTGGCGGTGCAGCCGGTCTGCACCGGCCCGGGTTGCGGCGGCGGTTTGGTGGAGTGATAGTCGCCGCTGATCATCCAGTCTTCGGTGCCTTCGGGGTAGATCGAAACCGCCGGGCCGAACACCGCGTCGGCGCTGCTGTCTTCGGCTTTTGCATAGAGGTGCCTCAGCCAGCCGGGCGTTGCCATTTCATCGTCGTCTAGGAATGCCAGAAAACGGCCGCAAGCGGCCTCCAGCCCGGCATTGCGCGCCACCGAGATGTTGCGGGCAGGCGCATGAATATAGGTGACGGGGAAGGGCAGTGCGGCCTGTTCTGCAATTGCGCGGGCGGATGGCGTGTCATCATTGTCGACCACCAGCAGATGCAGGCTGCATCCCGGCGGCGGCTCAACCGCCTGCAGGGTGGCCAGGGTTTCTGACAGCATCGGGCGGCGGAAGGTGCAGACACAGATGTCGATGCGGCAGCTCACCGGGCGTATTCCCGCCGCCGGGCGCCGAAGAAGCCGGAAAGGACGCCGGTGCCGCGGGCGATCAGCGCCACCCCGTCGGCCAGCCCGGCCCGGCCCAGGACAAGCCCGCGCGGCAGCTTCAGAATACCAAGGCCGACCATCGCCGTGCCGCGGATCCCGCAATAAAGCCCGGCATAGCTGCGCGGTTTGCGCAGCAGCACCGTATTGGCCCGGGTGATGCCATAGCGGTACTGCCGCAGTGTTGCCCATTTCCAGGTGAGGCGGCTTTTCTTCTGGATTTCATAGACCATTGCATTGGCGGCAAAGCGGCCTGTGCCGCCGGCCGCCACCACGTCCTGAAAGAACAGCGTGTCCGAGCCGCCGTCGAACCGCAGCGTTGCGTCGAACCTGCAGTTGTGGCGTGCCACAAAGGCAAGATCGATCAGGACGTTGTTGGTCCAGCTTTCCGAGCGCGGGCTGAGATCGGAGAAACTCTTTTGCTTGAAGAACCCGCTGGCCAGCCACCAGCTGTCGCGGGCGTCTTCGACGGTCATCGTCAGCGGTCCCTGGACAAAGGCGGCCCCGGTTTTCTGTGCTACCGCCATCAGCGCGTTCAGCCACTGCGGATCGACGGTCTCGTCGTCGTCCACAAAGGCCAGGTAATCATCGCCGGCCGCTGCGCGGATAGCGCGGTTGCGGGCAAAGGGGATGCCGGCCTGCGGTTCATGCACATAGTCCACCGGCCAGGGCAGCCGGGACTGAAAGCTCTGCACCAGGGTTTCGGCCGATTTCCGGGAATCATTGTCGATCACAATCACCCGCGGGCACAGGTCCGGGCCGGCCTGCAGATCCTGCAGGGAGACCAGCAGTCTTTCCAGGTCCTCCTGGCGGGCATAGGTGCAAACGGCAATGGCAACCTTAGTCCGGGGCACGACAGAACGCTGCATGGCGGCGGATACCTGAAACTGACACTGGAAAACAAACACGGGACCGCGGCGTCAACTGAGCGGCTTTTGCGGGCGGGGCCGGCCCCAGGGCTGCAGCTCCGGGACGGGCCGCACAAGAGGCTGGGATATGGCGGCGCAGGCACATCATCGCAAACCGGCACAGACCGCAGCGATAGATGAGAGTGTCTGTATCGGCAACCGCATATCAGCACTGCCTCCAGTCAGGGCAAACAAGGACAGGGGGCGAAACCGGCGTTCCGCAAAACGTTCGCTCCCGGCGGCATTTTGCGCCAGGGTCTGTTTGGACCTGATGTTCAAACGGAACACGTCCCGCCGCTGATCCCCCGCTTCGCCTAAAGGTAATCACGAGACCTGTTCTTGCGTCAAGCATCTGTTCCGGTGCGCAATTGCCCAGGGCCGTTTGGAGGAGGCCCCGCGCATTTACGCAAGACATTGCAATTGTTTGCTCTATGTTTCTTGATCGGGCGCCGGGCTTGGAACCAGGATGCCGGGTGCGCGCCACTCTGTTTTATTGCGGGATTGCGATGGATGATTCACGGGGGCTCGGGACCCTTACCAAAGCCGGAATTGCGGATCTGACGCTGGTCGTCGACCTCGACGGCAGCCTGCTGCGGACGGATATGCTGTTTGAAACGGCCTGGTCGGCGCTGTCGCGCCGATGGACCAGCGTGCTGCCGGTACTGGGCAAGCTGGGCCAGGGCCGGGCGCCGCTGAAGCGGTTTCTGGAACGCGCCGGCCCGGTTGATGCGGCGACGCTGCCTTATAATGAAAAAGTGATCGCCTATGTCGCCGAATGGCGCCAGCAGGGCGGCCGCACAGCGCTGGTCTCGGCCTCGGACCAGAACATCGTGACGCGTATCGCCGATCATTTGGAACTGTTCGACGAGGCGATCGGCTCGGACGGGCAGGAAAACCTGAAGGGAGAGGCCAAGGCGGCACGGCTGCGGGCGCTTTATGGCGACAAAGGATACGCCTATATCGGCGACTCCCGGGCGGATCTGGCGGTCTGGCGCAGTGCCGCCCAGGCGGTCACCGTGGGCCTGCCGCCGCGGCTGGCGGCAGAGGCGGAGCGCACCACCGGGACCGTGCTGCACCTGACCCCCAGGGAGGACCGTCTGCGGCCGCTGCTGCGGGCGATGCGGCCGCATCAATGGCTGAAGAATGTCCTGGTGTTCCTGCCGCTGATGGCGGCGCATCAGTTCGGCCTTGCAGCCATCGTGCAGACGCTGATGGCCTTTGCCGCCTACAGCCTGATTGCCTCCTCGGTTTATCTGCTGAATGATCTGCTGGATCTGGCCGCCGACCGGGTGCACCCGCGCAAACGGCTGCGGCCCTTTGCCAGCGGCCGGCTGCCGCTGGCCTGGGGCACGGTGCTGGCGCCGGGGCTGCTGCTGGCCGGCTTTGCCATTGCCTTTGCGCTCGGGCCGGCCTTTGCGGCGGTGATGGCATTCTACTATGCGGTCACCACGGTCTATTCCTTCCTGCTCAAGCGCCGCCTGGTGGTGGACATCTGCGCGCTGGCCGGCCTTTACACCCTGCGGATCATCGCCGGGGGGGTGGCCACCGGGATCCCGCTGTCGGTCTGGCTGCTGGCGTTTTCGATGTTCTTCTTCTTTGCGCTGGCGGCGATGAAGCGGCAGGCCGAGCTGGTTGCCGAAGGCGGCGGCGGGGACAAGACGGTGGCCGGGCGCGGCTACCGCACATCGGACACGCCGCTGGTGGCCAATATGGCGGTGTCTTCGGGCTATATGTCGGTGCTGGTGATGGCGCTTTATCTCAACACCGGCGGGGTGCGCGAGCTTTATGCCTATCCGGAGGCGCTGTGGGGCATCTGCCTGGTGCTGCTGTTCTGGCTCAGCCGGATGGTGATGATCACCCACCGCGGCTGGATGCATGATGATCCGGTGGTGTTTGCGGCGCGGGATTATGTTTCCATTGTCTGCCTGGCGCTGATCTTTCTGTTTGCCCTGGGCGGGGTGATGCTGTGAGCGGCACCGCGCTGGCCCTGCGCTATGGCGCCTTTGCGGTGCTGGCGGTGCTGGCCAATCTGGCGGTGCAGCGGCTGGTGCTGGCTGCAAGCGGCAGCAGCGCGGGCGGTTTTGCCGCCGCGGTGGGCTGCGGCACAATCGCCGGGCTGGCCCTGAAATATGTCCTGGATAAGCGCTGGATCTTTGCCGATGCGACCCGGGGACTGGCCGCGCATGGCCGGAAATTCACGCTGTATACCGCGATGGGGCTGGTCACGACCGCGATCTTCTGGGGCACCGAGACCGTCTTTTGGCTGCTGTGGCAGAGCGATGCAATGCGCGAGCTGGGCGCGGTGCTGGGACTTGCTGTGGGCTATGCGGTCAAATACCGGCTCGACCGCCGCTTTGTGTTCCGCGAGACGATGCGGGTGCGGGCGGCATGAAGCCGGCCGCGCCCGTAGCGCCGCCGCGGGCAACCATCGTGATTGCCGCCTATAACGCCGAAGCCACGCTGGAGCGGGCCTTGCGCTCGGCCTTTGCCCAGACGGTGCCGGTTGAGGTCGTGGTGGTTGACGATGCCTCGCAGGACGGCACTGCGGATCTGGCCGAGCGGCTGTGCCGCGGCGTGCCGCGGGCCACGGTGCTGCGCCAGCCGCGCAATGCCGGGCCCGCCGCAGCCCGCAACCGCGCCATTGAGGCCGCCACGGCGCCCTGGATTGCAGTGCTGGACGCCGATGACCACATGGCCCCGGACCGTATCGCCCGGCTGGCGGCCGAGGCCGAGGCCGGGGCGCTCGATTGCCTGGCGGATGATCTTTACATGGTCACCGAGGATGACCCTGCGGCTACCGCACGGCGGCTCTGGAGCCCGCATGACTTCGGGCGGATGCAGATCACGCTGGAGCTTTTTGCGGACGCCAATACGCATGGCAGCCGCGGCCAGCGGGGCGAGCTGGGCTTTATCAAACCGCTGATGCGGCGCGCCTTTCTGCAGCAAAACGGGCTGCGCTACGCCGAGGATCTGCGATTGGCCGAGGATTATATTCTCTATGCCCGGGTGCTTGCCGCCGGGGCGGCCTTCCGGCTGGTGGACCCGCGGGGCTATTTCGCCGTTTACCGGGAAAACTCCCTGAGCGGCTGCCACAGCACAGATGATCTCGGGGCGCTGGTGCAGGCCGACCGGCGGCTGCTCAGCGCGCCGGAGCTGGACCACAGCGCCCGTGCCGCCATCCGCCTCCATTGCCGGGAAGTGCATAAGGAATGGGTCTGGCGGCGGATGATCGACGCCGTGCGGGCCAGGGATCTGCGCAGCATGGCGGCGCTGTGGCTGTCACCGCCCGCAGTGTCGGCGGCGCTGCTGGGAAAACTGCTGGAGCAGGCCTGGTTGCGCGGGCGGCGCAGGCTGGGCCTGGGACGGAGGGAAAGCTAGGGACGGCCTCTGCAAATCACCAGTTATAGGCGCTGGGTGGCAATGTGCTGTTCTCATGCAGCTCCGCGCTGCCAGGATCGGAGACGGGAGCGGGCCGCAGCTGCAGGCGGGTGGTGCCGAGCATCCGGGCAAGGCGCAGGGTTTCGGCCGCATCGCAGCCGGTCAGCGCGCGGCGCAGCGACCACAGCAGACCGCGCCCCAGGCTGGCGGTTATTTCAGACCCGCTGCGCCCGCTGCGGCGCAGCTGCACAAGGCGGGCGCTGTCCTGCGGGCTGAAGACAACCCCGTGCTTGCCGGAGACCGCCCGGCGGCAGATCGCAACCTCAGCCGGGGCCAGCGGCACCGCAGGCGCCGCGGCGGCGGCGGCCTCGAAATCCTCCAGCGCTTCCTGCCACAGCCCGTGCCGGGCAAAGACGCCGCCGCGCTGCAGATGCGCGGCGCGGCGCACCTGCGCCGGTTCGCCTGTGAACATCGCTTCCATCAGCGGCAGCGGCAGATGATCACGCAACCCCCGGAACACCGCCCTGTCCTGCTCGGCCCAGACGCGGTCGGCGGCGCTGGCGGCGTGGCGGTGGCCGGCCGGGCCGCGTTCACCGTCGTGCTTGCGCTGCAGAAACAGCACCCGGCTGGTCATCTCTATGGGAAAGCGCACCGCCAGCCGCACAATCATGTCGTAATCGATCGAGCGCGGCAGATCCTCGCGGAACGGGCCGGCCCGGTCATAACACTGGCGCCGCACCAGGGTGGCGTTCTGGAACAGAAAGATATCCTCCAGCAGATGGCGCAGCGGCGAGCCGGTGCCAAGATCGGGCCAATAGCCGGGGCCGGTCGCCTCGCGGCCCTGCGGGGTATCGCGGAACCGGTTGTAGCTGCCCCCCGCGATGCCGGTCCCGGGGGCCGCGTCCAATATCCCCGCCAGCCGCTCTGCCGCGTCCGGGGCGGCAATGTCATCGTCGTCGCAGATCCAGATGTAATCGCCGCCGGCCAGCGCCAGCGCCCGGTTCAGCGCCGCCGCCTTGCCGGCATTTTCCGCCCGGTGGTATTGCAGCCGCGGATCGCGGACGGCGGCCACGGCTTCACTGGTGCCATCAGAAGAGCCATCATCCCAGACAATGATCTGATCAACCGGCCGCGACTGCTGCTGCAGCGCCGCCAGCGCCTCCAGGAGGTAATCTCTGCGGTTGAACGTCGGAACGATGACGGAAATTGCCGGCACACTGCAGCCTGTTGAAATCCCTTACCGGTTCACTATCCGGCCCGGCCGGCGATTTGTCCACAGGCGATGTCCAATCGCGCCGCAAGCCTGCCACTGATGCCGGGAGCGATGCGCGCAGGGAGCCGGAACAGCCCAATCTGCGGCGCGCAGACCACAGGCCGGCCGTAATCGCGTTGCCGGCCTCTCGTGTTGCCCTAGTCTTCTATGCAGTCGCATTTTCCTGCCGCCGCAACGCGTTCTCTGCCACGCGGATATTCAGGCTTAGTTTGAGGTACCGGTTCCGGTGAATAAAATTGCTCCGCATCCCGACAAAACGCCGATCCGTTTTGATGCCGGGCCCGGTACCCGCCGGGGTCCCGATTTCATCATCGGCGGGGCGCCGAAATGCGGCACCACATCGCTGCATTTCATCCTCGATCAGCACCCGGCGATTTCGCTGCCGCAGGATGAGGTGCATTTCTTTGATGCCGACGACCCGATTGCGCATCCCGATTTCCTGAGCGTGCAGGGCGGTGCGCTGCAATGGTGGGATCCGCGGCCCGGGGCGCAGGCCAATCAGGACTGGTACGCAGGCCGCTTTCCCCGCCCGGTGCCGGGCGGGCTGGTGGGTGAGGATTCGACCACCTATCTGATGTCGGAACTGGCGGCCCGGCGGATCGCGGCGCAGCTGCCCGATGCCAGGCTGGTGTTTATGCTGCGCCATCCGGTGCAGCGCGCCTATTCGCAGTACTGGCACCTGATCAAGACGTCCCGCGCCGCCGAGAGTTTTGAGACCGCGATCCTGCGCTATCCCCATATCCTGCTGGGATCGGGCTATGCGGCCGGCCTGCAGCGCTTTATCAGCGCGCTTGGCCGGGACCGGGTGCATGTCTGCCTGTTCGAGGACTTCCGCGCCGATATTCAGGGCTGCGTTGACGGGGTGACGCATTTTCTGGGGGCCGATCCGATGCGGGTCGACCCCGAGCGGGCCTGGTTCAACCGCACCAGATATCCCGCGCGCCCGGCCTTGCACCGGATGGCGAACCGGATCGGGCGGCATCTGGTGCGCGGCCGCTACCGGCAGCATATGGGCGGTTCCGCCACGCTGGCCCGGCGGGTGGAGAACAAACTGCATTACTGGTGGTTCGCGCATGTCAGCCCGCGCTTCATGACCGCCGGGCGGCCGCCGCCGATGGCCGCCGCCACACAGGCCTATCTGGAACAGCATCTGTCGGCCCGCAATGCGGGTCTCTCAACGCTGCTGGACCGCGATCTGCCGTCAATCTGGCCAGGGATGAGGTGCTGAAATGAGACATGGAACACAAGCAGTGCGCCCGGGCGCAGAGCCGGGCAACGGAGGACCGGGCCATTGAACCGGCGCAGCGGGGTTTTCAGTTTCATGGCGGATGATCCGCTTGATGCCACGCCGCGCGACGGTGCGGTCAAACTGTCCGATATCTATCTGTTTTTCTGGCGCCGCTGGCTGCTGATCGGGCTGATCTTTCTGGCCGTGGTGGTGGTGAACGGGGTGATGCTGATGCAGATCCAGCCGCGTTATACCGCCACCGCCGAGGTGACCCTGGTGGATCCGCGGCAGAACAGCACCCCGATTGCCGACCTGCTGACCGGCGTGCCGCTGAGCCGCCAGGTGGTCGAGCAGGAAATTGCGACGATGCGCTCCAAGGCGTTCATGATCGAGGTGGTGAAGCGCCTGGGCGTCGATGAAACCTCGCCGATGCTGGAGGCCGGCGGCCCGCCGCCGCTGCCGCTGCGCGTGCTGGGTTCGGTCAAGCGGTTCGTATCCGGGCTGATCCGCTCCAAACCTGCGGCAGACGCTGCCGGCAAGCCGTCGGCGGCCAGTGTGCCGCTGCCGCAAACCGCCGCGGACACCGAGGCCACGGCGCAGATCCTGGCCGGAGACATGCTGCAATACGGTCCCGCCGCCGACCGCCTGGCTGCCTTGCTGCAGATTGAACAGAGCGGCAACGGCTATGGCATCAGCCTGTCGGCCGAGGCGGCGGATCCGCTGTTTGCAGCCGCCATCGCCAATGCAGTGGCCGCCGAATACCCGCGCTTCAGCCTTGGCCTGCGCAGCCAGGCCATCGAAGAACAGGTGCAGCTGCTGAGCGGCCGCGTTGAAGAGCTGGGGCATAACCTGGAAGAGGCCGAAACCGCGGTGGTGGACTTCCAGACCCGCGTCGCAGGCGTCAACCAGGACAATGCCGACCGGCTGAACCGGCAGATCGAGAACCTGGGCCGGGCGCTGATCGAGGCAAGGACAGAAATCGTGACCGTCGAAGCACAGCGTCTCCAGGTGCTGGAACTGGTGGCGGCCGATGGCCCCGCCGCAGCCTCGCAGGTGCTGGATTCACCGATTTTGAGCGGCCTGCGCCTGCAGCTGTCCGGCCACCGGATTGAGCGCAGCCGCGCGGCCGGGCAGTTTGGCGCCGATGCGCCGCAGGTGGCGGCGCTGGATGCGGTGATTGCACGGGTCAAGGAAGAAGCGGCGCTGGAGACCACCCGCATCGTCGCGGAATATCAGACCCGGGCCAGCATTGCCTCTGCTGTGGTGGCCTCGATCGAAGAGAAACTGACGGGGCTGGAGCAGCTGGTCAACGCCCGCTCGCGCAATATGGTCGAACTGGCCAAGCTGCGCCGCATCGCCGATGCCAACCGGATCGCCTATGAGGAATTCCTCAAGGTGGCCACGGAATCGGCGCAGCTGAAAGCGCTGCAGCAGCCGTCGGTGCGGCTGCTGTCCTTTGCCGAAGTCCCGCAGACCCCCAGTGCGCCAAGGTCGCTGCTGCGGCTGGCCATCGCGGGTGTGGCGGGGCTGGCCATCGGACTGGGAGCGGCGCTGCTGCTTGAGCTGACCAGCAACAGCATCAAGACCACCCGCGCCTTGCGCCAGGCGACCGGCCTGCCGGTCATCGGCAGCCTTTCGCATCTGCGCAAAAAACGGGCGGCACAGCTGCTTGGCCGCCTGGGCAGCGGCGCACAGCTGCCTGCAGCGGAACGCACCCTGGTCGAAGAGGGGCGCAAACTGGCGCTGTTCCTGTCCGGCGCCGCCGACCGCGGCCGCGGCACTATCGTCTTTACTTCGGCGCTGCCGGGCGAAGGCAAGGCCCTGACCGCAGCGCTGGTGGCGCATGCGCTGGCCGCGCGCGGCCAGTCGGTCATCCTGGTCGATGCGGCACAGGACAGTGCCAAGGCAAACCGCGCGCCCTCCCCGGCTGCCGGGGACACAGAGGCTGCGGGGCCGGTTCCGGGCGGGGTTGTCCGCTCCCCGGCGGGCTATTGGTTCCTGTCGGTTGCCGAGACCGCCCGGACCGGTCTGGACTGCCTGCCGGACCGCTGGATCGAAACCGCGGTGACCAGCCTGGCAGACAAATACGACTATGTTCTGATCAATACCACGCCGGTGCTGTCGCTGGGCAACGTGTCAAGCTTCCTGCGCCATGCGGATGCCCTGGTGGTGGCCTCGCGGTGGAACGCCACAGCCCAGCAAACCGTGGAAACCTGCATTGAGCGGCTCCGCGATCTGCGGGCGCAGAACATCTATGCGGTGATGACCGGGGTCAAACGCCGCGCCGAGCGGAAATACGAGTATCCCGGATTTATGAAAACCGTCAAACCATGGTGGAAACAGACATGATGCAGACCCTGCGATCTGCCGCAGCCCTGGCCTGGGTGCTGCTGACCCTGCTGGCCGCAGCCGGAGCTGCCGCAGCCCCTTACCGGCTTGGCCCCGAGGACACCGTGTCGCTGCGGGTGGTTGCCTGGAACGACGAGAGCGCCTCTTATCAATCGATGGAGGCGCTGGCCGGAAACTATACCGTGGCGCCGGATGGCAGCCTGGCAATCCCCATTGCCGGAAGCATTGCCGCCGGCGGCGCCACCGCCGAGGACCTTGCCGCAGAAATCGCGGCAAGGCTGCAGGCCGCGGCAGGCCTGTACCAGCCGCCCGCGGTCTCTATGCAGATCCTGGCCTACCGGCCGTTTTATGTCAGCGGCGATGCCGCCGCGCCTGGCGCCTATGCCTGGCGTCCCGGGCTGACTGCCAGCAAGGCACTGGCGCTGGCCGGCGGGCTTTACCGCAGCCGCAGCCAGTTGCCGGGCGAAGGTACCGAATACCGGCTGGTGAATTCGCTGCGCGGAACCCAGGTGGAGCTGGTGCGGATGCGGGCGCGGCAGGCCCGGCTTATGGCCGAGCAGGCAGGCGCGGAGAGGATCGCCTTTCCGCAAGACCTGCGCCATCCCGACGGTCCGGAGGCTGTTGCACGGATCCTGACCGAAGAAACCGCAATCTTTGATATCCGGGGTGAATCGCAGGTCCGCACCATTGAATCGAACGAGGCGCTGATCGCGCTGTACCATACCGAGCTTGAGGCGCTGAACGGCAAGCTGGAGGGGCAGCGGCGGCAGGTTGAGATTGCCCGTGACCAGGCCGATAAACTGCGCGGCCTGGTGGATCGCGGCGCCGTGGTTGCCAGCCGTCTGGTGGATGCCGAACGCATCCTGGCCAATCTCAACGCCGAGGAACTGGACCTGAACACCGCGATCTTCCGCGCCCGCCAGCGGATCGGCGAAACCCGGCGCGACCTGCTGCAGGCGGTGGACAACCGCCGCCACGAGGTGGTCGCCCAGTTGCAGGACACCCGCCGCAAGATCGAGCTGGAAACCAAGCGCGAGGCGATGTTCCTGGGGCTGGCGGCCTCGCAAGGCTCTGCGCTGGGGGATCTGCCGCTGAGCGTCACCATGAAAGTCCGCCGCAGCACTGCGGACGGGGTTGAGGTGATCACGGTAGGGCCTGATGATGCAATCCGGCCGGGCGACGTCTTTGAGGTGTCGCTGGATTTCACACTCACCACCCAGTAATCCCGTCCCGGGAACCCGGCCGCCCGGGACCGCGCCCGCCGGGAGCTTGAGAAACCGGTCCCGCAGAGCCTGAGCTTGCGCCCGGCCTGCGGGTTTCAGGCCGGATCCAGACTCTATTCCGCCGTCATCAGCTCGCTGCAGGACGGTGTGCCGCCTTCGGGCGGCGTATAGGAGGCGCATTGCACCAGCGCCGAAGCACTGGTGTCCTTGGGCGCGACGCCCGACCAATGCGCCTGTTTTTCACCGCCTGCCCAGAGATCGAAGTAAATCTTCATCGGCGGCCGCGGCACCTGCTCCGCCCCGGTCAGACGGAACAGCTCGGTGCCGCCCGCGGACCAGATGATGGCCTCTTCGGACCAGTCAATTGTATAAAGGCGCGGCGCCGCTGCGGCGTCAAAACCCAGATCGACCCAGGGCGGCTGTTCCAGCGGCGCGCCATCGCGGAAGCGGTTGAAATGCGCTTTGCCGGTGTTTTTGCCGAGAATCTCAAGAGTGATTTCTTCATGGCTGTGGCCGAAATGCGGACCGGTATAAAGATAGAAGGCTGAAATCAGTCCTTTGCCGGCTGCCGCCTGCATGATGACTTCGTAGCGGCCATAGCCGTACCAGTTGCGCCGCTGAACCTGCCCGCTGACAAATTCTTTTGAGGTTTTCCCGGCCTCCAGCAGCGATCCGTCGTCCGATTGGATATCGTCAATGGCCACGCGGTCCGCAGGGGCCGAGGGCGCAAGATGCATACGCACACCTGCCGCTCCGAATTCTACCGCGCCTTTGCGCCAGGCGGTCTGAAACCAGCCGGCGGGATGGTCATATTCAGCACGCCACCAGTTTGTTCCGGGGCCGCTGATCGGGAACACCGTCCGGAACGGTACCCCTGCCGGTTTCCCGTCGATCTGCCCGGCCGCTGCCCCTGTCATCAGCAGGCAGGACAGCCCAAGCGCTGCGGGTGCGAGAACACGCTTCTTGAAACGGCCGGAACATCCGCCCGGGTTTGTTATGGTCGCCACGTCAATACTCCCATCCATGCAAGGAAATTTCATGTTCGAACGCATCGGCAATGATGCGGGTTTGCCGCGGGCTGAAGACCTCGCGGTAGGGCCGCTTGTCCGGGCGCAGGGTGGATTTTGCCTGCGGCAGCCCTTCAAACGGCACCCCTATTTCGGCAAAGAGACCGGCAAGCTCCGCGTCGAGACGGTCATAGCGCAGCACACGGTCGACAAGCGGCTTGCCTCTGGTATCGCAATAAAACGGCGCATTATGACAGAAGATGCGGTTTTCAAGATAGCGGTCCAGCGTCAGCTCCGGATCGTGATGGCGGTGCCAGGCGGCATTGCGGAACATGTGGAAATGCGACAGCGTCTTGTCCCAGGGGTTCCGCTCGACGCAGACCTTCAGGTAGCTGTCCCAGATCCGCGCCGGCAGCCGGGCACGGGCAAAACGGGCCGGGATGTGGTTGTAGATCCGGTCGCGCCGCAGGCATTCCAGAACGTTTTTGCGCAGATCGCCGGACCTGCGCACCCCGCGCCAGGGCGCAAACCAGCCCCGCCAGTTGCGCGGCTTGTGCCCGGGGATGCCCGGGAAGATCGGCGTCACGATATCATCCGGCCCGCAATGCCGGGCCAGCTCCAGTTCGATACTTGTTCCTGCAGACTTCAGCGTCTTCACAAAAATAAGCTTGTGACGATGCGAAACGATCATTCACGATTACCTAAGAACAAAACCACCCGTGCCGTGCAGCACCTCGACCTATCAAATAATATGGCCGCAGGCCCGTTCGGCGAGTTTTTTCTGCAAATTCGGGCTGCCGGGCAGCAGGCTGGCACCCGCAATCCAGGCGCAGGCCTGCCGGCCCGGGCGGCCGGACAGGCAGGCGGGGATTGGTTCTTGCAACAGCTTGAACACTCGTGAATACTTTTCCGGCAACCCATGCGTACCGGCCGTGCCAGGCCAGACCTGTGACAGAGCCCTTCCCGGAGTGTGCCTTTGAAAATTTTCGTCTGTGCGTGTACTTTCAGGCGTCCTGACGGGCTCACCAAACTCCTGCGGTCCTGCCGTGCGCTTGATGTGCGCGACGACATGGAACTGACCTTTATCATCGTGGACAATGATGATGCCCCATCATCCCGGGAGGTGTTTGCGCAGGAAACCCGCGATTTTCCCTGGCCCTGCCGCTATGTGCATGAACCCCGGCCGGGGATTCCGATGGCGCGCAACCGTGTGCTGCAGGAAGCCGGCATCGAAGGCTTCGCTGCCTTTGTCGATGATGATGAAACCGTGACGCCGCCATGGCTGATCGAATTGGTGCGGGCGGCGGACCGCACCGGTGCTGCCTTTGTGCAGGGCCCGGTGCGGATGCTGGTTGATAATGCCCGCGACCAATGGTGGCTGCGCACACTGTTTTTCCAACAACGGCAGTATGCGGATGGTGCAAAACGGACGGAAAGCTGGACCAGCAATGTGCTGCTGGACCTCGGCTTTGCGGCCCGGCACGGCTGCCGCTTCGACGAAAGGCTCAGCTTCACCGGCGGCGAGGACACGCTGTTCTTTCAGGATGTGGCGCGCTCGGGCGGTCTGGGGACTTATGCGGCAAACGCCTGGGTTTGCGAACGGCAGCCGCCGCACCGGCTGTCCTGGCGGTGGGCGGTGAACCGGCAGCTCCGGTTCGGCAACACCCGGGCGCTGACCGTGCTGCTGCGCCGCTCGCAGCTGCAGTCCACAGCCTATTGCCTGGTGCGCGGCGCGGGCATGGTTGTGGTGGGGCTGGGCTGGTTTGCCTGTTCCATCCTTAAAGGCAGGCGCGGTATTGCCAATGGCATTGCGCTGTTTGCCCGGGCCGCAGGTGTTTTCTCGGGCCTGACCGGCGCCCGCATGCTGGGGTATCCGCGATGATGTTCGACAACCGCACCGCCATGGACAAGGCCGGCCTGGGCAGGCTGCAGCAGCGGTTTGACGCGGTGCGCGGCATCGGCCGCAACCACTTCGGTCTGGAAATCGGCGGCCGGATGATCGGGTATTGCTATATCCGCAAGAATGCCTGCTCCAGCTTCAAGAAGATGTTTCTCGAGTGCTCCCCCCACCGGGCGCTGAAGCGCCCGGATCAGCGCCCGATCGACTTTATCCGCCAGCATCACCGCTTGGCGCCGGGTGCGCTGGCCGCCTGCGACCATCTGATCTTTGCCTACCGCGACCCGGCCGAGCGAACGCTGTCGATGTTCCGCAACAAATTCATCGCACAGACCGGCGCCACTGATATCAGTGCAAGCTACACCCGGATTGCCGGCCAGCCGCCGGAAGCCGCAACCTTCCGCAGTTTCATAGAAGGTTATCTGGGACGCCGGTTCTCCCAACTTGACCGCCATGTGCTGCCGCAGCGGATGCATCTGCAGCGGGTCTGCTATACCGACGCCATACCGGTGCAGAATCTTCATGCCGGCATGTGCCGGGTGATCGGGCCAGAGCTGGCAGACCAGTATTTTCTGCAACCGGTCAACCGGACCTCCGACGTGCCGCTGCAGCCGGTGTCCGATGCCGCCGACCGGCCGGTGCAAGAGCTGCGGGAAATCTACGCCCGCGACGGGTATATGCCGGACAATGCAAGCCTGCTGCCCGCCGGGGTGGCAGACCGGCTCCGCAGGCTCTACGCCATGGATTACGACATCATCGGAGCTGCCGGCAATGCCGCCCGCCCGGCCTGACCTGCCTAGGATCACCGTGGCCATGGCCGCGCATGATGCGGAAAGTTTCATCACTGCCGCAATCCGCTCGGCCCTGGGTCAGGAACACGCCGCCGTCAGCGTCGTTGTGGCGGATGATGCCTCGCGCGACGGCACTGCCGGGACGGTGGCCCGCATCGCCGCCCGCGATGGGCGGGTATCGCTGATCCGCTGCCCGGTTAACCTGGGGCCCGGTGGCGCCCGCAACCTGGCCTTTGCGGCGGCAGAGGATGACTGGATCGCGGTGCTGGACAGCGATGACAGCTTTCGGCCCGGCCGCCTGGCGCGGATGCATGCCCATGCGCAGCAGCAGGACGCGGATATCGTGATCGACGATTTTATCTCGGTGGATGCCGCTGGCCAGACCCTGCCCGGACCAGGGCTGGCAGCGCGGCACCCTGCAGGAGTTCTGGATCTGGCCGATTGGCTGCAGCTGAACGACATGGCCCGCGCCAAGCTGAGCTTCGGATATGCAAAGCCGCTGATCTCCCGCCGGTTTCTGGCCGCAAGCGGCCTGCGCTATAATGAAAGCCTGCGCAACGGCGAGGATTTCCACCTGATCCTCGAAGCGCTCGCCGCCGGGGCGCGGCTCTATTTCACCGGCGAGACCGGCTACCGCTATACCCGCCGCGCAGGGTCTGTGTCGCGCCGGGCGCAGGGAGATCACATGCGCGCCCTGCTGGCCGCGGACAAGGCGGTGGCAGCCCGGTTTTCCCCGGCCCAGCACGCTGCGGCGGCCAGGCCGCTGGCCGCCCGGCGGCGCAACCTGCAGAACCTGATCACCACCGAGGAAGTCCTGGCCAACCTGAAAGCCAGGCACCCTGGCGCGGCGGCGGCCCGCCTGGCGCGCCATCCTGGCGCCCTGGGGCGGGTGACCGGGCATCTGGCTGAGGCCCTGCGCAAACGCATCGGTGCGCGCGGGTGACCGGCGGAGCAGGGAACAGGGCAGGCGGCAGGACAGAGGGCAAACGGCCCGCAACCCTGATCGTCGCGCGGCGGCTGGATGGCGCGCGCTCAGGCAGCAACACCTATCTGAAGGTCTATCTGCAACTGTGCCGGGACGCCGGGCTGTCGACCCGGATTGTCTTTGCGCCGCGGCGGTCCTTCGGCAACCTGGCCTGGGCCCGTCTCGACCCCGGCATTGCGGATCTTGCGGATCAGATCGACTGGGCGCAGGCGCTGCGCATCGGCAGAACCCGGATTTCGCTGTCGCCGGCGGTCTGGCTGCGCATGGCCCGCAGGGCCGCCGCGGAAGGGTGGCGGCGGTTGAGCGGGCAGGGCGGCAGCCCCTATCCGAGCCTGCTTGGCGTTGAGCTGCCGCCGCGGGAATCCGAGGAGGTGATGGCGCGCGCGCGGAGAGCTGACGCCGAGGTGCTGACCGTGGAATACAGCAGCCTCGGCCCGCTGCTGGACCAGCTGGAGGCGCGCATGCGTGTTGTGTTCCTGCATGATCTGTTTTCGCTGCGGGCCGAAAACTTTGCCGCGCAGGGGCTGCAGCCCGACCATTCGGTGATCACCCTGGCCGAAGAGGCGCAGCGCTGCCGGGCGGCGGACCTCCTGATCCATGCCAGCTGCATCGAACGCGACCGCTTGCGGCCGCTGCTGCCCGGCGCCCGGCACGAATGGATGCCGCCCGCGGCACAGGCCGTCCGCCCCCGCGCAGAGCCCGGCACAGAGCCGCACGGGCTGTTTCTCGGCTCTGTTCACGGCGGCAACACCGAAGCGCTTGGCTTCCTGCGCCGGCACGTCTGGCCAAAGGTGCGCGCCGGGCTTCCCGATGCAAAGCTGTGGATCGCAGGGTCAATCGCAGCCACGGTTTCCGCCCGGGAGGCGCAGGCCGAAGGGCTGGTGCTGCTTGGGCCGGTGGACGATCTGGCCGCCCTTGGCGGGCCGCAAGCGGTCGGGCTGGCGCCGATGAAGACCGGCAGCGGCATCCCGATCAAGGTGGTGGACTACCTTTCATTGGGTATGCCGGTGGCGGTGACACCCGGGACATTGGACGCTTTTGGCGGCGCGCTGGACGGCTTCGTAGCCGTTTCCGACTCGGATGCCGACTATGCCGCCACGGTCTGTGCCCTGCTGCGCAACGATTCGGAGCGCGAAAACCTGTCAATGGCTTCCGCATCGGCAATTTCGCAACTCCGTAATCCGGAGCTGACCGGCATCCTTGACAGCCAGGCAGGCGATTCAATTTGCCAGGATGTTTGAAATACCTGAAACAAAACATTTCTCCCCGAACACTCCGTATTCCGGAATGGTTTTTCCATTTGGTTAACACAGCATTAACGTGCGCTCTGAAATACCATGACGCGAATGGTTCGGCATAATTTCGCCGGCACGCCCGCTGCCCGCGCTCGGATTATTGCCCATGCGCGAGCAAACTTCGAATTCCTATTTGAACGCGCTGGAAATGGGCCGCGAGTTGGGGCAGGTTCGCAAAAAATTCGGGTAACGAGGAAAACATCGATGCAGTTCAAGCGCAGCGCTTCCGCGCTTTGCGCGTGGCGTAGCCGCGCATCATACCAACGGTTACCGGGCGGCAGTTTTGAGCCCCGGGATCCTGCCTCAAGCACAACGCCTTGAGGCATCTGTTTTTTTGCACCCTGCTCCCCTAGGCCAGCAGGGCTGTTAAGAGACACGGCCTGCGTCTCCGGAAGCAGGCAAGGGGGGAGAACAGCCTGTCGCGCAGCAGCGCGGCGGTCAAAGAATATGCCCTGAAGATGCCGTTAAATCAACGTCAACATTCCTTTCTCACGGCATCCGCAAAACACAACCATCTGCCAGACCGCTAAGACGCGCCTGACCTGGCAATCTGGAGACCCAGTTCTATGAATGCGATGACCAACGATACCATGATGTCCCATCATGATATGACCACGCCGTTTACGAATCCCGCGGACGCAACCCACGTCGCAATACAATCCGGCAATTGGAATGACCCGTCAACATGGAAAGGCGGTAAGGTCCCGGGAAAAGACGCAAAAGTCCACGTTCCCGAAGGCGTGTCTGTTGAGTACAATTCCACATCCAACGCCCGGCTGGAATGGGTCCGCATCGACGGCGGGCTTGATTTCGCCACCGATCAGGACACCCATATCCGGGTCGAGACCTTCGTCACCGGCCTGAATTCGCATCTGACCATCGGCACCGCGGATAAGCCGGTTGAGGCGGATGTGAATACCTCGATCGTTTTTGCCGACGGGGCGATCGACACCAAGATCGATCCTGACCTGCTGAGCCACGGCCTGATTGCACAGGGCAAGGTCGAAGTTCATGGCGCCACAAAATATGCTTACGCGGCGCTGGACGGCAACGCAAAGGCCGGCACCAAAACCCTGAATTTTGAAGCCAACACCGATGGCTGGCAGGTCGGCGACACCCTTGTTGTGATGGGCACCCAACAGGGCAAGTTCCAGGATGAAAGCCGGGAAATCGTGGCGATCAAGGAGACCTCGAAAGGGGTTGAAATCACCCTCGACAAAGCGCTGAGCCATGATCACACAACCCCGCCGGGGCATGATCTGGACATTTTTGTCGGCAACGAGACCCGCAACGTTGTGTTCTCCTCCGAAAACCCCGAAGGGGTGCGCGGGCATGTGATGATGATGCACACGCCCGACGCCGCAGTTCAATACGCCGAATTCAGCGAGCTGGGCCGCACCGACAAGTCGCTGCCGCTGGATGTCGGCACCAATGTCGCCGCGCGCTACCCGCTGCATCTGCATGAAACCGGCACCGAGGCCGGCAGCCAGATGGCGGTGCTGAACGGCAACTCGGTCCACGGCTCCCCGGGCTGGGGCATCGTGCAGCATTCCAGCCATGCGGCTGTTGATTTCAACTTTGTGCATGACATCGCAGGCGCCGGCATCGTGTCGGAAGACGGCGATGAGACCGGCCAGTGGATCGGCAACTTTGTCACCGGCGTTCCCGGCGCGGGCGAGGATTTCTCGATTGCGCGCGATGAGCATAAAGCGGATTTCGGCCACAGCGGCGTGGCCTATGAAAACCAGGCCCGGCAAATCGTCCAGCACGATAACATTGCCGCAAACGCCAATACCGCATGGATGTTCCGCGCTGCTGAAACCAGCGTCGACAACCCCGACCGCGATGCGCTGCAGTTCGACCCGATGCCGTTGAAAGACGTCCTGAACAACGAAGAACCGGCCATCATCGGCTTCCATGACAACACCGCAATTGCGGTGGAGACGATGATCGACACCGGCCACCGCCAAAGCATGGCCACCACCACCGATCTGCGCAGTGACTTTCTGCGCATGACGGCCTGGGAGGTCGACCGGGTTTTCGATGTCTTCAATTACACCGGCGAATATGTCATCCGCGATGGCCTGTTCATTGCCGACGATGATGGCGCAGGCAGGGCCATTGTGCTGCCGAACAAACATGAAGGCACCTCGATCATCGGCTCCCATTTCGAAGGGTTCTCGACCGCAATCTACGACAAGGGCGTGAACAATGACGGTGTGTACATCGGCAACACGTTCAAGGATGTAGGCCAGAAAACCGACAGCGAATACTATGGTGACAAAAGACTGCAATCGGTAGATCCTGCATCGCTTGAAACCTTGGACAGGCCGGTACTGGAACTGGATGCCAATGCCGATCTCACCCTAGGCCCGCGCAACAAGGAAGTGCTGATCTCCGGCACCATCACGGACAACGCCGGAGAGTTGCGGCTGGGCTCGAACGTCTGGGCGGAGGTTTCGGTCGCCACCCGCGACGGCATCGACAGCAATGACAACGATCTGGGCCAGCCCGACCCTGAAGAAATGATTGCCATTAATGGCGCGATGCGCGATGGCGACGGCTGGATCATGCCGATTGCGATCTGGATCACCGACCGCGTCACCGCCGAGCATTTCTCCTACCGCATCGACATCAAGCTCGAAGGCTATACCGACGAGTTCCTGGAGCAGTATGAGATCACCGATTTCAAGCTGCCCTCCAGCAAGGTTGAGATTTTCGACGGCTATACCGAAGCCGGCGGCGGCACCCCGGATCCGAAACCGACTCCGGACCCGGATCCCAAGCCGGACCCGGATCCGACCCCGGAACCGACGCCGGATCCGGATACAGGCGGCGATGCTGAAGCCGTGCTGCAGGTTGGCACCGCAACCTTCAATCAAGGATCCCGCAACAACTGGTTCAGCACCGAGTTTGCCGAAGACATCGACAATCCGGTGGTGATCATGGGGCCGCTGACATCGAACGGCGGGGCGCCGGCCTTTGCCCGGGTCAAGGCGGCAACCGACGACGGGTTCAAGATGCAGATCGAGGAATGGGATTATCTGAACGGCAAGCACGCAACGGAATCGGTGAGCTGGGTTGCCATGTCGAGCGGCACCTACGAGCTGGAAGACGGACGCCAGGTCACCGCGGTGCAGGTGAAAACGGACAAGAATGGCAAGGCCACCGTCGATTTCTCCGGGTTTGACGGCGAAATCGCTGTCTTCACCCAGATCGGCAGCCATAACGCCTCCGAAGCGATCACCGTCCGCAACGAGGTGTCCGGCAACGATTCCGTCGAAATCTCGCTGCAGCGGCAGCAGGATAACAGCGGCGGTGCCTTCGCACCGGAGACCGTCTATGTGATGGCAATGGAAGTGGGCGAAGGCGAAGGCTTGCAAGCCGGGAACATGACCGGCGTGAAACGCAAAGCCTCGCAGGTGGATGTCGATCCGGACGACTTCGATGAGCTGGCATTCCTCGCCTCCATGACGTCAACCAATGGCCAGGACCCTGCTGCGTTGCGTCTGCGCGATTTTGACAGCAACGGTATCTCGATCTTTGCCCAGGAAGAGAAATCCGCGGATAATGAAACCTGGCACAAGCGTGAAGACGTCAGCTGGTTTGCGGCAGAGACCGGCGTCTACGATCTGTTCTGAACCGCCAGATCCGCAGTACGAAAGGCAACGGCCGGCCCCGAAGGGGCTGGCCGTTGCTGTACGGGGCCACGCCCGGTGCCCAGCCGGTGCTTGGCCAGGTAGCAGGCGCCGATCCAGATCAGCATATGGGCCAGCACAAAGGGCCGCATCAACTCGCTTTCGACCATGGCGCGGATCAGTTCGACCATCGCCACCGTCAGAAAGAAAATGAACGGCATGCCGCCGCGGCGCAGCAGCTGAGCAGCCAGGCAGGCCAGCGCCCAGACCAGCATGAACACCGTCAAACCCAGCCCGATCAGGCCGAAATGCACGGTGTTTTCATAAAATGAGTTGTGGAAGGAAAACACCTGGTTCGGGCTTTTGTGGAACGCCGCAAAAATCTGCCGGACAAGGTCGTTCTCCTGGTACCGCCAGAAGCCGCCGCCGCCGTATCCGGTCACCGGACGCTCCCGGATAACATCCTCGGCATAGGCCCAAAGCTGGGTGCGCCCGGTGAGCGTGCGGCTCTTGCCCAGCCGGTCGAAGAACAGATCAGCAAGGGAGTCAGGCCCGCTCAGCAGCACCGGCAGGGCAATGGCCAGCACACCGGCGGTGATCAGCCCGGTGGCGATCCGGTCGGCAGGCGTGCGGTCTCCGGCGCCGGCAAAAAAGCCGAAGCCGCCGATCATCGTGATGATGGCAAGGCTCAGCACCAGCGCCGTGGCCGAATGGCTGCGCAGGATCAGCACAAAAGCCAGCGCGGCCAGCACCAGGGCGGTAAACCGCAGCCACAGCCGGAACCAGGGGTCGAAAGACACGCAGAGCGCCGCCGCCCACAGCAGCAGCATCTTGGCCCCCAGCATATTCTTATGCGCGAAGATGCCGGTCATCGCTCCGTCATGGTAGGCGGTGAAGAAGATGCTCAGAACGCCGCAGATACCGGTTGCAAAAAAGGCTGTCAGGACAATCCGCCGCGGGCTCATCCAGGCCGCAAAAAGCACACAAATCAGCGCGGTCAGCACCATCTGAGCCCCGGTGCGCAAGGCCTCGTCCGGCACCACGCCCAGCGGCGATGACAGCATCGCCCAGCCAGGCAGCAGCAGCAGCGGCCAGCAGCCGGCCAGGATCGGCACCGTGGCCCGGCGGTCGCGCCAGACCGCATAAGAAAAGTAAAGCGCCAGCGGATAGAGGATGTATTCATCTTTCGGGAAGACGGTGAAGGTGACCAGGAACCAAAGCACCGCCAGCACCAATTCAAAGGGCCGGGCCGGCGCCGATGCCATTGCGGCCTGCGCGCCTATGCTCATTTGACCGCCGCTCATTGGGCCGCTGCCGCAGGGCAGCCGCGTTCAACAGCGGCACGAGGGGCCGGCTTGGCCGCGGCCAGGTGGCGGGCCAACCGCATCGAGAAGGCGGCAATGGACTGCGTCGGCTGCGCCGCGCCGCTGCTGCGGAAGATTGCCGACCCCGCCAGATAAAGGCCCTGCACCCCATGCACCCGGCAGTCGCCGTCGACCACGCTGTCGCGCGGATCCCGCCCCATCCGCGCCATACCCGTCTGGTGGTACCCGTCCATGGCGCTGGCGCGGATGGCCTGCGGCTGTTCTTGCGGCGGCACGTCATACTGCAGCCTGGCCAGGCCGGAGGCGGCCAGTGCCGCCGCAAGCATCCCGTGGCCGCGAACAACCCGCTCCACATCAACCTGGGAGAACCCGAACCGGATGCGGATTTCCGGCAGGATGTCCGGCTGCACCGGACCGGCCAGCTCGATGCGGTTGGCGGCCAGCGGCTCCTGTTCCGCATGATAGCTCAGCTTGTAGCGGTTGGCGCCGTTCAGGATCAGATGATCAACGGCTTCCCGCCCGCGGTCATATCGGGCACGGATCAGGCCCGGCAGCGCCCGCAGGCTGGGGCCCGCGTCTGCGGCCAGATTGCGCAGATGCGGCAGCAGCGGGCTTTGCTGCAGCCGCTCAGGCGCGCCGGGTCCCAGCGGTGCGGGTTCTTGCGTGCTGCGTCCGCGCAGCCGTGCCAGCAAGTGTTTCGCCGACAGGATCCCCGAGCCGTGCCCGGCATTGGCCGCAGGCCAGTTGCGGGTCCAGAAGAACATATTGACCCCTTCCGCCATGGCCTCGGGGGTGCTGCGGAACACCCGCCGGCTGAGCCCGCGCGCGGCGCCGCGCCGCCAGCCGTATTCCGCCGCGTCTGTCCGGGACGGAAAGACAATACTGGCAATGCTGCCGGTCAAATGGCCGGCATAATACTGCCCCAGCGCCGCCAGATGGCCCAGTTCGGCCCGGTGCCGCGCCTGCGCGGCCAGCAGCAGCCGGGCGGTTTCGATCCCGCCCTGAGCCAGAACCGTTGTCCCGGCCCGGATGCTGGCTGCCGGCGCCCCGTCCTGCTGCCGGACCCGGACACCGGCGCAGCGGGGGCGGCCATCGGCGCCGGTCCCTAACTCCAGGCCCACGGCATTGGCCTGCAGCAGCACATCAGGGCCGCCCGGGGCATCGATACCGGCCTGGTGCCAGCGCATCAACGAGCCGGAATCGGCCAGCACCTCTGTCGCGTCCAGATCAAAATTCCCCGCCGCGCCGGGCCGCAGAAAAGGCTGCGGCGGCGCATGGCCGCCAAGAAAATCCGCAGCGTCTGCGAAATAGGGCGCCAGACCGGCAAACGGCAGCGGCCAGCCTGCCATCTCAAAATCATGCGCGGCAAGCGGCACAATCCGCCCGCCCCACAAGGAACTCGTGCCGCCCAGCCCCTGGCAATGGGTGTCGGCGGACGCCATATGGGCGCCGGGATCTTCAAGGGCGGCGCCGGGTCCGGGGGAAGGCGCATGGCCGCCGGCCTCCAGCACCAGAACGGACCGGCCTGCCTCGGCCAGCGGCAGCGCAACCGCAAGCCCGGCCGGGCCGGAGCCGACAATGCAGGCATCATACTGCCGTTCAAGCGCGGCTTGGATCGTTACCAGTGGCACGGTTCACATTTCTCCATGGCTTTTCCCATCGTATAGAGACTAGGGCGCGCACCCGGCTCCGGCCACGAAAACGTCTATTTGCCGCCCGTCAGGGTAACAGCGTCCCAGCCGGCCGGAACAATCCGGCTGCTTTCCACCTGCGCCAGCCAGCTGTTCGCAGCAAAGGCGTTGGTGCAGGCGCCGCCGTCCATCTCCAGCACCACAGGCGTGTATTCAGCCCGGAACCGCGGCTGCAAAAACAGCTGCTTCACCCCGGTGCCCGAGGCAGGCACCGCCTCGGTCCAGTTGTGCCGCTGGCAGCCGGGCTTGTGGAACCGCGGCAGAAGGTCGGGCGGGTGCTTCCAGAAAGTATCCGCATCAAAGCTTGCATGGTTGCGCAGGCCGGTCTTGATGGGGTTGGCATGGGCCATCTCGACCCAGTTCAGCCCCATCAGGTCGCGCAGCTCCCCGCCGTAGGTCAGCGCAATGCCGCCCGCTGCCGCAACCCCCATGCTGGGGCGCGGGGAAAAGCCGTTCATATAGGTTCCAAACACCTCGCCGCGGGCCGACAGGGTGAATTCGCGAGCAATGCGGAACCGCTCTTGCCGGTAGGCAATAGCATTGACCGCACTCCAAACCAGCAGCGCCGCCAGGCCCAGGCCGACAGCCGTGGCGCGCCGAACCGGCTGCAAAGCCCGCAGCAGCGCCAGCCCGCCCAGCACCAGCGGCAGCGCCAGGATCGGCATCACCGGCTGGTAAAACCGCCAGAGCGCAAAATGATCGCCGCCCAGCATCACATAGGAAAACAGAATGCCGAACACCGCCGCCGCCGCCAGGACCCTGGTGCGCTGGCCGGGGGCAGGGCGCCGGATCAGGCCAATGATGCTGACCGCGGCCAGCAGCAGCCAGGCCGGCACCAGCACCTCGGCAAAGGGCTGCCCGGTCAGGAAGCTGATGAAATACTTGGCCCCGTCGAGGACATTCTGGAGCCGGTCCGCAGAGACCTTGGCGTAATAGGTATTGGGAAAGGGAAACCCGAAATAGGCCATCCGCCCCAGCGTCAGCGCCGCAAACCCCGTGATGGCCGCAACAACAGCAAGCCCTGCCGGGCGCCAGGCCGCCGGGCGCAGGACAATCGCCAGCAGCCCCAGGCCAGCGGCAACCGCGATGCCTTCGGGCCGGGTCAGCGGTAAGGCGGCAGCCGCCAGCAGCAGCGGCAGATCCATGTGCGGCGGTGCCGCCCCTTCGGCCAGCTGCGACAGCCGGTCGAGCAGCAGCAGGATCAGCGCCGTCCACAGCGCGATCTCCATCATTGACCAGACCGACCAGATGAAAAAGGACGGCAACCCGCATAAGGCCAGCGCCGACAGCGCCGCTGCCGCTGTGCCCTCCGGGCTGCCAGGGCCGCCACCCGCGCGGCGGGCGATGCGCAGGCCGAACCAGACCGCGGCAACGGTGAACCCTGCCGCAACCAGCAGGATCGCAGTCTCGGGATTGCCGCCGCCCAGATAGGGAACGGCCAGAATGAGGGTCCACAGGAAGGAGGTCGCCCCCTCCACCCGCTCGCCGCCGATGTTGTACACAAAGCCATGCCCGTTTGCGATGTTCTCGGAATAGGAGCGGGTGATCGCCGCATCATCGATGCCGTTTGTGCCCGGCGCCCCGGCCAGGATCCAGGACAGGAGCGCCATCACTGCCACCACCGCGGCGGCAGCCAGGAGGTCGGTCAGGCGGCCTCTCCGGCCGCGTTGCCCTGCGGTTGCAGGGCGGCGGGCGTGCGGCGGTTCAGGAGCGGAAAAATCTGTCATGTCTTATCCGGGTCTTACAAAACTGGTTACAATAGCCTGCCGCTCAGGCGCCTTTGCAGACCGCGGCAATGTCCGGAATGCGGAAAGAGCGCAGGCCTTGATTTCCACTTGCAGGCCTCTACCATTTCGGCAGCAGAAACGAGGTTTTTGCCCTGTCCGGTTGTTCCTGTCCGGTTGTTGCGGCCGCTGTGCCCCGGGTGTCTGTTGAGAGTAAACTAGTGTCATATGTTTTAGAAACAAACGCCCGGAAAACCGAACTTCAGGGCATTCCGCATTCCGGGAATTTCACGACTGGAACCAGTGTCTTCCCCGATCCGCTTGCAATCATCAGCACGGCAGCGCGCGCCAGGCCGCATATCGAAGCCCGCGCCGCAGAGGGACGCCGCTGATGCTGGATGCTGCCTGCGTGATCGACCCGCGGTTCTGCGGCGGCACTGCTGCCGCCATGGCCAGCGATATCGCGGCATTTCTCGAGGCCGGGCTGCGCGTTGGCCTGGCTGAGGTGCGCAGCCCCTATCTCGACGGCGCCCCGGACCGGCGCAGCCCGGCAATTGCGGCGCTGTGCGCGGACCCGCGGATCACCCGGCTGGAGCCGTCTGCAGACCGCCCTGTCACCGCCCGCAGCGTGTTTCTGCATCATCCGATGACCTTTTTCTACGGCATCTGCACACCGTTGCGGCTGCGGGCGGAAAAAACGTTTCTGGTCGCCCATCACCTGCCGTTCCGGGGCGACGGATCGCTGCAGTATGATCCCATTGCCACCGCCCGCCGGGTGGCGCGCGCCACCGGGGCGCGGCCGCTCTGGCTGCCGGTGTCGGGGCTGTGCCGCCAGCAATTGCGCTCCTTCGCCCCGTTCATCCGCCTTGGCGCCCTGGACTGGCCCAATGTGTTCGACCCCACCGCCTGGACGCCCGCACGGCAGGCCTTCTCCAGCCGCAGGCTGGTGATCGGCCGCCACGGCCGGGCTGATCCGCTGAAATGGCCGGATACCGCAACCGGTATTGCCGCCAGTCTGCCCTGCCTGCCGGACACAGAGATCCGGGTGATGGGATGCCCGCGCGCGGATCTGGAACAGATGGGTGCGGACCTGTCGGACTGGACGATCCTTGATTTCGACGCACAGCCGGTGGCTGGTTTCCTCGACGGGCTTGATGTGTTTGTCTACCACTTCCACCCCGCCTCCAGCGAAAGCTTCGGGCGCACAGTGGCCGAGGCGATGCTGATGGGCGCCGTCTGCGTGCTGGACCCGCGGCTGGCGCCCACGTTCGGCGATCTGGCGCTGTATTGCCCGCCGTCAGGCACCGCCGGGGTGATCGAAAAACTGCGCCGCGATCCGGCAGCGGCCCGCACCCTTGCCGCCCGGGCACGGGCCGCCATCGCACAGCGCCACAGTCTGGCCTCGGTGCCGGAACGGCTGGCCGCCCTGCACAACGCCGCTGCCGCCGCCGCACCGGGTCCGCGTTATGCCCCGCCCCTGGAAGTGCTGCGCAAGACCCTTGGGATGATCCGGCGCGGCGAGTATTTTCCGGCGCATCTTGCGGCGCGCCGGCGCGGCCCGGGGGCAGCCTGATGACAGAGCTGGCCCCGTCCGCGACCCGTCCCGCCGCGCCGCCGCCCTTGCGCCAGCGCGCCTGGCTGCAGGCCGAACAGACCGCCTGCCGCGGCTTTCACGCAGCACTGCGCCTGAAAGCGCGCGATATGACCGCGCGCACCGCGCACCGGACCGCCCTGGTGCTGGCGCCGCATGCGGATGATGAGACTCTGGGCTGCGGCGGTCTGATCGCGCTCAAACGGCGCAGCGGAACCCCGGTCACCGTGCTGATGGCAACCGACGGCTCCGCCTCGCACCGCTATGAGCAGACCCTGCAAACCACCGGAGAGCGGCTGGCGGCGCTGCGCGAGGCCGAAACCCGCACCGCCTGCGCCCGGCTGGGAGTGGAGGCCGGGGCGCTGCACTTCCTGCGGTTCCAGGACAGCCGCCTTGACGCACAGGAACAGCGGCTGAGCGCGGCGATCCTGGACACCTTGGTCCGGACCCAGCCGCAAGAGGTCTATGTCTGCGCCCTCAGCGACGGCCACCCCGACCATCAGGCGCTGGCCCGCGCCGCGCGCCGGGCCATGGCCGCCTGGGACGGCCCGGCTGCCGCGTTTTATGAATACCCGGTCTGGAGCTATGATTTCCGCTCCTGGCGCGGGCAGGGCAGCAATACCGGCGGCTTCCTGCGCGGGGTGGCTTTGATGACGCGCGCGGTGCTCGGCTGGCAAATGCATACGGTCCGGATCACAGATCTGCGGGCGCAGAAAGCCCATGCGCTGGCGGCACATTGCTCGCAGCTGGGCCAGTACGGCCCCGAGCCGCATTGGTCGGGGCTGCCAGACAGTTTCCTGCGCCATTTTCAGTCCCGGCACGAGCTGTTCCGCAAGCTAGACCCGCGGGAGCTGTCGGGATGAGCGCGCAGCCTCCACCGCCACAAGCGCAGACGCAGCCCTGCGCGCGGATCCTGCTGATCTGCCACAACGTGCCTTTTGGCCGCGCCATGGCGGCGGCGCTGCAGGCGCGATCCGGCGCGCAGTTATGCGGCATTCTCGCCATTGAGCGCCCGGTCCCGCGGCGCCAAAAGCTGCGCCGGATGCTGGCCTTTGCCCTGCGCGCCTCATTCCTGGAACGCCGGGTCCGGCGCCTGGAAACCCGCCTTGAACAGCAGGCCGCCCGGGCCTTTGACGCCGCCGCCGCCCCGCCTGCGGCCTGGCCGCCGGGCATCAAGGTGCACACATCCGCAAACCCCAATGCCGCCGCCAGCCTGGCCTGGCTGGCTGCCCGGCAGCCGGACCTGATCGCGGTCACCGGCGCCCCGGTGCTGCAGCCGGAGGTGTTCAGCCTGCCGCGGCTCGGCACGCTCAACATGCATTCCTCGATCCTGCCGGCCTACCGCGGCACCCAGGCCGAATTCTGGCAGGTGCTGGAGCAAGGCTGGGACAGCTGCGGGATCACCGTGCATTTTGTCGATGCCGGCGTCGACACCGGCCGCATCGTGCTGCAGCAGCGGACCGAAGCGGCGCCGCCGCTGACGCCGCAGATGCTGCGGGCCCGCAACCTGCTGCAGGCGCTGCATACGGTGCCGCAAGCGGTAGCAGCGGTGCTGGACGGCAGCGCCCGGCCAATGCTGCAAGGCCCCGGCCCGCGGCCCCGCCGCAGCCGCGACCGCACCCTTGCGGCACGGGCGCAGCTTCTGCGCCGCCTGGGCTATCTGACCGGCCCCGAGGCGCCCGCGCCTGTGCCGCAGCCCGCGGAGGACCGCCGGTGAAACAGCTGCTGCGCGCCCCTGTCATTGCCGCCGCCCTGAAGATGCGCGGCTTCCGCGCCGAGGATGCGGTGCTGCTGTCCTGCGATCCGCGCAGCGGCTCCACCTGGCTGAGCGAGGTGCTGTGCGCTGCCGCCCCCAGCGCGGTCATCTGGGAGCCGTTCCATCTGGATCATGCGCCAAAGGTGCGCGACTTCGGCTTTGCCTGGCGCCAGATCATCCCGCCCGGCGCGGACTGGCCCGAGGCCGAGACCCTGCTGCGCGAAGTCCTGTCCGGGCGGCATATCAACGGCTGGACAGGCTGGGCCAGTCCGGTTGCGGATTTCCTGCGCGCCCGGCAGCTGATCGTGAAATGCTGCCGCGCCAACGGGTTTTTGCCCTGGATGCTGCGCCGGATTGCCTTCCGGCGCGCGCCGATCCATTTTCTGCGCCATCCCTTTGCCATCGCCGCTTCGCAAATCCGCATGGGGAACTTCAGCACCGATGGCATGGAGGCCGATCTGGCCCGCGGCCGCTATGCCGGGGATCTGGCAGAGTCTGCCCGCTATATCCGCGCGCTGGACACAGACGAGGAGCGTATCGTCGCGATGTGGTGCCGGATCCAGCAGCCCGCGCTGGAGGATCCGGTGACCCGCGCCCGCACTGTCCGGATGCATTATGAGACGCTGACCCTGCATCCGGAACAGGAGATTGCCCGCCTGTTTGCCGCCTGGGGCAGTCCGGTGCCTGCCGCGGCGCTGGCCCGGATCGACAAGGCCAGCCGGATGACCGTCGACGCCAGCCTGCTGGGCAACCCGCAGGCCCAGGTCGGCAAGTGGCAGCAGGCCTTCAGCGACCGTCAGATCAGCCGCATGTCGCGGGTGCTGACGGATTTCGGCATCGGGGTCTATGACGAAACGCTGCTGCCCAAGGTGCCGCCGCCTGCTGCCGTCCAGCCGCAGCCGGACACCCGTGCGGCTGCGGCTGCCGCGGACGGGCAGACATGCTGAGGCTGCGCGCCCGCCTGCCGTTTCCGGGGCGCAGCCCCGGCCGGAGCGAAAGCGGCGGCAGCGGCGGCGCTGCACCGGCGCAGTTTTTTGCCAGCATCCGCGCGCTGATCGGCGCCCGCGCCGTTCTGGCCCTGCTGCAGCTGTTCAGCCTGCCGGTGCTGACCCGGCTGCTGGATGTGCGGGACTTTGCGCTGATGGCGCTTGGCATGGTGATCCCGCTGTTTGCCAATACCGTCAGCGACGCCGGCCTTGGCCGGTCGCTGGTGCGCAGGCAGCATTTTGATCCGGTGGAGTGGAGCAGCGTGTTCTGGTTCCTGTTTCTGGTCGGCGCAGCGCTGGCCGGGATGACCGCTGCCGCGGCGCCGGTTTTTGCCGGGGTGATGGGCGAACCCGGTCTGGCGGCAATTGTGCTGGTGCTGGCCTCGGTGCCTTTTCTGCTATCGCTGACGTCAGCGCATCAGGCTGCGCTGGAGCGCGCCTACCGCTTTGATCAGATCTCAAGCGTGACCGTGGCGGCAGGGATCGCCGGGGTGCTGACGGCAGTGGCGCTGGCGCTGGCGGGTGCAGGGGTGTGGGCGCTGGTGGCGCAGCAGGTGGTCACAGCCCTGTTGCGGGCGGCCGGGTTTGCCTGGCTGTCCGCGTTTCAGCCGCGCTTTGCCTTTGACTGGCCCTTGCTGCGGCCGCATCTGCACTTCGGCAAGAACACGCTGCTGTTTTCCGGTGTCATGACACTGCAGAACCAGACGCCGGTGCTGGCCTTCGGGCCGGTGTTCGGCACCCTTGCGGTGTCGCTCTGGGCAATGTCCGAACGCGCCGCCCGGCTGGCCCGGACCGCATTGGCCGGGCCGGTGTCGCAGGTGACGCTTGTGTCGATGTCGCGGCAGTGGCGGGAGGGCAAGGGCGCGGCAGAGGTCGCAGCCCTGTATCTTGCCTCGACCCGGCTGCTGGCGACGCTGCTGTTTCCCTCTTTCCTGGTGATCGCTCTGGCCGGCGAGGCGGCCTTTGTCTGGATCCTGTCCGAACCCTGGCGCCCGGTGGCCGTTGTCTTTGCGCTGGCGGTGCCCGGCCTGCTGATCGACGCGGTGGCCTCCAGCGGCGCCCGCGTCTTCATGGTGGCCGACCGGACCGACCTGCGGCTGCGCATGGCGGCTGAGCGTTTTGCCATCGGGCTGCTGCTGTTCCTGGCGGCGCTGCCGTTCGGGCTGGAGGCAGCCATCCTGGTCCGCAGCCTGTTCGCCATCGCCTATCTGCCGCGGTACTGGGCCTATCTCGGGCGCTGCGTGCCGCTGGACCGCCTGGCCTGCGCGCGCCAGCTGATCCTGCCGGCGGCGGCAGGCATCGCCGCCGGGCTGGGGTTCAGGATCTGGGCCGCCCCGCAGATCCCCGGACTGGCCTGGGAAGCGCTGGCAGTGCTGGCAGCCGCCGCTGCCGCGCCGGTCCTGGCCGCCGCGCTGTCCTGGCGTCCGCTCAGGGCCGATATCGCCCGGCTCAGGGCTTCGGCGAACGAGACAGCATCCGCTGCGCCCGCTGCATCCCCCGCACCATGACCCCGGACAGCCAAGCGGGCACCCAAGCAGCCACCCATATACGCAGAAATCCCAGCCCCCAGGCATTGTGCATGACCCCCAGCGCCGCCCCGGCCCACAGGCCGGCCGGGCCGCGCAGGCACAGCGCGCCCGTCAGCGAGACCGCCAGCAGCGCCGCAGCATAAGCCACAGGCCAGATCAGCGCGGGCGGCCACACTGCGCCAAGAACCAGGCAGCCCAGCAGCCCCAGCACATTCAGCACCGGCACAAGCTGGCGCAGGCGCGGCCGCATCCGGTGCTCCAGCACCGTGCGTGCGCGGCCGCGGCCGTAATTCCAGTACTGCCGCATCAAGGCCGCCAGCGATGGCCGCATCCTGTAGATCAGCCGGTTTTCCGCATCCAGCCAGATCCGCCCCCCGGCCAGCACCAGGCGGCGGTCGTATTCGGCATCCTCGTTATGGCTGAAGCGCGGGTTATAGCCGCCGATGCGGCGGAACCAATCCAGCCGGAACCCGGCATGATGGCCATGATCCACCCATTGCGACCGCCCGCCGCCGCGGTGCTGCGACCCGCCCGAGCCAAGCGGCGTATCCACCACCCATGCGCAGGCGCGCTCAAACCCGCTGTGGCCTGCGGCATCCATCACAGTGGCGACCGAGGCCGCCTCAGGGCGCGCCGCAAAGGCTTCGGCCACCCGCCTGACATAACCCGGCGGATAGACCGAATGGGCATCGCAGCGCACCAGGATTGTGTGTTCAGGCCGCGCTGCGCTGTCCACCGCACGGTTGATCCCCGCCGATTGCAGCCGGTCCGGATTATGAACAAGCTGCAGCATCGGATCCGACGCCGCCAGGCCGGCAACAATATCCTGGGTGCCATCATTGCTGCCGCCGTCGGCGATGACGATCCGCACATGCTCCATGAACCCGTCCCCGGCACGCAAGGACGCGATGCAAGCCTCGATTGCGGCCGCTTCATTCAGGGCAGGGACCACAACCAGCACGCTCTCCGGCCCGCAGCAAACTGCGCTCTCTGCAGGCAGGCCTGGCCCCTGGCCGGATGTCATCGTGTCAAAACCCGGCACCTGAGCCCCCCCGGAACATCGCTCCAAACCCTGGCAATGCTATTCAAGGTTGCGATTCGTTCCTACCCGGGCAGACGGCCGCGTATCACCTGCGGATTGCAGCTGCAAAAGCGGGCGGCAAGGAGAGTGACATTTCTGCTTTGCCGATGGGTGACATTACTGCTTTGCGGCTACAACGGGGTATCCTGTAATAAGTATTATGCTTAATATTTAATCGCTGCCCCGCAAAAGCGGCAGCGCGGCGCAAGTGCAGCATCACCTGATGCCGCTGACGGGCTGCCGCCAACAGCCCGGCAAACGGCAAGCCCCTGATCTTCCTGCCATCACACAACTGCTCTCCCGGCAGCTGGCCCGGCGCCGCAGGACCCCAATGTCAAAAGTGTATACGTTCGGCATATCCTGCCAGTGTCACATTCAACCAGCGTCATCCTTAGCCCCGGCCATCCTCAAAACAGAAAGTCATCCGCATCCAGCCGGCCCGGGTTCAGGTCTTCCAGAAAGATCCTGCCCGAGCCGGTGAGGATCAGCGCTCCGCCGTCCTGACGGCTGATGTCCAGATCCGCAAACCCGTCCGCCGCAGCCCCCTGCAGATCAATCAGGTCGCGGCCGGGGCGGAAGTCGGAAATGGTGTCGCGCCCGTGGCCGCGGGCAAAGACAAAGACATCCTCGCCACCGCCGCCGCTGAGCAGGTCATGCCCCTTGCCGCCCTCCAGGCGGTCATCGCCGCCCTGGCCCTTGAGCTGGTCGCGGCCCTTGCCGCCGTCCAGCGTATCGCGCCCCGCCCCGCCCTTCAGGCTGTCCTTGCCGCCGCCGCCCTTCAAGTCATCATGCCCGCCCTGGCCCTTGAGCTGGTCCTTGCCGCCGCCGCCGGACAGGGTGTCGCTGCCGCCGCCGCCCTGCAGCAGATCGCGGCCGCCCTGCCCGGACAGCAGGTCCTGACCGCCGCCGCCCTTGAGACTGTCGGCGCCGCTGCCGCCATAAAGCCTGTCATCGCTGCCGCCGCCTTTCAGCAGGTCATTGCCGCTGCTGCCCTTCAGCCTGTCGCTGCCGCCGCCGCCATAAAGCCGGTCATTGCCGGATCCGCCCTCCAGCACATCATTGCCGCTGCCGCCCTTCAGGCTGTCGGCGCCGCTGCCGCCCTCCAGCCGGTCATTGCCCGACCCGCCCTCCAGCAGGTCGTTGCCGATGCCGCCTTCAAGACTGTCATTGCCGCGCCCCCCGTCCAGCCGGTCGTTGCCGCCCTCGCCGCTCAGCAGGTCATCGCCGCCGGTGCCGTCCAGCCGGTCAGCGCCGCTGCCGCCGTAGAAACTGCCGCCCGGCAGGGTCTCCCCCGCCTCCTGCCGCTGCGGAAAGGAAAACCGCAGATCCGGGCCGAACACATCCGCCAGCTCCAGCGGCGTGCCCGCATCGCTGATCAGCACAATCCGGGTGCCTCCCGCTTCCATCACCATGCCGCTGCTGCGCGCCTGCGCATCCAGCTGGCCGGTGCTGTAGAGCCCTTCGAACAGCGACAGGTCCAGCTGGTCTTCGCCGGGGGTGAAATCGCGCACCGTCACCGCCCCGGCCGCCGGGTTGATGACAAAGGTATCAGCACCGCTGCCGCCGGTCAGCCAGCCGCCTTCCGCCCCCGCAACCAGCACATCATCGCCCGCCTGGCCATAGAGGTTTGCACCGCTCCGGCCGCCCTCCAGCACGTCATTGCCGGCACTGCCGTCCAGCCGCGCCGCCCCCGCCGCCGCCAGATGCATCTCGCCCAGGCTGCCAAGCGGCAGGGTGAACCGGCTGATGCCGCCTGCCGCACCCGAGGCGGCAAAGACCTGCAGCTCGCCGCCAACCGCCGCCGCCTCCAGCGCGGTCACATTCTGCAAACCCAGCCCCGGTGTGTGCTCCAGGCTCTCAAGATGGATCAGCGCGCCGCCCGGGGTCAGGGTGAACAGGCTGAGGCCGCCGTCATTGCCCGCCGCCAGCACCAGCACATGGCCCTCTGCCTCCACCACCTCCAGCGCGCTAAGGCCGCCGAAACGGGTCATCGCGGTATCCTGCAGCCGGGCTGAGACCTGCAGCCCGCCATCCGCGCCCACCTGCATCAGAGTAAGCGAGCTGCTGCCCGCCGCCCCCAGCAGCGCCCAGGATTTGCCGCCGGCCTCAAATCCTTCCAGCACGGTAACGCCGGAGACCGCCAACCCCTGTTCCGCCCCCAGATCGCTGCCGGGGCTCAGCGCGCCGGTGGCGGCATCGGCCCGGAAGCTGTGCAGCCCCCGCGCATCCGCCGCCAGCAGCACCGGGCCGCCCGCCGTCTGCACCAAAGCCAAAAGCGCCGCCGGATCCAGGCCATAAGCCGCATGGCCGCCCGCGGCACCGGCCTGGCCCTGCACATCCCCCGCCGCATCCAGCTGCCAGCCCTGCAGACCGCCGCTGGCCGCCCCCACCGCATAAAACGCGGATTTGCCATCTGCCAGCTGCAGCACCGCCACCGCGCCAAAGCCGCCCGCATCGGCGCCTGCCAGCGCATCGCGGTCCTGGCTGCCCAGGCTGCCATCTTCCGCCAGCTCATAAAATGTCAGCGCGCTTTGGCTGGTTCCGCCCTGCAGCAGCCGCAGCCCGCCGCCGGCCTCGGCCAGGTGGAAATCCCCGGTGCGGATCCCGGCCTGCCCGTGCAGCTGCTGGCCCGCCAGCTGCGGCAGGGCGCCGGAGCCATCCAGCTGCCAGCGGCTGATACCGCCGTTCATGCCGGTGGCCGCATAAAGCACCGCCTGACCGTCCTGCACGGCGATTTCCAGATCGCGCAAATCGGCGCCGAAAATCAGATCCTCTGCGGCGAACCGCCCGGTGAATGCCAGTGCCATAACCCCGCTCCTTTGCGCTTGCGGCCCAGGGCTGAGACTGGCCAGGGCGCGGGGCGCAATGCGGGAAGCAAAGCGGGCAAAATCAGGGACATTGTTTACAGATTGACGACAATTGAACGAACAGACCCAAAACAGGCCGGAAACGGCCCGGGAACAGCTGTGGTCATACGTCCTGCCCTGTCTGCCCGCTCCCCGCCCCCCCGATCCGCCGTTGCGCAAGCAGCGCACGCCCCGTTATCCGCAGTTTGACGCGGCTCTGGCACTCTGGCGCGGAACCCGTTTTTTGCCGCTGCCGGAGCCCTGCTCATGACCCAGACCTCGCCGATCCTTGCCCTGCCCTATCTGATGCCTGCCCAGGCGCAGAAACATGTGACCCATAACGAGGCGCTGCAGATGCTGGATGCGCTGGTGCAGCTCCGCGTCGAAGGGTTCGATGCCGCTGCCCCGCCCGCCGGCCCGGCTGTGGGCGAGACCCATGCGCTGGCGGCAGCGCCAACCGGCGCCTGGGCCGGCCACGGGGCTGAGATTGCGGTCTGGCAGGGCGAGGGCTGGCTGTTCCTGGCGCCCTCCCCCGGCTGGCGCGCCTGGAGCCTGGCGGACGCGGAGCTGAGGGTCTGGGACGGCAGCAGCTGGATTCTGCCGCCCGCTGAAACCCAGAACCTCGGCCGCCTCGGGGTGGGCACTGCGGCGGATGCCGCCAACCCGCTGTCGGTTGCAGGGCCTGCGACGCTGCTGACCCATGGCGGCGCGGGCCATCAGCTCAAGGTGAACAAGGCCGCCGCCGCTGACACCGCCGCGCTGCTGTTTCAGTCGAACTGGAGCGGCCGGGCCGAAATGGGGCTGGCGGGTTCTGACGATTTCTCCATCAAGATCTCCGCCGACGGCAGCGCCTGGGGCACCGCGCTGGCGCTGACCGCAGACGGGCGCGCAGGCTTCGGCACTGCCAGCCCGGCAGCGCATCTGGAGATCCAGGGCGGCAGCGCCGATTACCTGCTGGCAGGCGATGGCAGCGCCGATTTCCGGCTGGGATCGGATGGCAACGGCAGTTGCTCCGGCGCCTGGTCCGGCGGCGGCGCCGATTACGCCGAATGGTTCGAATGGGTGGATGGCAATCCCGAAGGCGAAGACCGCCGCGGACTTGCTGTGGTGCTGGAGGGCGCAAAAATCCGCCCGGCCCTCGCGGGGGAAACCCCGGCGGGCGTGATCAGCGGCAACCCGGCGGTGGTGGGCGATGGCGACATGGGGGAGTGGAAGAGGCGCTGGCTGCGCGACGCTTACGGCAGCCTGTTGCGCGATGCCTCAGGCCGCCCGCAGGAAAACCCCGCCTATGACCCGTCACAGCCTTACCTGCCGCGCGCCGCCCGCCCGGAATGGGCGCTGCTGGGACTGACCGGCAAGCTGCGCCTGAAGACAGGCCAGCCCGCCGCTGCCCATTGGATCCGGATGCGGCAGGTCTCGGCTGAGGTCGAGGAATGGCTGGTCCGCTGAAAACAGGCGGGATCTCCCGGCCTCTCTTTCGAGCGCCTCTTTGGGCGGCAGGCTCCCGCCCGTCCCGGAACAATCACAGATTGATCCTCCCCGTTGGGTCCGGCGCCATGCGTTCGCATGGCGCTGCGCCGCGCCAGCGGCGCCGGGCCCAAGGCTTTGAGACGCATCTATGATGCGGCGCACAGGCGCGGGAGCGCCCGCCTTTTACCCTCTGCCCTTTGCCGCCCTACCCTTTGGCGCCCTGGCCGCGGGCATAGACATCCTCGTAACGGATAATGTCGTCCTCGCCCAGGTAGCTGCCGGTCTGCACCTCGATCAGCACCATCGGCACCTTGCCCGGGTTCTCCATCCGATGCACCGCGCCCAGCGGGATATAGACCGACTGGTTCTCGCTCACCAGCTGTTCGGTGCCATTCACCGTCACCTTGGCGGTGCCTTCGACCACAATCCAATGCTCCGAGCGGTGGTGATGGCTTTGCAAGGACAGCGCCGCACCGGGATGCACATGGATGCGCTTGACCTGAAAGCGATCGCCCACGGCCAGGCTTTCAAACCAGCCCCAGGGGCGGTGATCCATCGGAAATTCTGTGGCCTGTTTGGCCCGTTTTTCCTTCAGCGCCGCCACCGCCTGCTTCACATCCTGAGCGCGGTCCGCCGCGGCCACCAGCACCGCATCCGGCATTGCCACGGCAATGATATTTTCCAGCCCGATGCCGACCAGCTCCAGCCCTTCGCCTTCGGACCGCAGCAGGCTGTCCGCACAGTCGATCGCGGTGGCAGGCCCGGCCGTCACCACACCCGCCGCATCAGGGCCGCTCTCGCGCCAGACCGCGTCCCAGCCGCCCAGATCGGACCAGCCGCCCGCAAAGGGAACAACGCTGAGGTTTGCCGCCTTCTCCATCACCGCATAGTCGATCGAGATATCCGCCGCCCCCTGCCAGGCCGCCGGGTCCAGCCGCAAAAAGCCCAAATCAGGCTGGCCCTGATCCACGGCAGCCTGCACCGGCGCCAGCAGATCCGGCGCATGGGCGCGGAACGCCGCCAGAATGGTCTTGACGGAAAACAGGAAAATCCCCGCATTCCACAGATACTGCCCCGAGGCCAGCATCTGCGCCGCAGTCTGTGCATCCGGTTTTTCGACAAACCGTTTCAGCCCGATCGGGCGCGGGGTGAAATCGCCGGGGTCCTCTGCCAGCTCCAGATAGCCATAGCCGGTTTCGGCCCGGTCCGGCTTGATGCCGAAAGTGACCAGCCGGCCTGCGCGGGCGGCCGCCTCGCCTGCCGTGACAGCAGTCCGGAACGCCGCCGCATCCGGCACCACATGGTCCGAGGGCGCCACCAGCATCAGCGCGTCTGGATCCTGTTTCTCCAGCCACAAGGCCGCCGCCAGCACCGCAGGCGCCGTGTTGCGCCCCGCAGGCTCGATCAGGACCGCACCGGGATCAATGCCGGCACCCGCCAGCTGCTCGGTGACAATGAAACGGAAATCGGAATTGGTCAGCACCACCGGGCTGGAAAACCCCTCCCCCGACAGCCGCGCCGCCGAGGCCTGAAACAGCGTCTCCTCCCCGGTCAGCGGCACAAACTGCTTGGGGTAGCTCTTGCGCGACAGGGGCCACAGCCGGGTGCCGGAGCCGCCGCAAAGGAGGATGGGGGTAATCATGCTCTCACTCCAAAATGTCCGCGTGACGCGCCTGAAAAAACGCTCTTCGCTTGTGCTTATGATCTATCTTCCTATTTCACAATAGATGTTTCCAGCACCGGCCGACTGACTTAGAAACCGCCGCAAGCACATCTTCCTGCCTCCTTCAGACGACTGGAAAGCCAGACCGTGACAAAATCAGTTTTTGCGTCCCTTACTGCGCAGCTCCAAGCCCTGCACAATGCCCCCGCGCAAACCGCTGCAGCCGGGCATTGCCCGCTTGCCCCCGACGCAAAACTGTGGCTGTCCACCGACCCCGAAGGCCAGGCAAAATTGACGTGTGCCCCTGCCGCAGAGGGTTTCACACTGACGCTGGAAGACGGAGACAGCGGCCTGTGGGCCAGTCTGGGGTTCCGGCTGGAACGGGCTCAATTATGCACTGCCCGCTATCTGGGCCTGCTCGCGGCAGCCGAAAGCAAAGACTTGCTGATCTATACCCCCACCCTGCGCTATTATCTGAGCAGCGGCGGCTTTACCGAGACCGCAGCCGCCCCTGTTGTCGCGGCCGGCGGCGCACTGGAGCAGCTGTCGCATATCCCTGTGGATCCAAGCCTGCTCGCCCGCAGCAGCAGTTGTGAGTTCAATTTGTTTTTTCAAACCGCGCAGTTCCAGGCAACCTTCCGGCAGCTTGAGCCTCTGACGGTAAATTAGGCAGCCGTGCCGCTGCCCGGATACTGTTCACACGGCCCGTCCAGAACACCGGTCAAAGCGGATTTCACTGCCGCACCCAGCCGCTTACGCTCCGCCAGCCAGAGCGCGGGGTTGCAAAACAGCTCTGCCAGCTGCCGCTGCGCACAGGCGTAAGCCGCGAAACGGTCCTGCCCCCAGCCTTGAACCCGGCTCCGGCTGCAGCCCAACCCTTCCAGTTGCTCCGCCGCTTCTCGCGCCGTCCGCCCGTAAAAATTGATCCAGGCGCCCTCAGGCAAGCCAAAATCATGGATACGATGTTCTGGCGACGCAAAATAGAGCGGCACAGATCCGCAGGCGAATGCATCGAATATCTTCTCGGTCACATAATCCGGCTGATGGGTATTCTCAAACGCCCCCAGCATCCGGGCCCGGCGGTCCAGGCGGGTGAGCTTATCCAGATACCAGTTGCGCTGCTGGAATCTGCTTTGGCCGTCCTGCCAGCTTTGGCCCAGCCGCTCCACTGTGCCGGCCTGCACGGCTTCGGCCAGTTCTGTCCGCCAGGAACACAGGCCAATAATACCGGCCTCTGGCCATTCCACCGCGTGGTAAGGTTCCGGGCGGCGCTCGAACATGAATGCGATATCGGTGCTGCGCGCTTCGAAACACGCCTGCCAGTCTGCTGCGTCCAATGCTGCATTGCGCGCGAAACGGGCCGCATAGGCATTGGCAAAACGGTGGTTGGTCAAAAGGTAATAGGGAATTCGAGAAAAACGGAAAATACTGGTGGTGGCATGATTCAGTTGAATCACTGGCACCGCGCCGAAGCGGGTTTCCACGATCAGTTCCCGATTCAGCGGCCGGCAGCCCCAGATTGTATCCCAGAACGGCTCTTCCGACAAAAGCACAATCGGCTTGCGCCGCTGCCGCCAGGCTGTGATTGCCGCCTGCGGCGCCTCTTCAATGTCCAGTATATGGGTAAAGAGATACAAATCGGCCTGCTCTGGTTCCGAAACGCGTTCGACCCAGCCTTCAAACAGCGGTGCCAGGGCACTGTAGCTGAGCGGCGACCGTTTCATGTGCTTGCCGGCCATGTAAATTTTGATCACGCTGCTCTACCTGCTGGTTCGCCGCCCCATCATCCGGGCAGCAAAGGAAGGGATGCCTGAAGCCCTTAGCGGTTGACTTCCCCCCGGGACAATAAGATTGCTTTTCTGGAACAGGCCGCAAGCATATACAAGAACACAGTGCAAATGAATGTAACTCCTAAGGCCGCCAAGGCGGAGGCGCGGTACATCTGGTACCCGGAGGATGCGGCTTATGGTCAGGCTCTAGCCGCGTTATCCGATCGCTTCGGCCTGACCCGGCTGAACTCTCCGCTGGAGGCAAGCCGCGGCCCGGCATTGCTGCTTTATCAAACTCCAGAGCACCATCTGTACCAGGCGCTTCTGCAGGATCAGGCCCCGGCAGACGCCCTGGCCGCCTGGTCCGCACAAGCCGAAGATATCCTGTGTGCGGTCCGTGAAGAGGGGGCACAAACAGCGGTCGCCGGACTCAGCCAGTTTATCCTTTCTCCACAAGCATTTATCACACATCTGGGCCTGCCCGGCGGCGGCGCCCCGGACGAGTCGGCACCCTCCGTCCCTCCAGTGGCAGACGACGCAGCAGACGACCCGGTTCTTTTGGCACTCGCCACAGCCTGCCTGCAGCAGGACAGCATTGTGCTGAGCTTGGCTCAAGCGGTGCAACAGGCCGCGCTGCCCCCTGCCGCGCCCTCCGCTGCCGCAAGCCTGAACACAACCGCCGCGATACAGGCTCACCGGAATGCTGACGCACAGGCTGCCCTCCTGCAGGAGCAGAAAAACCTGATGCATCAAGAACTGGAAACCCTTCAAATCCTGAACTGCCGCCTGGCAGAGTCACAGCAGCGGCGGATCGCTGCAAAAGAGCAGGCGCTGCAGGCCGCGGGCCGGAAAATCCGCAGCCTGGAAGCCCATACGGCCCTGCTGCAAGACCGCCTGCTTGGCGCCCGGACGCCGAAGCAAACGCGGCTGCACTCTCTCACCGCCGGAATTTTCCGCCTTATCGCCCCGCTGCGGTCTCTGCGTCAGAACCAGGCAGGGCAGGAACAGATCCAACAGGGCCGCAAATAACATGCAAAACAGCACCTTCTTCCAGAAACAGCTTTCCCGGATCAGCCAATCAGGCGGCCTCGGCACACTGGTCTATCTGGGGGCCGGCAAAGCCGGTCCGGATACCGTCAAAGCCTGCCTGGACAGCGGTGCTGAACATATTCTCTTGACCGAAGCAGACCCGGAAAGGGCTGCAGCACTCAGACCGGCCTGCATTGCTGCCGGCGTTCAACTGCGCGAAGCAGCGGTCGCGGACGAGTCCGGAGAGCGCCCCTTTCACATCTTCAACATCCGCTCCCTGTCCAGCTGCTGCCGGCCGGACGGGCTGGAAAAAGTTTTCCCCGGCCTGCGCCAGACCGATACAGTGCAGGTGAAAGCCGAGCCCGTAACCAGCCTGCTTGATATGCCGGAGCGGACCGGGCCTGGCTGCAACCTTCTGGCAATTGATTGCCCCGGCCAGGAAGCCGAAATCCTTCGCCAGCTGCAGGCTTCCGGCCTGCTCTCCAAATTCCAGCATCTCTACCTTTCCCTCCCTGCTGCCCCGCTCTACGAAGGCAGCGAGCCCATGGCGGAGATTCTGCAGCGTCTGCACACTGCAGGGTGGCGGTTGCGGCATACGGAAAACCAAGACCCTGATTTCCCGGCCTGTTTTCTGGAGCAGGAACCGCTCGTTCTTCAGGTGGCTGATCTGGAAAAAAAACTGGCTGCAACCGGGGCCGCACAGCAGGCAAGTGAACTCCGTTCTGCCGAGCTGGAAGCAAAGGCCGGGCACCAGGCGCAGGCGCGGAAGCAGGCGGTTGCGGAACGTGACAGCGCACGCACCGAGGCCGCAGCACTGGCTGCGAAGGTTGCGGAACAGGATGCGGAGACGGCGCGCCAGGCACAGGCGCTGGAGCAGGCGGTTGCGGAGCGTGACAGCGCGCGTGCCGAAGCCGCGGAGCTGGCTGCGAAGGTTGCGGACCAGGATGCAGAGGCGGCTCGCCAGGCACAGGCGCGGGAGCAGGCGGTTGCGGAGCGTGACAGCGCGCGTGCCGAGGCCGCAGCACTGGCTGCAAAGGCGGCGGACCAGGATGCAGAGGCCGCGCGCCAGGCACAAGCGCTGGAGCAGGCCGCAGCCCGCGAAGCCGAGGCCCGGAAAGCCCAGCAGAACCTGGCAGTGGCCCTGCGGCTGCAGAGCCAGCGCGAGGCTGATCTGAAAGAATTGCAGGCACGCTACAGCGCACTTCTGGAACGCCAGGAGGCGCAGGATGATTTGCTCCAGCGCACCAAAGCCTGCCTTGCATATCTGGTGGATGAAGCGCCTTCAGAAGAGGCCGGTCTGGTGCTTGCGGAGGCCGCGGCTGCGCCTGCGCGTCTGAAGGAGGGCCAAAGCACGTGAACGGCCTGGTCCCGCGCGTCTCTACCCTCCAGGGCTTGCAACGCCAGCTGGCCCTGGCCGCCGCTCAGCGGGATCCCGCGCTGGCAGAGCGGCTGCGGAATTCAGAGGAGCTGCAAAACCTGCTGGCAGAGGCTGAAACTTTGGCCGGCCGCCCGCAGCGTCCAGTGCTGCGCACGGTGCATCACTTTGCCTGCACCGGCGGCACATTGATCAGCAAATGCATCGCAGCCATGCCGTGCACCCGGTTGCTGAGCGAAGTGGATCCTTTGAGCCGGCTAACGCACAAAAACAGCTTCCTGCCTGCTGACCTGATCGGTCTGGCTAAGCTCGGGTCCAGCCCGCCGGGGCAGGACACCCTGCTGCGCATCTTCCGGGCCGGCCTTGCAGCGCTGGCCGAAGACACCCGGGCCGAGGGGCGCGACCTGATCCTGCGCGACCATGCCCACAGCCATTTCTGCTGCGGCAGTAAAATCCCGGAACGGCCCTCGCTGCAGCAAATGCTGGAGGGAAACTACCGGCTGCTGAGCCTGGTGAGCGTGCGCCATCCGCTGGATTCGTATCTGAGTCTCCTGCGCCGGAAATGGGTGCATTGGCAGCCGGCCGGTCTTGAGGAATATGCCCGCCGCTACCTGGCTTTCCTTGATCTCTATGCCGGTGCGGAGCTGTTGCGCTATGAGGACTTTCTGGCAGAGCCTGAAATGTGCATGCGGCAGATTTGCAGCATTCTGGATCTGGCTTTCAATCCAGGTTTCCAGGAGGATTTTTCCGCGGTGCAGCTCTCCGGCGACAGCGGCCGCGGCGACGGGGTGATCGCTCCCCGCCCGCGGCGGCCCGTGCCGGAAGATGTGAAGCAGGAAGTCCGCGTCTCATCCAGCTATGCGGCCCTCTGCGCCCGGTTGGATTATGACCCGGACCCGGAAACCGCTTAAGCAGAAAACCCCCCTTCAATTCCCTCCGCATCTGCCCTAAGCACTCGCGCAGGCGTTTACAGATAGACAGTAGTAGGATTGTAATGAAAAAAGCTCTTATCACCGGCATCACCGGCCAGGACGGCTCCTATCTTGCAGAGTTCCTTCTGGAGAAGGGCTATGAAGTGCATGGCATCAAACGCCGCGCCTCATCATTCAACACTCAGCGGGTCGATCACATCTACCAGGATCCGCATGTGGATCATGCCCGCCTGAAGCTGCATTACGGCGATCTGAGCGACACGTCTAACCTGACCCGGATCCTGCAGGAAGTGCAGCCCGACGAGGTCTATAACCTCGGCGCCCAGTCCCATGTGGCGGTGAGCTTTGAAAGCCCGGAATACACCGCCGATGTGGATGCCATGGGCACCCTGCGCCTGCTGGAGGCGATCCGTTTCCTCGGCCTGGAGAAGAAGACCCGCTTCTATCAGGCCTCGACCTCGGAGCTTTACGGGCTGGTGCAGGAGACGCCGCAGCGCGAGACGACGCCGTTCTACCCGCGCTCGCCTTATGCGGTGGCCAAGCTCTATTCCTATTGGATCACGGTGAACTACCGCGAGGCCTATGGCATGTATGCCTGCAACGGCATCCTGTTCAACCACGAGAGCCCGCGCCGCGGCGAGACTTTTGTGACCCGCAAGATCACCCGCGGCCTGGCCAATATCGCGCAAGGGCTGGAGCCCTGCCTGTATATGGGCAACATCGACGCGCTGCGCGACTGGGGCCATGCCAAAGATTACGTGCGGATGCAGTGGATGATGCTGCAGCAGGACGCGGCGGAGGATTTTGTGATCGCCACCGGCAAGCAGTACTCAGTCCGCCAGTTCATCCAATGGTCGGCAGCCGAGCTGGGCATTCACCTGGAGTTTTCCGGCAGCGGCATCGACGAGATTGCCACCGTGGCCGCGATTGAGGGCGATAACGCCCCCAGCTTGAAGGCGGGTGACGTGATCATGCGGATCGACCCGCGCTATTTCCGTCCGGCAGAGGTGGAGACGCTGCTCGGCGATCCCGCCAAGGCCAAGGAAAAGCTGGGCTGGGTGCCGGAAATCACCACCCAGGAAATGTGCGCCGAGATGGTCGCCGAGGATCTGAAAACCGCCCGCCGCCATGCGCTGTTGAAAGAGCACGGCATGGATCTGCCGGTCAGCGTTGAGGGCTAAGGTCATGACCCGGATTTATGTGGCAGGCCACCGCGGCATGGTCGGGGGGGCGATCCTGCGGCAATTGCAGACGCGCCGGGACGCAGGCGAAGAGCTTGCGCTGATCACCCGCAGCAGCGCCGAGCTGGATCTGACCGATCAGGCCGCGGTGCGCGCCTTCATGCAGGCGGAACAGCCCGATCAGGTCATTCTGGCCGCTGCCAAAGTGGGCGGCATCGTTGCCAACAACAGCTACCCGGCTGAGTTCATCTATGAAAACCTGATGATCGAGTGCAACGTCATCCACGCCGCCTATGAGGCCGGGGTGAAAAAACTGCTGCAGCTGGGGTCAAGCTGCATCTACCCCAAGCTGGCAGACCAGCCGATGGCCGAGGATGCGCTGCTGACAGGCGTGCTGGAGCCCACCAACGAGCCTTATGCAATTGCCAAGATCGCCGGCATCAAGCTGTGTGAAAGCTACAACCGCCAGTACGGCGTGGATTACCGCTCGGTGATGCCGACCAACCTTTACGGGCCGGGCGACAATTTCCACCCGGAGAACAGCCATGTGCTGCCCGCCCTGATCCGCCGCTTCCACGAGGCGGCCGCGGCCGGCGCAGAGAGCGTCACCATCTGGGGCTCCGGCACGCCCCGGCGCGAGTTCCTGCATGTGGACGACATGGCGGCGGCCTCGCTGTTTGTGATGGATCTCGAGGCGCAGACGTATCAGCGCGAGACCGAGCCGATGCTCTCCCATATCAATGTGGGCTGCGGCGCGGATGTGTCGATCCTGGAGCTGGCGCAGCTGGTGGCAGAGGTGACGGGGTTTGAAGGGGAGATCCTGACCGACCCGTCAAAACCCGACGGCACCCCGCGCAAGCTGATGGATGTGTCGCGGCTCAAACGGCTGGGCTGGCAGGCCGGGATCGGGCTGGAGACCGGGGTGCGCGGCACTTATGAGTGGTTCCTGGCGCAGGGGCTGGATAATCTGCGGGCCAAATAGGATCCGGTGCAGGTCATAAAACGGAAAGGCGCGGTCCCGCAGGACCAGCGCCTTTTCTTTTTCCTGAAAAGAGCCTGTTCAGGCAGCAGCCTGCCCGGCAAGATCCGGCAGCACCTCCCGGAAAAAATCTGCATAACGGCGCAGAGATGCCTCGCCAGTTGCACAGAAATACTGCTGTGCCAGCCCTTCGGGCTGCGGCAATGCCAAGCGGGCCTCCAACTGCTCCAGCGTACGGAACGTGCAGCTGTCCGGTAACGGAATACCCGGCACCTCGCTGTCGTAGCGCAGCACCCGGCAGCCCAGCGACAAGGCTTCATAAATCAGCGACGAGGTGTGGCCAATAACGAAATCCGCATCCTGGAAATGCAATTGTTCGCGGATATCCGGAAATCTCTGCAGGAACTCCTCCTTGCGGATCGACGGATGAAAGCGCACCTTGACCGTGCGCCCCGTGCGGCGGGCACAGGCCGAGGCGATCTGCAGCATTTCTTCATTCTGCTGGTTAAAGATCCTCTGATCCAGGAACACCGCGATATAGGGCTGGGGTTTCTCCGAAACCTCGTCGCCAGACGCATTGAAAATCAGCGGCTTGCCGCAATTCACCGTGGTGTTTCCCGGATGGTGGTGTTTGATCAGCTGCGAACTCTCAGGCCCCCAGGACAGAAAGTATTCCGACGGCTGGTGCTGGTAGTTGATCACATTCACCGTATCCATATCGCCGTAATCCACATACAGCCCGTGCTGCAGGGTGAGGGTGGTAACCCCTTGGGCGCGGAAATAACGTGCAAGAAGATGCTCTACCGGCTGCATATCCGCAAAACAGATCAGCGCCTTGAACGTCATCTTCCGGAAATGCTCCAGAATAAAACCGTACTTGCAGGCGCGGATGAAACAGCAGGCCCGGTCCAGCGGATCCGCAATATCCAGCGCATCAAAGACAGCCGCATTTTCCATCATGTAGCGGCTGGCAGCAGCGTTCAGCCGGGGGGTCCGGTGCTGATACTCCTCCACCACCACCCGGTCGCGGATCCCCGAGGCGCCGATCACCGCATGGAACAGCCCCTTGTAATCATCGCGCACCAGACTGCGGAAGAACACCGCACCGGTCTCGCGCTGCTGCGGCAGGCGGTAGTCCGAATAGAGGAAATCGCGCAACCAGACATCGCGTGTAGCCTGCTTTTCAGCCGAAGTCTTCCCCTTCAGGCTGTAAGCATCCGCAAATAGGATATCACGCCACAGCCCGGCGTCTGTGAAAAACTCAGAATTCTCAGTCACTGGTCAAATCACACGCAACAGCGCATCCCTCTTTTTCGCCCTTCTGCATCAGCCTAGCCCCCGGCACGGGTAAACGAAAACGTCTTCAAAGTCTTCTTCTCGCGGGAGAGCTTGTGCAGCCGTATATCGAGAGAATGCGCATCCTCCAACTGCTGCAGCTGGCTTTCCGTGAAATCGGCCCTGCTCAGCATCGGCTGCCCCTCTTTCACAAAGTTTCTCGACGTAATATTTTTTCTTTCAGCCAATCCAATTTCTTTCTTGAGATTGGACGTGAAATACTCGTGCATTCTCTGCACAGAGGTTTCGAGATCAATCAAATTTATATGGTTAGAAACTTCAGAGATGTTTGCGAAACACGCGTTTATCCCCAGGTATCTTGCCTGAGAATTTCGCGTGCAATCCAGTACAAAGCGCACACCATTCAGGTGGCGCACTTGGTCATGTTCAGGATGAACCTTGTTGTATTTAATAAAGTTATACAGGCTGATCAGCCGGTCGACCGGATTCCGTATGACACTATGTATCACGAAAGGATCAGGATAGGATGCGGCCTCATTGTTTTCAATGAATTGATCGAACCGTAAGTGCCCGACGATTGCACCATAACTAAAAACCCCTTGAAAGCGGGGAAAATCGGCAGCCGCGACGTCCCCTCGGGGCCCGCTTTGAATCCTGAGTACCGGAGCGAATGCAGAAGCATAGTACTGGCGAATAGTCGATCCGCCGCATTTTGGAATGTGCAGGAAGAAATGCACGTCTTTACCCTCTCTCATTCTGATAGTTTTTCAAGAGATTGGGGGCATTGGCAACAAAACCCTGCATGTACTCACTCTCTTTCATGTGGTCCCCGTCCCCAAAATTATCGAACTGGATTTTCAACACTTCCAGATACGGCCTAATTCCGGATTCTGACGCGCCGCCCGGCTCAAAATTACACAACGCCTTGTCGATCTGTTTGAACGAGCACCCTGCCACAAACATTTCCACCACTTGATTGTAATCGGCGGCGTATTTGTAGGCCAGGTTGAACGGATGCTGTTGCAGGACCTCCCGGCGGTAATACGCAGACTGATGGCAATAGGGCATCCGCTGGCGCACATAATCCGCTGGATGGGAAGCCTGCAAAACAGGACCGGACTTCCGCATATAGTACCTATGCCCATACACGACATCTTCCCCGGTCAGCTCAGCAGCCACTTCCTCCAGCGTATTGTCATGAGCAAAAGTATCGGCGGCATTCATGAATATGATGTAATCCCCGGAGGCCGCCGCGATGCCTTTGTTCATGGCGTCGTAAATCCCTTTGTCCGGTTCCGAAATCAAAACATCGATTGACCCGGCCTGTGCGTCCAGAATCTCCCGGGTGCGATCCGGAGATGCTCCATCGACCACCACGTACTCGATATTTGGATAACTCTGCCGCCGCACGCTCCCGAGTGTGTTTTCCAACCCGTCTGCGTCACAGTACACAACAGTCACCACCGAAACTTTCGGTCCGGCGGAACCAGCCGGAGCATTTATTTCCGGGGCTTCCAGCACATTTTCCTCCCCTGCGCCGCCGGGCTGCGCCTCTTCCGGGCCGGGCTGCTTATGCACGGTGTGCAGCTGACCGTTTACTGCAAGTTTGACCCACCGCAGAGGCGCAGTCATCCGCCAGGACGTCGAGTTCCAAACAGCCTGCAGCTGGGCATCCTTGTCCGTCAGCCAGCCATCGCGTTCACTCTGCGCCGCTTCCAGAGCCGCCACCTGCTCACTCAATTCACCCACGATCCTGCCGCGCCGCTTCCTGACCTCACTCTCTTTTTTCAGCGCCGCCCGGGTCTCCTCCAAGGCCCCTTGAACCTTGACAAGATTCGCCGCATTGCGCCGTTTCTCTTCCAATACGCCCTGAAAATCGCGCCGTTCCGCTTCCAATGCGTCCTGAAGACTGCGCAGCTGCACCTGCAGCAGCTCCGCCTGGCTTTGCTTCAGCGCGGCCAGATGGGTCTGAGCGTCCAATGCGGTTTTCTGGGCCGGCCGTTCCCGGCCCAGGGTTTGTATCTCTTTCTGCGCCGCATCGAAGGCTGTTTTCAAAACCTCCTGCTCTGCCAGCCCGTTCAGCTGCCGCCGGTAATCCTGCGCGGCCCGCTCCGCAATCTCCAAAGCTTCCGGCTGCGCGGCATCTGCTGGAATGGCTCTCGCCTCAAGCTCAGCATTCAGCGCCGCGGCCGCGGCAGAGCGCGCCACAGCCAGAGCCGCGATACCCTCCCAGACCGGCCCCGCCGGTTCTGCGGGCCGTTCCAGGTCCGGCTCCGGCAGCGAAGCAATGCCAAGATGCCCGCAAGCCCGCTCCAGCATCGCCTCCGGGGAGCTGATCAGATTCTCCGCCTCCATCAGTGCAACCTGACGGCGGTTCCGGCGGCAGAACGCCAGCAGTTCCTGCGCTTGATCTTCCCAGTTTTTCAAAGCCTGCGCGGGGCTTAATCCGCGGGCGAGACCGGTGCTGACGGCGGTTTCCGCCCGTTCATACAGCACCAGAACCGGGCGGTCTGCGGCACAATCCCAAGCCTCCGGGCTGCCGTGCAACCGCGTGAAACAGCCGTCAGTGCCGGCGTTCCGCACAAGCGACGCACAATCCGCAAGGTAAACGTCCTCAGCAGGCGCGCATTCCTCAAAGTCCGTCAATACGGTGAGCTTATTCTGTGTGTTCACCTGCTGCTCCCTTTCCCGCGAAGAATATGCCAACGGCGCCATGGCCTGTCACAGATCCTGGAGTTCTCCAACATTTGCCAGCTTCTTCAGGCCATGCGTGCGCACGTACCCCTGCCAGTCCGCCACCTCGCTCCAGCCGCTGATGAACACGAAGTCCAGGCCAGCTGCAGCGGCAGCGCGGTGGTCGTAGGTGCTGTCCCCCAGGAACAGCGCCTGCGGCCGGATATTGCCGCTGTCCAGTTCCCGCGCCAGGATCGCATCCTTGGTGTCGGGACTGCCGAAGATGCCGCCATCAAACAACCCGTCCAGCCCGCGCGCGGCAAAGATGTCATGCAGCTCGGCCTGATCCCCGCCCGAGACAATCAGCCAGCGCTGATCCGGGAAGGCGGCGCGCAGCTCCTGCAGCCCCGGCGCGGCTGCGCAGGTCATCAGCCCGGCCCGCACAGCACCGGCATAAGACGCCAGCAGCTCTTCCAGCCCGGGGCCGTTCCGGCCAGGCACAATCCCGTCCAGAAAATGCTGGAACTTCAGGTAGCGGGAGATGCCGCCATTGGCCACGTGATGCGCCACCAGCGCCTCTGCCGCCTCTGCGCCGTAGGGCAGCGCCGCCTGGCGGAAGGCTTCGGTCTTCACCCGGTTGGAATCCAGGATCACCCCGTCGCAGTCGAAGACCAATGTCCGGTAGCCCGCCGGCATCACAGGTTCCACAGCCTGCGCAGGGCCGCTTCGACCGGTGCCACATCCTCAGGCACATCCACTGCCATGGTGCCGGGCGAAGTTTCATACATTACAATCTTGCGCCCCAGTTCCTGGAACCGCAGGATTTCAATGTCCTCGCTTCTTTCCAGCGCGCCCTTACGGCCGAACCCTTGGAACGCCTGCAGCTCCTCGCGGGTAAAGCCGTAGATGCAGACCTGCTTCTTGTAGCGTTCCGGTGCACATCCCGGATCCTTGAAGCCCGGCAGCGCCAGCCGCGACATATACACCATGACATCGTCCTCGGTGGTAATGACCTTGGGGATGTTAACGCTGTGCGGATCCTCTTCATCGCTGACCCAGGCAAAGCCGTTGACGATCAGGCTGGGATCTGCGGCCTTCAGGTCGACGCAGCGCTTGATATCCGCAGGATTTACCAGCGGTTCGTCGCCCTGCACATTAACATAGATGTCATAGTCGATCATCTGCGCGGCCTCGGCCAGCCGGTCGGTGCCCGTCAGCGCGTCTTTGCCCGTCATCAGCGCCTTAAAGCCTGCGGCCTCCACCACCTCGCTTATGCGGTCATCTTCGGTGGCCACATAAACATGTTCCCGGCCTACCGCACGGGCGCTGAGCTCAGCCACCCAGAGAACCATCGGCTTACCAAGAAGCGGCACCAGCGGCTTGCCGGGATAGCGGGTCGAAGCATAGCGGGCGGGGATAATCACACAGGCCGTCATGGGATCACATTCCATAAACTGATATTTGCTTGAGATGCTTGTAGCGGCTCGGCGTGATCGAAACCACCTGCGGGCTGCCCGCGGTGTTCTCCAGAAGCCGCAAAACCTCCTCAACCTCGCGGTTGCGCGCGTCGCCCGGCGCATACCCGTCAAAGCCGGCCAGCAGCACCCGGCTGGCGTTTCCGGCGGCGGCAACTGCCAGCGCATAGGCCAGCACCAGCAGGCTTGGGGATGCGCAGTGGCTGTCGCCGAACTCAAACCGGCCCTCGGCGAGGCTGACGCCAAAGTCCAGAAGCTCCTTGCCGCTGAGCGGGCCGCTCAGATCCGCAGGCAGCATTGAGGCCGGGGTGATCAGCGGCTGGCGCAGCGCCAGATGCGCCTCGCTATCGGCCATCAGCCGCACCGGATGGCAGGCCGCGCGCAGATCGATCAGGTCTTCGGAGATACCGCTTTGGGTATTCAGCGCGATCACCACCGGCTGCGCCCGGCGCACATAGGCCTCAAGCGCCGTGCGGTGCTGCTCTGCGCCGGACCCCGCGCCAAGGATCAGCACCTCGCGGCCCTCCAGCATCGAGCGCGGCTGCCAGGTCCCTTGCGGCGCGCCTTGGTAAAAATTGCGGGCGCCATCAAGGGTGCCGGCACTGAAGCTCTTGCCGCCTTCCTGGCGCAAGTGTTCAATGACGGCCAGGACATCTTCTTCGCTGTAGCGGGAGTCGAGCAGCATATTCTGAATATAGGTCGGATGGATTCCGTATTTCCCGGACAGATAGTAATACGGGTTGGTCCCCCAGCCATACTGTTCTTTCATCGGCTGGAAATGCCGCTGCAGCAGGCTCATCAGCGGAACCAAGTTGGCCGGACGGCCGCGCCGTTCCGCCGCCTCGATCACCAGCTCTTCGGTACGGGCGTTGCCGGGGCCACGGCCCATGCCGGTCACAGTGGCATCCAGCCAAGTGGCGCCTTCGGCTTGCGCCCGCAGCGTGTTTTGCAATGCCAGCCCCATGTTGTCATGGGTGTGTATGCCGATAGGACCGTCCCATTCCTCGCGCAGCCAGCCGATAATACGGGCCGTATCCGCAGGCGTCATGCTGCCCATGCTATCGGCAAAATAGAGCACTTCCACCGGCCAGGCGCGCGCTTCACGGGCCAGTTCCACCACCTCTTCACGGCTCCGGTCGGCAATCTGCATCAGGTTGAACCCGACCCGGTACCCCCGCTCGACCAGCCAGGTCACTGCCGGCAGCACCTGCTTGACCTCGCGGAAGTGGCAAGCGATGCGCACCAGGTCAACCGGCGTGGCGGCGGCCGGCTCCGGGAACAACCGTTCCAGGGAAGCCTCAAGCCCAAGGTCCGTCAGCAGGTCGGCCCCATTCACCATGACCGCAACTTGCAACTCTTCCGGAATGTTCAAACTGCGCAGGAAATCATCGCTGGTATAGGCGCAAGATCCTTTGAAACCGTTGTTTTTCAAGAACCTGAAGCCGATCTCGACAATATCGACCCGGGCGGCTCTCATGGCCTCCAAATACGTTTCGATCAGTTCTTGCGGAAAATCCCAGGCATTGTAATATCCGCCATCCCGCAACGTGCAATCCAGCAATAGTGTCTCTGACATATCAACCCAATCCCATTATTCTGCCTGGCGATAAAACTCCCCCGAACGGAAGGAGAAAATATGCAATACTCGCAAGAAATGATCGCATCCTGCAGTTGCGGGCATACAGAGCTTCGCTTAGGCCCGCAAGCGTGAACCGCCCGTTCGGTGGCTGGCCGCCGATCCTGTAACAAGCCTGGAAATGCCCCGTGGGCCGGAACGCCGGAATAAAGGATTGCCCGCTTGACACTGAATCCTCCCTTGGGTCCCTGCGCCCCTTTCAACCAAGCTTTGGCCGGGCTGCAGGACAGTACCGCCAGCGGCCGTATCAGCGCCGGAACACTCCTGAGCGACGGGTTCACGCTGCGCGCAGATCCGGCCCTGCAGGCCGGCGGGCACTGGCGGTCACCGGCGGGGCGGCTGCTGGAGCTTGATCTCCAAATCGCGGGCCAGGGAGAATGGATCGGCTTGCATCTGACGCTGGGACAGTTGGGCCTGCTGCCCTTCCGCTATGCCGGAGTGGCCTGCCGGAGCGCGGCCGGCAGTGCCGAGGTGCTGCGCCCCTGCCTGCGCGCCGGCCTGCCCGGCGGCGGGTTTTCCGACTGTTTCTTCCCGCGCCACCTGCTGGCCCGGGAAGAGCCGTCCGACCATATGGACACGCTGCACCTGCCCAGCTGCCCGCATCTGCCGTTAGACGCCGAATGGTTTGAACTGGTGCTGTTCCTGCCCACCCGCAGCTGCCGCCTGGAGCTGCAGGATCTGCGGCTGTTCTTCCTGTGAACCTGACCGTGGCCATCCCCGCGCATAATGATTGCGCCAGCCTGCTGCGCCTGCTGCGCATGCTGCGGGCGCTCGGCTGCGCCGATCAGATTGTGGTGGTGGATGACGGGTCGCAGGTGCCGCTTCAGGAAACCGTTCTGCTGGATGCAGCCGGCCTGGAAACCGGGCAGCTGCGGCTGCTGCGCCACGAAACGGCAAAAGGCGCCGGCGCCGCCCGCAATCTGGCGCTTGCACATGTCCGGACCTCCCACGTCCTGTTCCTGGATGCCGACGACCGCCCTGCCCGTGCCCTGCCCTGGCTGCTGCAGGACCTCGCGGGGCAGGAGTTCGATTTCTGCCTCTTCCAGCATCACGACACCCGCAGAGACGCGCAGGGCGCGTTCGGCCAGATGCCTTACGATCAGGCGCTCTGGGACTTCGCCGGTCTCAGCCTGGGAGCCTGCACCAAAGTATCGCCATTTGCCGCCGCCAGCCTGGTGCAAACTTCGAACTACCCTTGGAACAAAATCTACCGGACCGGTTTTCTGCACGAACACAGCATTGGCTGTTCCGAAATTCCGGTCCACAACGACATCGAGCTGCACTGGCGCAGCTTCCTGAATGGCAGCCGGATCCTGGCCAGCACCCATGTTGCCGTGGTGCATGACGTCGCCCCGGACGGCCAGCGGCTGACCAACCGGACCGGGTCTGAAAGGCTGGACGTGTTCATCCCTCTCACCCGGATTGCCGCTGAAATTCAGGCAAAAGGCCTGGATCTCTATCTGCAGCCTTTCTGGTCGTTCTTTACCGGGCTGATGCACTGGGTGAAGAGTAATCTGGACCCCCTACTGCACCCGCAGCTGGCCCAGCGGATCAGCGCCTTCCTCGCCGCCCACGCACCGGCTGAGCTGCCAGGCCTGCCGGATGCGCGCGCCGCACAGCGCGGCCAGGCCTGAGCCCGCCATGGTTCTGCGCCCACCGCTCCCCTCCCCCGGCAGCAGCAGCCCGCGCCAGATCTGGCTGCACATCGGCCTGCCGAAATGCGGCTCGACCACAATCCAGCACCATATGGCCGAAACCTATGAGCAGCATCTGCGGCTTGGCCTGTGCTATCCGCAACGCCACCGCTCCCCCGCTGGTTACCGCAACCACATCCCGCTGGCCCGGATGGCCGCAGAGGTCTTGCCCGCCGCCCTGACAGAGATCGAGGCCGAAGCGGAGCGCCACAGCTGCCGCCGCATCCTGCTGTCCTGCGAGCATTGGACCAATGCTTTTCGCACCAGCAACCTGGCCGCGCTGGTTCAGGCGCTGCAACAGCGGATGCCGGGCTGGCAGATCCGCCTGGTTGCCTATTTCCGCAACCCCTACGGCTTTGCGGAATCAAGCTATGCGCAGTTTCTGCGCGCCGGGCTGTTCGGGATCGCTAAACCGGCCTTCTTTGCCGCAGGCCCTCCCGGCATTGACCGCTACCTCCGTTGTTTCGAAGAAAGCTACGGCTTTCCCCTGCCCTCTCTTCTCAGCTTTACGCAGATGCTGCTGGCGCAATTTCCCCGCGACAGTCTGGTCCTGCGCTCGAACGCGCCTGCGGATCTGGATGCGCCAGACATGCTGAGCGATTTCTGCAACCTGCTCGGCCTGCCGCCCCCCGAAACGGCAGCGCGGCGCAACAGCCGCATTCAGCCGCGCAAGCTGGCCGAAATCGAATATGTGCAGACCCGGGTCAGCCAGCCGGTCTATATGCAGCTGCGCCCGAAACTGCTGAAGCGGGATTTCACCCGCGGCGCCCCGCCAGGCCCCGCCCGCGGCAGCAGCCTGCATCTGAGCGCGGCCATGGCAGAAGACATCACCCGGCGGCTGGAGGCCGAACGCAGCGAATTGGCAGCATTGTTTGCCACCCGCACCGATACGCTCTGCGCGGCGCGCAGCCAGGACTGGGGCCGGGCGGAGCTGCTGGACGAGGCCGCCCGGGTCCGGCTGCGCAAATTCATCCGCCGCCAGACCGCCTGAGCCGCCGCTTACAAGGGCGCAGTAAAGAACGCCGGCGCGGCCTCGCCCTTGTCCAGGCAGGCGGCAAAGCCGCGGGCGGCGTCCAGCGCCTCGCGGATGGTCACATCCATGTCCAGGTAGCGGTAGGTGGCCAGACGGCCCACAAAAGTAACACCCGCCGTCGCTTCCGCCAGCTTCACATAGGCGGCCAGCAGTTCCTTCTCCTTCACCTGGCGGACCGGATAATAGGGAATGTCGCCGGGCTCCGCCAGCCGCGAGAACTCGCGGTAGAGAACCGAGCCCTCGTGGTCTTCCCAGGGGGCGAAATGCTTGTGCTCGGTGATGCGGGTATAGGGCACATCCTCCTCGCCGTAGTTCATCACCGCGCAGCCCTGGTAGTCGCCCTGATGGGTGAAACGCTCAAAATCCAGGGTGCGGTAGCCCAGACGGCCCAGCTCATAGCCGAAATAGCCGTCCAGCGGCCCGGAATAGAACACGTGGTCATGGGCGGCGCCCATCTGCGGGGTGAATTCGGTCTCCAGCTGAACGGTGATGTTGTCATGATCGAGGATCTTCTCAATCATCGGCGTATAGCCGTTCTCCGGCATCCCCTGGAACCGGTGGAAGAAGTAGTTGTCATCATAGTTGAAGCGCACCGGCAGCCGCTTCAGGATGCTTGCGGGCAGCTCGGAAGGGTGCATGCCCCATTGCTTGATGGTGTAGCCCTTGAAAAACGCCTCATAGAGATCCTTGCCGACAAAGCGCATCGCCTGCTCTTCGAAGGTCTGCGGATCCGCGATCGAGGTATCGGCCTGTTCCTGCGTGATGAAATCATGCGCTTCTTCGGGCCGCATCGTCTTGCGGAAGAACTGGTTGATGGTGTGCAGATTGACCGGCAGCGAGAACACTTCCCTAGCGCCCGTGAGCCCGCGGGTGGTGGATTTCACCCGGTTTTTGTAGGGCTTGAAACGCTCGAAACTGTTCACATAGTCCCAGACCTCGGCGTCATCGGTGTGAAAGATATGCGGCCCGTAGACATGCACCATGACACCGGTATCCGCATCGCGCTCGGTGTGGCAGTTGCCGCCGGCATGGGGGCGGCTGTCGATCACGGTGATGCTATGGCCTGCCTCGGCCAGATGGCGGCCGATCACCGCCCCCGACAGCCCCGCGCCCACCATCAGAAATTTACCTGCCGCCATTAATCCTGTCCTCTCATATTCCCGGGATGCCTCAAGCCGGCAGCCCTGTCATTTCACGTTCCGACGCATCCGGCCGGCTGCGTCCGCGCAGCTTCGGGTGCAGCCCCAGCGCTTCGCGCGCGACGATATCGGTCGGCCGCAGATCGGCCCCGCTGATCAGCTTGCTGATCCCGCGCGGGCAATGCGGATACAGCTGGCTGCGCCACTCGGCCCGGCGCGGCGGTATCCCCGGAATGTCCCGGATGCGCGCCCAGACCGGCTCCTGAATGCGGGTGTAATCCGCGTGGTGATCCGGGAACGGGCGGCGGAACGGCTCTTTCAGAAGGCCGTGCTCATCAGCCAGCACATCGCTCATATCCACCAGTGCAACCCGGCCTGCCAGCAAGCGGTTGATCTCACGGAACATCTGCGCCTGAAACCGGGCCGGGACCGCGGGCAGGCCGAAGCCTTTGCGGTAATAGCGGACCGGCAGCGGCACCGGCGGACCGGCATAGATGCAATAGACCCTGCTGAACCCCGCCGTCCGCAGATCCGCTGCCATCTTCAGCAGCCCCTCCGCTGCCTCGGCGCAAAACCCGGCCGGATCCAGAAAATCGCCCAGCCGCATCCGGTGCGCCGCATTGAACTGCACATCCACATTGCCGTATTGCAAAAAGATGATGTCATCGCTGCTGGCGCCTTTCAGGCAGGCCAGCACGTAATTGCGGTTCTCCGCCTTCAGGAAACCGCGGGCCGACCAGCCGCTGGCCCAATGGGAGCGGTATTGGCTGCTGGTTCCGAAGATGTAATCAAACAATTCGCAGGACGAGGATCCAAATGCATAAAGCCGGGCCTCAGCCGCGCCCTGCGGCCGGCAGGCCCGCACCCTGCCCGCACGGAACGACAGCAAGGCCGGGCTCAAACGGGCGCGGAGATATTTTCTGAACCGGGCTGCAATCATACCAATCATCGTTGTGTCCAAGGCTGCCGGGCCATGGCCCCATCTCTGCACTTTGCGCCCACTGCTAACGGACTGCCCGCCCCTGTGGCAACCCGGCTGCCTGCCGGTCCGCCCGGCAGACCGGCAGTTTTCCGCAGGCCCGCCTTATGCCTCCACTGCCGGGGCTTTCTCCCGCGGCAAGGCCGCTGCGGGCTCGAACCGCTTCAGATTGGCCGCCCGGTAGTTTTCCGCTCTGATTTTCTTGCCGACCCCGCCGCGCACACCGCTTTTATAAAGCACCGTGCGCCAATCCGCGCGGCGCGGCGGCAGACCGGGAATATCCCGGATCCCCTCCCAGACCAGTTCCTGGATCCTGACGTAATCGGCATGGTGATTCGGCTTGGCCCGGTGGTATTCCCGCTTCAGCACCCCGTGCTCATCCCCCAGAACCGGTGTCAGATCACGCCGGTCGCAGAAACCGCTGATCAACTGGTTGATCCGGTTCAAAAGCTGCGCCTGATAGCGCGGCGGCAGCCCGTGCAGCTTGAACCGTTTACGGAAATACCGCTCCGGCACCCGGCAGGGAGCGCCGACGGCCACTGTATAGATATTGCTGAAGCCCGCCGCGCGCAGATCCTGCACCAGCATCCCGACCCCTTCGGCTGCCTCCCGGCAAAAGCTTTCGGGATCAAGGAAATCCCCGCGGTCCATGCGGTAGCCCGAACTGAAAGCTGCATCCACCACACCGTAGTGCAGGAAAATGATGTCCTGCGGCCGGGCCCGCTGCAGGCATTGCAGCACATAGCCCCGGTTCGCGTCCTTCCGCAGCCCCCGGGCTGACCAGCCGCCGGCCCAATAGCTGCGGTAGCGCCGGCTGGCGCCGAAGATGTAATCAAAAACCTCTGACGAGGAGGACCCGAAGACATAAAGCCGCGGTGCCGGCCCGTCAGCCGCAGGCCCAGTGTTTTCAGGCCCGGTGTTTTCAGCCCTGGTATCCTTCGGCCCGGTTTGCCGCCGCCATCTCTGTGCCAGGGCGCGCAGGCCGGCCCTTAAAAATTGCAATGCCATGGTCAAATCACCTGAGATGCCGCTGTCAAATTACCGGGGCCGCCAAACCGTCTGATGCAACCTGCGGCTTCTCTGCACAGTTTTCCCGCTTAGCGCAACCCGCTGCGCAGCCTGTCCGGGACGGCGATTGTCTCCGGCGCGAAAATCCCCTACACCACAGCCTTGAAACCCGCACCAAACACAGGATCCGGCACTCATATGCCTGCCCCAGAACGTCCCCGCCGCAAGACTCTGATTTTCCACATCGGCGATCACAAAACCGGCTCCACCTCGGTTCAGCTGGCCTTTGCCAAGGGCCAGGTGGCGCTGGACGGGCACAGTGTCTTTTATCCGGCCCGGCTGGCCAGCAACACCCTCGGCGCGCAGTGCCGGGCCTACGGCAATGCGGAGACCCCGGAGACCCGGCAGAAAGCCGGCAGGCCCCTCCAGAAGCTGGCCGCGCAGATCCAGGCGTCAAAAGCCGATTTCGCCCTTGTCTCGGCCGAAGCGCTGGAAACCGTCCCGGCGGCACTGTTTCACGAGATTGCCGGCACCTTCTTTGCCGGCGCTGCCGATGAGATCCGTATCATCGGCTATGTGCGCCCCCATGCCGCCCGCATCCTGTCCAGCTTTGCCGAACGCATCAAGGTCGGCACCCCGCGCGCCCTGCGCTCGGATCTGGACAGCTTTGCCGCCCGGCGCAAGGAGGTCGGGGAATTCATCTACCTGCCGCGGTTTGCCGCCTGGCGGGAGCATTTCGCTGACCGCTTCACCCTGCGCCCGATGATCCGCAGCCAGCTCTATCAGGGCGATGTGGTCAGCGATTTCATTCATCACGCCTTTGGCGGCCTTGGCTTTACCATCAGCGGCGAAAGCCAGGCCAATGAATCGCTGTGCCTGGAGGACCTGATGCGTCTGAAAGTGCTGCAGAAGGCACTGCTGCACCAGTCCAAGGACCTCAGGCTTAAGGTCGGCTGGGAGTTTTCCCGCTTGGCAGGGCATCTGCCGCCGGCGCCGGCGCGCACCAGGCTGCAGCTGCACCGGGCCTTGGCGAAGACTCTCCGCGACAGCTACCTGGAGGATGCCCGCAATATGGACCGCATGTTTTTCAGCGGCGAACCGTTGATGGAAAACGAGCTGCACACGGCGGTGAAGAAAGCCATCGCCAAACCGCAGTCCACTGCCCCGGCCGATCACCTGTCTCCGTCCGAATTGCACGGGCTGACCCTCATGGCCGGGATGACCAGCGGGCTGCTGGACGCCGGAGAGGTCAATTGGCCCGCCTTCCTGCACGGCAAGCGGGTCCGCGATGCCGAAGCGGCCCTGCAGCCTGCCTCCGCTGCCGAATAGGCGAACCAGAGCACCTCAGTTATCGGGTCCGGTATGAAAGTCATTATCTATTTCGGCCACCACAAGGTCGGCTCCACTGCGCTGCAGGCCTATCTGGCCCGCAACACCCTGGAGCTGCTGCGGCATGGCATCCTCTATCCGGCGGTGGAAAGCGAGGGCATGTCGCATCTTCTGGCCCAGGCGCTTGGCCGCCAGGACACGCCGGACCTTGGCTGCATGAACCTGCGCGAGCCGCATAATGCGCTTGGCTTCCGGATGCTGGCCAGCAAGCAGGGCGGCGGCACCCCGGCCTGGCACGGCGCCCTGCCCGGCCTGCCCGCGATGCTCAGCACAATCCGCAACCAGGTCAGCGTGCTGCAGCCGCACACCGTCATCCTGTGCTCCGAGGTCTTTTCCAACTTCGGCGCCGGGCATGAGGATCTGATCGCCAAATTGCGCGATCTGTTTCCCGATGCCGAGCAGGAGCTTTACTGCGCGCTGCGCCAGCCCGATGAATACATGGCCTCCTGGTTCGGCCAGCGGCTGCGGTTCGGCCACCAGCTGCGCCCCCTGGATGGCGGTGCGGCGCTGGCAAGCGCCAAAACCATCCATTTCAACTACCGCAAGATGGTGGAGCCCTGGACCCGCATCTTCAGCAATGCCCGGCTGCATATCCGCAATTACGACGACCTCCTGACGGCCGGCGGCTCGGTGCAGGATTTCACCGCTCAAGCAGGCTGTGCCTTCCCGGAGGATCTGCCGCACAAGGGCCCGGCCAACCACGGTTTGCCGCGCGCCGCCTATGAGATCATCCGCCGGGGCAATCACCGCCTGCCGCCAGAGGAGGCAAAAGCGCTGCGGGAGGTCTTCCTGAAGCTGCCCGCTGGCGAGCTGCCGGTGCGCAACCGCGATGTGGAACTGTTCGGCAGCAGCCTGCGCAGCCAGCTTGCCGAGGCCTTTGCCCCGGTGCACAGCTATCTCAGCAGCCTCACCGGCCAGGCGGCCTTTTTCCCGGCCATCGAAGAGATGCTCGAAACCCGCCCGGTGCCCGGACCCCAGGCGACCCTCCGCCTGCTGGAAAGCCTGGACCCCGCCCAGCTGCCCTCGCCGGCGCTGCAAAGCTTTGTCACAGATCTGCAGCAAGACTTGTGCCAGTAACCGTTTATACGCCCGCACCCCGGTTTCCGGGCCTCAAGGAATGACCCGCATGATCACCCTGCAGAATTTCATCACCCCCGAACCAGAAATCTGCACCGAACAGGCGCTTTACTGCCATGTGCAGGGGCCGGCCGGTTTTTCCCAAAGCACCGGGCATTACACCCTGTCCCGCGGCGCCTGTGTCAGGTTTGATACCTATTTCAACCTGTTCAGCCTGGGCAAATGGAACCGCGGCTGCGCGTTCGACACGCTGTTTGCCGAGCTGACCGGCAGCGGCAAAGCCGAAATCAAGATCACCCTGGCCCAGCCCAACCGGTCCTGGGAAGTGGTTTATTGCGACATCGCCGAGCTGGCGGAAGGCGCCCCCTATCAGATTGACCTGTCGGAATATGCAGGCCCCGGCATTGAAGGCGTGCTTTACGCCGAGGTGCTGGCGCTGGGGGACGAGGTCACCCTGACCGGCGGCCGCTTTGCCACCGCCGCCGTGCCGGACAGCCTGCCGCAGCTTGCGGTCTCCATCACCACCTTCCAGCGCGAGCAGGAGGTGCAGACAACCGTGGCCCGGCTTGAACATTTCCTGGAAGAATTCGAGCACAGCGCCAATATCCACGTGCAGGTGGTCGATAACGGCCAGAGCGCCGGCATCGCTGCCAGCGACAAAGTCACCCCCTACCCGAACCGCAACCTCGGCGGTGCAGGCGGCTTTGCCCGCGGGCTTCTGGAGGCCGGCAAACGCGGCTGCAGCCATTGCCTGTTCATGGATGACGATGCCTCCTTCCACATGGAGAACATCGCCCGCGCCTATATGTTCCTGGCGCTGGCGCGGGACCCCAAGGCCGCTCTGGCAGGCGCGATGATCAACAACACCCACAAATGGTGCATGTGGGAAAACGGCGCCTGGTTCGACGGCTCCTGCCGCCCGCTCTACAACGGGCTCGACCTGCGCAGCCCGGGCCAGGTCATCGATATGGAATTCAGCTCTGCCCGCTCTGCCCCCGAAACCCTTTACGGCGGCTGGTGGTTCTTCGCCTTCCCCATCGCCCAGGCCGCCCGCCACCCGTTCCCGTTCTTTGTGCGCGGCGATGACATCAGCTTTTCGCTGGCCAATGATTTCAACATCTTCACCCTGAACGGGGTGGTCTCCTTCCAGGATGATTTCACCGAAAAGGAAAGCGCCCAGACGCTGTATCTGGATCTGCGCAACCACCTGATCCACCATCTGGTGTTCGACGCGCTGGAGCGCAGCCCGCTTGGCACCGCCAAAATCGCCCTCCGCTTCATGCTGCGCTCGCTGCTGCGCTGCAAATACGACAGCGCCGAGGCACAGCTGCTGGCCTGGCAGGATGTGATGCAGGGGCCGCAGTTCTTTGACGAGAACATCGACATGAGTGCGCGCCGCGCCGACATCAAGGCGCTGATCAAAGACGAAGCCTGGCAGCCGGCAGAGACCCTCAGCACCGATGAGCGGCGCCGCTTCAGCCGCCTGCCGCGCCGCCTGCGGCATTATCTTGGCCTGTTCACCCTGAATGGCCATCTGGTGCCGTTCTGGAAGACGATCGGCGACCGGATGGTGCTGAACATCGGCGAGCGCGGCCTGGTGTTCCCGGCCTTCGGCGGCGCCCGGCTCACCTATCTCAACACCGATGGCAGCAAGGGCTATACCGTCACCCACTCAAAGCGGCGCTTCTTCAGCCTGGCCTGGCGCATGGCCAAGACCCTGGCTGCCTTCCGCCGCGAGCACAGCCGCCTGAAAGCGGTCTACCGCAGCGGCTATGCCGAGATGGCCAGCAAACCCTATTGGGAGAAAACCCTGGCCCCGGCAGCAGATCCGGTCCCGGCAGAGGCCTGAGCGCTGAGCGCTGAGGCGCGGCTGGATCAGTCCAGCATCGCCTCATGCGCGGCAATCGCCGCGTCCAGATCGTCGTAATAGCGGATCCGCCCGGCCTCCAGCACCAGCCCGGCATTGCAGAACTGGCGGATCTGCGCCATCGAATGATTGACCATGATGGCGCTGGAATGCTTCATCCGGTCGGCAAAGACCGCCCGGCTCTTGCGTTTGAACGACCGGTCGCCCACGGCCGTTACCTCGTCGACCAGATAGGTGTCGAAGCGGATCCCCATCGAGGCGCCGAAGGTCAGCCGCGAGCGCATGCCCGAGGAATAGCTGCGCATCGGCATGTGGTAGAATTTGCCCAGCTCGGCGAACTCGCCGACAAAATTGACCAGATCGCGGGTGTCCACCCCGTAGATGCGGGCGATGAAGCGGACATTCTCGGCGCCGGTCAGATCACGGTGGAACGAGCCGCCCAGCCCCACCGGCCAGGAGATGCTGCCATCGGACACCACCCGGCCGTGATCGGGCCGCATGGTGCCGGCAATGATCTGCAACAGCGTCGACTTGCCCGCCCCGTTGCGGCCCAGCAGCGCCAGGGATTTCCCCGGCGGCAGCGTCAGGTTCAGATTGTCGATCACCACCTTGCGCTCGCCCTTGAGCCGGAAGCTCTTGGTCAGGTTTTCGAAGCGGATCATAGGCGGCCTCTCAGCTGCGGTCGCGGATCGAATAATAGATCAGCACCCCGATCGACCAGCCCAGCAGCAAAAACAGCCCGGCAAGCGCCGACAGCACATAGCGGCGCGGGTATTCCGGCTCCTCGGCCAGGGTCGGGGTGATATAGGTCGCAAGGTAACGGCTCTGACGGGCGGCATCGTCGCGCGCCACCTCCAGCGCGGTCAGCGCCGCGCGGTAGGTCTCCTCGGCAAACTCCCGGTCCACCGTGAGGCGCTCGAATTCCGAGATCAGCGAGGGATAATCCTCGCCCACCGCCCCGGTGTCTGTATTGCTGGAGGCAAAGGCTTGGCGTTCGATATTGATCCGTTCGCGGATCACCTCAATCTGCTGCTGCCCCTGTTTAAGGCGCACATCGCCCGGGCTGACGGTGCCGGCCAGCAGATCGTACTGGATCAGCGCCTCCGCCAGCTGCTGCTGCAGGTTGTTCATCACCCCCATGCGGCCCTGGATATCGGCCGCGGGGTCGACGATACGGGTGCGGGTGCGGAACCGGGTCAGCTCTTGGCGCGCCAGCTTCAGCCGCTCAACCGCCTCCATCAGATCGGCCTCGGCATAGCGCATCGCATCGGCGCGCGCCTGTTCGTTCAGCGCATTGATGCGGATCTGGCTTTCGTCGACGATGGCGCGGCTGACCGCCCGGGCCATGTCCCGGTCAAAGGCGGTGACCCGCACTTCGGTCAGCCCCGAGCCGCTGTCATAGGAAATGCGCACCACCCGGTGCCAGAACCAGACCAGCTCCTCCAGCGTTGCATCGGGCCAGATTGAAAAGGCCCAGTCGGTTGGCCAGTACTGGCTGTAATGGGCGCGCAGGTCCACCCGGGCATTGACCGCTTCGGCCATTTCCTGGCTCTGGATGAATTCATACAGGATATCGCTGTCCGAGGCGGTGGTATTGCCGGCAAAACTGGCCAGCCCGCCCAGCAGCTCATTGGCACCGGAGCTTTCCTGGCTGCGCACGGTGAAACCGGCGGTGGAGGCATATTGATCCTCGGCCACCGCAAACAGATAAAACACCGCCGCCGCCAGCGGCAGCAGCACCAATGCCGCAAAGCTGGCGATCACGCCGCGGTGGCGGGTCTTGACATGGGCAGGCCGCGCCACCGGGTAAGCCGGGGTTTCAGCAATCTGCGCCTCCAGGCTGTCGGCTTTCTGCGCCAGCAGCGCCTGGGCCCTTTCGGCGTCCTGGACCTTGCGGCGCAGCCGCTTGAGCTTGCCGCCTTTGCCGCGGCTTTTACGGCTGGGTGCTGCGGACAGCTGTTCTGCAGGCCCGGCCTGCTCCGTGCCGGCGGGCACCGCTGCGGCCGGGGTGTCCCTGTCTGCGGCTTTCCGGCCAGTACGGAACTGGGCGGCAGCCTTTTGCCGCGCCGCCGGGTGATCCTGTGTCATAATCTGCTTACCCCGGCCTGCAGCCGTTTGTAATTGCCTCGTCTTTCTTTCATATTATCGCCTGCACAGCGCATATTCACAATGGGTATTCATGACCAGAACCACGCCTGCGGCGGCCCCAGCCCAGTCTCCGGCCCTGCCCCCCGCCCAATATCCGGTCCAGTCTCCGGCCCAGCCGCCCCTCCCCGGGCGCGCCCGGCGCTTTGCCACCTTGCGCACAGTGGCTGCCCTGGTGCTGCGGGAGATGTCGACCCGCTACGGGCGCACCCCCGGCGGCTATCTCTGGGCTATTCTCGAACCGATGGCGGCCATTCTGTTCCTGGCGATCGGCTTTTCTCTGGTGATCCGCACCCCGTCGCTGGGCACCAGCTTCCTGCTGTTCTACGCCACCGGTTTTCTGCCCTTCAATCTCTACCAAAGCATTTCAGCCACCACCGGCCGGGCGATTGCCTATTCCAAGCCGCTGCTGAAATTTCCGGCTGTCACCTGGCTGGACGCGGTGCTGGCCCGGTTCCTGCTGAACAGCCTGACTGGCATCCTGATCACCTTCCTGCTGATCGGCGGCGTCTATGCGGTGACCGACAGCCGCGCGGTGCTGGATCTGCCGCCCGCAGTGCTGGCCATGGTGCTCTCGCTGCTGCTGGGGCTGGGAGTCGGCACCCTGAACTGCGTGCTGATGGGGCTCTACCCGCTGTGGGACGTGGCCTGGTCGGTGATCACCCGGCCGCTGTTCCTGGCCTCAGGCGTGCTGTTTCTTTATGAGGATCTGCCGCCGCTGGCGCAGGACATCCTGTGGTTCAACCCCTTGATGCATATCACCGGTCTGATGCGCAGCGGGTTTTATCCCAGCTATACCGCCGCTTACGTCAGCGTGACCTATGTGCTGGCCACCAGCCTGATCCTGTTTGCGCTCGGGCTGATCCTGATGGGCCGTTTTCACCGCGACATCCTGAACCGCTGAGACCTGCGGCGGGAGACAGGAGACAGGCGGCCAGGGCGAAGATCAGTCTTCGCCCGCCAGCTCCAGCACCCGGGCATGGGAGCGCCCGGTCCTGCCCCGCACCCCGTCCCAGGCCGCGTGGCGCAGCAGCCGCAGATAGGCGGCCCGCTGGCCTGCGCCATAGCGGCGCGCGGTCAGCCGCCATTTCAGCAGCACCACCAGAAGCAGCGGCCAGAACAGCAGGCCGGCTGCCTTGCGGTACATCATCAGCCCGTTGCGGTAGGCGTAGTAGACTTTCCACAACGGGCGGAACACCCGGTGCCGGTCATTCTGAAACGTCGAGCAGTCATGCTCAAACCGCAGCTCCGGGTCGAACAGGATCGTCTCGCCGCGCCGCCGCAGCCCCAGCGTGTAAATCACATCGTCGCCGTACAGAAACAGCCCCGGATCCGGATAGCCCGCCGCTTCCACCATCCGCCGCGGCAGGAACAGCCCGACAAAGGAGGTGAGATCGATGGGCATCGGGGCCGGAGCCTCATAGGCCGTATAGGGAATGTGATAGCCGTTGCGCGCTTTCAGCAGCGTGCGCAGAAAGACCGAGGGGTTCCAGAACGGGTTCACCGAGGGCCGGTTCATCTCGCAGATCTGCCCGTCGGGGAAATAGACCGCCGCCGCCAGCGCCGTGTCCAGCGGCCGGGGCCGGGCATGAAAGGCGGCAAAGGCGCCAGGTGCAGGACAGGCATCATCATCCATCACCACCAGCCAATCCGCCGCGTGCTGCTCCATCGCCCGCCGCATGCCCATCTCAAAGCCACCCGCACCGCCGCGGTTTTCAGTGCTGGTGCAGATATCCAGCCGCGGATCGCCTTGCGCCGCCAGCCACTCGGCGGTGCCGTCGGTCGAGGCATTGTCGGCCACCACCAGCGCCGCCAGCTCATGCGCGGGGCTCTCCAGCAGCCGCGCCACCGTCGCCTTGAGCTTGTCCAGCCGGTTGTGTGTCACCACCACCGCCACCAGCCGCCCGGCGCCTGCCGGAACGGTTTCCAGGGCCTGTGCCGCTGCCGGTTTCCCGGTGCCGATTACTTCTGCCGTGCTCACCCGGGGCTCCTTGCCTGTCTGATGGAATCTGATGCCGCTTATGCGGCCCCGAAAGCTCATAAATCCCTGGCACTGTCAAATCCTTTACCGCCTGCCCCCGGCTTTCCGCCGCCGTTCCCTCGGGCAAAGCGTTTGACAGAACGGCAGGAAGCCGCCACCTAAGAGCCATGCAAACAGCTCTCATCACCGGTTCGGCCGGCTTCATCGGATATCACCTGGCAGCGCGGCTGCTGGCGGCAGGCTGGCGGGTCATCGGGCTGGATTGCCTGTCGACCTATTACGACGTGACGCTGAAACAGCGCCGCCATGCGATGCTGGCGCAGACCCCGGGGTTCACGCCCGTCATCGGCAGGCTGGAAGACCCCGGCCGGCTGATGGGCCTGTTTGAGGAGCACAAACCGGATGCGGTGATCCACCTGGCCGCCCAGGCCGGGGTGCGCCATTCCATTGACGCGCCGCGCGACTACTTGGAGGCCAATCTGATCGGCAGCTTTGAGCTTTTGGAAGCCGCCCGCGCCCATCCGCCCAAGCACTTGCTGATGGCCTCCACCTCCTCGGCTTACGGCGCCAACACTGAAATGCCGTTTGAAGAACGTCAGCAGACCGACCACCAGATGTCCTTTTATGCCGCCACCAAAAAGGCCAATGAGTCGATGGCGCATTCCTATGCCCATCTCTACGCCCTGCCCGTCACCATGTTCCGGTTTTTCACCGTCTACGGCCCCTGGGGCCGGCCCGACATGGCGCTGTTCAAATTCACCAAGGCGATGCTGGCAGGCCTGCCGATCGACGTCTACAACCACGGCCGCATGAGCCGCGACTTCACCTATATCGACGATCTGGTCACCGGCATCACCGGGCTGATCGCGGCGGTGCCGGGTGCCGAACCGGTGTCGGATCAGGACAGTCTCAGCCCGGTGGCGCCGTTCCGGGTGGTCAATATCGGCGCCAGCAAGCCGACGCCGCTGATGAACTATATCGCGGCGCTTGAGACGGCGCTTGGCATTGAAGCGCAGAAAAACATGCTGGAGATGCAGGCCGGAGACGTGCCCGCCACCTGGGCCGATACCAGCCTGCTGAGCACGCTGACCGGCTATCAGCCCCAAGTCGGCGTTGCCGAGGGCGTCGCCCGTTTTGCTGCCTGGTACCGGGACTATTACCGCATCTGACCCCCCCGCCTTTTGCACCTGCATTGCAGACTGCCTGTGCCGCGCCCCGGGACAACCGGCGGATTTGGGTATTTAGGACCAGAAAGAAGCCAGCTGCTGTCCTCTCCCCCACTGTTTCTTTCTGGTCCCCAATACCCGCGCCGCAGGCCTCCGCCTTTCTAGGGAAAGGCGGAATTCACCGCCCGCAATTAGGTCAGCAAGATTGACCAAATGTTTCGCGCGCGAAACATTTGGTCCGTATCGGACCCACTTTTTCATCTTCAGCAACGGCAGCACAAAAACCGGCTTGCGCCCTGTCCGGCGCTGTATATTCCTCTAAACTCATAACAATGGCTGCAGCCAAGCGGCCGGACGGGGATTGGGAAAAGGGCATTCCATGCGTATTGCAATGATTGGCACCGGCTATGTCGGCTTGGTGTCCGGCGTTTGTTTTTCGGATTTCGGCCATGATGTGATCTGCGTCGACAAGGACGCGGGCAAGATCGCCCGGCTGCAGGGCGGCGAAGTGCCGATCTACGAGCCGGGGCTGGACCAGCTGATGGAGAAGAACGTGGCCGCCGGGCGGCTCAGCTTCACCTCCGATCTGGCGGCGGCGGTGGCGGGCGCCGAGGCGGTGTTCATCGCCGTCGGCACCCCGACCCGGCGCGGCGACGGCCATGCCGATCTCACCTATGTGATGGCCGCCGCCGAAGAGATCGCCGCAGCACTCACCGGCTATGCAGTGGTGGTGACCAAATCCACCGTGCCGGTGGGCACCAACCGGCAGGTGAAACAGGTAATTGCCAAGGCCAATCCGCAGGCGGAGTTCGACGTCGCCTCCAATCCGGAATTCCTGCGCGAAGGCGCGGCGATCGAGGATTTCATGAAACCCGACCGGGTGGTGGTCGGGGTGCAGAACGACCGCGCAGCCGAGGTGATGGCAGAAATCTACCGGCCGCTTTACCTGCGCGACTACCCGGTCCTGTCCACCGATCTGGAATCGGCAGAGATGATCAAATACGCCGCCAATGCGTTCCTGGCCGCCAAGATCACTTTCATCAACGAAGTGGCGGGCCTGTGCGAACGGGTCGGCGCGGACGTCAAGGAAGTCTCCCGCGGTATCGGCTTTGACGGCCGCATCGGCAACAAATTCCTGCATGCGGGCCCCGGCTATGGCGGCTCGTGTTTTCCCAAGGACACTGCCGCCCTGGCGCGGATCGGCCAGGACCATGGCTTTCCGATGCGGATCACCGAGACGGTGATGCGGGTCAATGACGAGGTGAAGGCGCGGATGGTCGAAAAGCTGCGCGACATCTGCGGCGGGTCCTTCAACGGCAAGACCGTGGCGGTGCTGGGCGTCACCTTCAAACCCAACACCGATGACATGCGCGATGCGCCCAGTCTGACCATCGTGCCGGCACTGGTCGGCGGCGGCGCACGGGTGCGGGTGGTGGACCCGCAGGGCCGCGCCGAGGGCGAAGCATTGCTGCCCGGCGTCAAATGGGAAGAGGACCCCTATAAGGCGGCGCAGAATGCCGATCTGGTGGTGCTGCTGACCGAATGGAACGAGTTCCGCGCCCTGGATCTGAAGAAGCTGGCGCGCAAAATGGAGGTGCCGCGGATGGCAGATCTGCGCAATATCTACTCATCCAAATCCGCCAAACGGGCCGGTTTTGAGAGTTATGTGGCGGTGGGGCGCGGCCAGCTGAACGGCGCTCCATAATAGGTCCGGTTCGGACCAAATGTTTCGCGCGCGAAACATTTGGTCAACCGTGCTGACCTAAAAAGACTCACCGGGACCAGCAAATATTAGAGACTAAAAAGGGACTTTCCGAAGAAAAGCCCTTTGCCTGCGGAGCGAGTATTTTAGCAAAGAAGAAGAGGCTGCAGACTCTGATCAGAGTTTTTTCAGCCAGGCCTGCAGTGCCTCGGCCAGGGCAGCGTTGACGCCGGACCCGCTGATCTCAATCTTCTGTTCGCTAGGAGTATAGCCCAGGGTCACCCCTTTGGGCGCGGGCAGGGAAATCCGCTCGCCGGGCTGGGCGGCGTCCCAATCATAAGCCCCGCGCACCCGCGGGCGGCTGACCAGCGGCGGCACCGGCGCCTCAGGCGCGGATGGGGCGGGCGGGGTTTCATAGGCCGGGGCAGGGGAGGTATCAGTGTCTAACAAGGGCGTTTGCGCCGGCGCATCCCCTTCCGCAAGACGCATCAGCACGTCCAGCTCTGCCTCGGGGCTGGAGCGGTCCGCGGCCTGCAGCGCCTGGGTGGCGCGGGCGGCAAAGCCTTCGTCCGCCTCGATCGCGCGCACCAGCGCCAGGCCCAGCTTTTCGCTGATGGCGGTGGGGTAGAACAGCACCGCATCGAGTGCTTCGACCAGGGTGACAAAGCTGCCGATCTTGGAGCGTTTGGTGCGGGTGGCATTGCCGAACAGCGCCTGCAGCGCGTATTTGCGGCGGGTGAAGACACCCTCCTTGCAGGCGCGCACGGCGATGCGGGCGCGCTCATAATGGGAGAGGTTCACCCGGATCTCGTTTTCTTCGACCATCGCCACATAAGAGGCTTCGGCGCTGCCGGGCTTGATCACCAGCGCCTTGATCGTGGCAAACTTAGGGTCTGATGTTTCTTCATAGAGTCTGCGCAGGGCCGTCAGGCGGCGCCAGCCGGAGATCAGACCGTGGGTGCGGCCGCCGAAGGTATCCTCCAGCGGCACCACTTCCGCCGGGGTCTGCTGGCCGCGGGCCCGCAGCGATGCCATCAACGCCTGCAGCTCTTCCTCGTCCTGCTCAATCCGGTCGCGCACCAGGTGGTTCTCATCAATCGCCGCCAGCGGCAGCTCTTCGATCATCAGCCCCTTGGCACGCGCCGTTTCCAGAACCCCGGACAGCTCCTGCAGCGCCGCCTGGGCCGAGGCATCCGAGGCGACCTGGGCAATCGGCGCCGCCCCCACACTGGACGCGGTGCCAAGCGCCGGTTTGCCCGCAGGCGCCGCCGTCAGGTAACCGGTCTGCGCCGGGGAAAGCCGTTTGCGTTTTGCCATGTTCTGTCCTGACCTGTCTTCTTGTCTCCGGGCTGCTATCCTGCCGGAAAGTCCTTGTTAGGGCCTTAGCCCGCCGCGCGCTGATCCTGCTGTTCCTGCAACGCCTCGCGCCGCCAGACCCCGATCAGGAGCTTCTTGAAGGCGGCATAAGTTTCATCGAAGGTTTCGCGCCCGCGTGCATAGGTCTCGCGGTTGAAGTCGCGGTAGTCGGCCTCGTAGATGCCGCTGACCTGCTCACCCGCTTGACCGATCAGCGCGGTGTAATCCTGCTTATGCGGGGACAGCACCCGGCCCATATAGGCCTGCATCAGGGCCGCCAGCTCGCCCTGCTGGGCGCTGTCGTAGCGGGTGATCACGGTGCGCACCGCATCCCATTCAAAGCTGAGGCCCGGCCTGCCAAGCGCGCGGGCCGCCAGGTTCTCGCCCTCCTCGATCGAGGCAAAGGTGGAATGCAGCATGTCAAAAAAGCGGCCGGTGGAATCGAATTCCAGGAACGACGCCCCCATCGGCACCAAGAGGATGTCCGCCGCCGACAGCCCGTTGATGGTAAGGTAGCCAAGCGCCGGCGGCGTATCGATGAAGATCACATCGTATTGCTCCAGCACCCCGTCCGCCTCCAGCCGTTCGGTCAGCGCATCCCACAGCTTCCAGCTGCGCGCCGCCATCCGCCAGACCGGGATCTGGAATTCCGCCCAATACAGATTGAGCTGCGCGCCAATGAGGTCAATGTTCGGCCAGTGGGTGTCCTGGATCACGTCCCCAGCGGTCATCTCCATCGCCGCATCCAGCGCTTCGTCCAGCGGCTGGGGGGCATCGCCGCGATCCAGGCGGCGCTGGTTCTCCATGCGCAGATGCTCGCCGTAATGGCGCGCCAGCAGCGGGAAGGCGGTCTGCCATTCATCCTCAACCCGGCCGCCGAAGATCGAGGTCATCGAACCCTGGCTGTCCAGATCAATCACCAGCACCTTGTAGCCGTCGAGTGCGGCCGACATCGCCAGATGCGCCGCGGTGGATGTCTTGCCGACGCCGCCTTTGAAGTTCGCCACCGCGACCATTTTGGCGGGCAGCCCTTCGGGGCGGTAGGGGATGTATTCCTTGGCTTTTGATCCCTGGCTGCCGAAATGGGCGCGCAAGCGCAGCACCTCATCCAGGGTGAACCACTTGGCGCCGCCTTCGGTCTCCGAGCGGCCTTGGGGCAGATCGGGGTTGGCTTTCAGCACCCGGCGGAAATGGGCCTGGGCGACCGGGATCAGATAGCGGGTGATTTCCCAGGTCGAGAACAGACGCAGCTCTTTGCGCCCCTCCTCGTTCATGCCGCGGCTGGCCAGATCGGCGCGGCCTTGGGCGCAGGCGGCAGCGATCTCGGCAAAGCCTGCGGTGCTGGCCGGGGCATCAAGATCCGCCAGGGCGGCATCGGGATCAATGCTGAAATAGGGGGGCAGGCTGCTGCTTGCCCGGGGAAGGTCTTTCCTGTGGATATCTCGCGCCATGAGGATCTGCCTGCTGTGTGCGGGCCTTGCGGCCCTGCCGGTGTGGAATGCTGCTGTTTGCTGCCCTGCAGCCTGATGTGCTGCCTTTTTGACAGGATACTAGAAAACACCGCACATGGAAGCAGAATGCGCATCTCCCCTGATTTTTCTAAGTAAATTCAATAGTTGCAGCGGGTTCAGCGGCGGCTGTTCAGGGCTGTCAAAAAAATCTGCCCTGTTAATTATGAGTTATTTATTAGTTATAGGCAGGCAGGCAGCTGCGCAAAGCCCTTTTTTCATTGGCGATCGGGGAGGTTTTTTTCGGGGCAGCGACTCTGAAACCCCGATCAAACGACTCCGAACCCCCGACAATGCGATTCCGAACCCCCGTTGCCGCGGCTTGTGGATAACCCTAGGGTGAGCGTAATCAAAACCACGATAAAACAGCCGCACAGGATTCGCAGAAATCCGGCGGCCGGCAGAGCAGATTACGGGCAGGCAGATGGCAGCAGAGCTGACAGCGGCGGGGATTCCGCCAGAGGGGCAGGGGGATTTTTTCCTTTGCGATATCTTCGGGGCGATCCCCAAAAACGATCTGGCGTCGATGGAGCATCCGCTGTTCTCGCTGGGCACCAGGCCGGACCGGCGCATTCTGAACTACCAGCACAATGGCGCCGAGATCACCGTGGTGCCTTCGGTCAAAGGGCTGGCGACAATCCACGACAAGGACATTCTGATCTTCTGCATCAGCCAGCTGATGGCGGCGCTGAATGCCGGCCGCCAGGTGAGCCGGACCTTGCATCTGAAAGCGCACGACCTGCTGATTGCCACCAACCGTGAAACCAGCGGTGACGCCTACCGGCGCTTGCGCGAGGCGTTTGAACGGCTGGCGGGCACCCGCATCACCACCAATATCGTCACCGGCGGCCAGGAGGTCACGACGGGCTTTGGCCTGATTGAGAAATGGGAGATTGTCCGCAAAGCGCGCGGCGGCAAGATGGTCAGCGTGGCGGTGACGCTCAGCGACTGGCTGTACCGGGCGGTCCTGTCGAAATCGGTGCTGACGCTGAGCCGCGATTATTTCCGCCTCCGCAAACCCCTGGAGCGGCGGATCTATGAGCTGGCGCGCAAGCATTGCGGCCGCCAGAACAGCTGGCAGGTTTCGGTGGAGACGCTTCTGAAGAAATCCGGGTCGGCGTCACCGCGCCGGGTGTTCCGCAAGATGATCCGCGACATGATCACGGCCCAGCCCTTGCCGGATTACGCGCTGGAGGAGCTGGAGGGCGATTTGATCCGTTTCTCCCAGAAGGGGGCGGTGACCGAGGCGGTGCTGAACGCGCCCAGCCTGAAGCCGCAGACGCTGGAGGAGGCGCGCGCGCTGATCCCCGGCGCCGACGCCTATGCGCTGGAGGCCGAGTGGCGCGCCATGTGGCTGCGTTCCGGCGCGCCGCGTCTGCGTGTGCCGGATGCGGCGTTTCTGGGCTGGGTCCGCAAACGCGCCGCGCAGTAGCCGCTGCCGCGCCCCGGAGCTGCCGGGGAATCCGGGTATTTGGAACCAGAAAGAAGCAGGCCGGCTTTGCTGTCCCTGCCGCTTCTTTCTGGTCTTCAATACCCGCGCCGCAGGCCTTCGCCTTTCCGTGGAAAGGCGGAATATGCCGCTATCATATAGGTCAGCATGATTGACCAAATGTTTCGCGCGCGAAACATTTTGTCCGGATCGGTCTTATTTCCGGCGGGGTGTTTGCGGGATGCGGGCTTGCAAAAACTGCGGCAGCGCGACCCCCGGTTCCGGGCCTCAGCGGAGGAGGGGGAGGGGAAACCTGAAACCGGGGGAGCGGCAGGCCGGTCCCAACCGGGTCCCGCCCGGGGGGAGGGCGGGTCCGGCCGGGACGGTGCATCGGGGCGCGCGGGTTATCCGAAGTAGGCCTGGGGGCTGTAATAGGACAGCTGCGGGCCGGCGGCTGCCAGGCGCTCGCGCTGTTCCAGCGCCCATTGGCTGGCGATGCAGCCCATCACGCCGGCCACCGGGTAGAGAATGGCCAGGATCAGCAGCGGCAGACCCAGGAGGAAACCTGCGGCCACGGCTGCCAGGCTTGCGATGAGGCCGGTGAGGGTGCTGATCAGGGTCATGGGCTTGTCTCCTTGCGGTGCGTCCGGGGGGGCCGGGGCGGTGCGTGTTTGCGTTGACCCTTTTCTAGCATGGGGGGAGCCGGTTGCCGGCTGCACCAAAGGATAGGCGCGGGGTGCGGAGGGGTATCCCCGGCCCCCATGGGTCAGGGTATCTGTCCGGGGGAGGCCGCAGAGCGCGGCGCCGGGAACCGGGGCCGGAGCATGAAGAGCCGGGGCAGGAAGAAACGGGGCAGGCGGCAAACATTAACAGGCCCGCCTCAGCCTTGGCGGCTGAAGCGGGCCCGGACAGGCTGCGGGCCTCCCCCCGGGGCCGCGGCCTTCCGTTCTTGCGGCGCGGCGCTAGCCGCTGCCTTCTTTCAAGGCCTGCGACATGCTGGAGAGCACCGGGCTGATCAGGTAATCGGCCAGCGTCTGGCGGCCGGTTTCGATCATCGCCTGGGCCGGCATGCCGGGCAGGGCCTTCACATTGGGCAGGGCGGCCAGATCCGCCTCGGCAATGCGGATATGCACCGGGTAGTAGGATTCGCCAGTGGCCCGGTCGGTGCTGCTGCCCGCCGCCACCATGACCACTTCGCCGCTGACCGGCGGCGTGCTGCGGAAGCTGTAGGCGGTCAATTGCACCCGTGCCTGGCTGCCCATCGAGACCTCGTCGATATCCGCCACCGCCACCCGGGTTTCCACCAGGAGGCCGGCATCCTCGGGCATCAGCTCCAGGATGGTCTGGCCGGGATCAACCACCTGGCCCAGGGTGTTGATGGAAAGCCCCACCACCCGGCCATCGCGCGGCGCGCGGATGATCTGGCGCTCGGCCACGTCCCTTGCGGCGTCCAGGCGCTGGCGCAGGTCCAGCAGCTGCTCCTGCACGTCCTGGCTTTGCGCCGCCAGCCGCGCGGTCCGGTCGCGCCCGGCCTGCAGCCGCCGCTCTTCGGTCTCGCCGATCCGCTCCAGAACATTGCCGCGGTCGCTTTCCAGCGCGCCAAGGGTGCCCAGAAGGCCGCTTTGCTGCATCTGCCGCTGGCCGATGCGGGTCTTCGGCACCAGGCCTTTTTCAAACAGCGCAGTCAGATCGGCCAGCTCGCCCTGCACCAGCGCCAGCTGTTCTTCGGTGGCGCGGATGCGGGCATCGCGGCCCCCCAGCTGATCCTCAAGCTGGCTGACGCGGCCCGCAAGGATGTCCATCTGGCCCTGGTACAGCGCCCGGTTGGAGGTGAGCAGATCCTGCTGCAGCGCCACCAGCTGCGCCAGTTCCGGCGCCTGGGCGGTGAGCCGGGCCAGCTCCGGTCCCGGCTGCAGCATATCACGGCCTGCGCGTTCCGCCTGCAGCCGCGCCTGCTGCGCCAAGAGGCTGGCCAGCTGGCCGTTCAGGATCGCCAGCTGCGCCTGGATGCGGCGGCCGTCAAGCCGGGCCACCACCTGGCCCTTGGCCACCCGGGTGCCCTCGGCCACATTCAGTTCGCGCAGAATGCCGCCCTCCAGATGCTGCACCGCCAGCCGGTCGCCGGCCACGTTGAAGGCGCCGGAGGCCACCACCGCGCTGGTCAGCTCTGCCTTGGCGGCCCAGAACACCAGCCCGCCGAACAGCCCGAAGCCGCAAACCGCCATCCACAGCACCAGCCGCCGCACCCGGGTCGGCGGGCGCTGCGGCAGCGGCACATCCTGGCGGCTGCCGGCCGGCATCAGGTCGCGGAACCCGCTTGGGGCAGCGCCGCTGCCGGGCTGCGGTGCCGGGCTGCGGTCTTCATGTTCCACCAGGCTCATGCGCTTGTTCCTTTATTTTGCTGGCCACTTTGCGGGCCGTCTTCCCCCTTTTCCGGGCCGTCTTGGGCGTTGCGGTGGCGGAAGGGGGCGATCTTAGGGTCGTCCTGGGCCTGGGCGGCCTGGGCGCGGGCCAGCGGCTGGGCTGCTGCCTCGATCACATGACGGGCCTCGCCGAAGCGGGCGATGCGGCCCTCTTGCAGCAGTGCGGCATGGCTGACCCGGCGCAGCAGGCTGAGCCGGTGGGTCACCGCGACCACCGCGGCGCCGCGGGCGCAGGCTTCCTCAATGGCGGCGGCCAGCGCCTCTTCGCCCTCGGGGTCGAGATTGGCGTTCGGCTCATCCAGGATGATCAGCTTGCGGTCGCCGAAAAAGGCGCGCGCAAGACCGATGCGCTGGCGCTGGCCTGCCGACAGGAACTCGCCGCGCGGGCCGACCTCGGCGTTGTAGCCGCCGGGCAGGGACAGGATCATCCCGTGCACCTGCGCCAGCTTGGCCGCTGCCACCACATCCGACGGCCTGGCCGCAGGGTCGAGGAGGGCGATGTTTTCCGCCACCGTGCCCTGGAACAGCTCGACCCGCTGCGGCAGGAAGCCGATATGCTGGCCGATCTGCGCCGGATCCCAATCGGTGAGCGCGGCATCGTCAATGCGGATATGGCCGCGCACCAGCGGCTGCAAGCCTGCCAGCGCATGGGCCAATGTGGTCTTGCCGGCACCCGAGGGGCCAATGAGGCCCAGTGACTGGCCCGGCTTCAGCTCCAGCGTGATGTCCAAAAGCAGCGGATCGGGCCGCCCCGGCAACACCACGGTGGCGTTTTCCACCGACAGCCGGCCTTCGGGTTCGGGCAGGGTCAGCCGTTCCGGCGCGGCGCCCAGATGGGCGAGGAACATGTTCAGCCGCCCATGCGCGCTGCGTGCCTTCAGAAAGCCGCGCCAGCCGGCAATCGACTGTTCCACCGGTGCTGCGGCACGGCCCAAGAGGATCGAGGAGGCAATCATCAGCCCCGGTGTCAGCTGGTTGTTGATCACCAGCACCACGCCGGTGCCCAGAACCGCGATCTGCAGCCCCATCCGCACCGCCTTGGCCAGCGAGGTCATCAGCGCCATCCGGTCGGTGGCCAAGGTGTTGAACACCAGCGCCGAGAACGCCTTGAGCTGCCAGCGCTTGATCAGCGGCGCGGTCTTGCCCATGGCATGGATGAGGCCGGCATTGGCCATCATCTCACCCACTGCGGCATTGGTCTCAGAGGCCTGTTTGCCGGCCTCCTCCAAGGGTTTGCGGGCCATTACTTCGCTGAGCAGGCCCAGAATGAACAGCAGCGCGATACCGGTCAGCGCCACCAGGCCCAGGATCGGGCTGAACATGAAGATCAGAGCCAGGAAAATCACCGACCAGGGCGCGTCCAAGAGCGCCAGGAACACCGGGCTGGTGACAAAGCCGCGCAGCTCCTGAATGTCGCGGATCGGTTCAGCTGTGCGCAGCGCAGGCGGCATCCGGCCGCTGATCATGCCGTCCAGCACCAGCGGGCTGAGCCGCGCCTCAAGCCGGGAGCCAAGCCGCGCCACCAGGCGCTGGCGGATCATGTCAAAGAGAAAAAAGAACACCAGCGCAATGGCTGCGCCGGTGGTCAAAGCAATCAAGGTTGGAATGCTGCCCGAGGCCATGACCCGGGCAAACAGTTGCAGCATATAAAGCGGCGCTGTCAGGACAAGGAGGTTTACAAAAATGCTTGCCGTGAAAATGGCGGCAAGCACGCCCCGCTGACCATCAAATACCCGTCTTATCTTCATTGTCGTAGCCCCCCGGCTGCACGAATTGAAGCTATAAAATCTGGAGAACAGCGCCCTGGTCCAAGGATGCAATCCTTGGCCGGGGACCAAATCGCTGTCCTGAACCAGGGCTGGGCGGGCCCGGGGTTGCCCCCGGATCCGCCGTTCCTAAGGCTCAGACGGCTGTGGGACCCCAAATGTTGTCGTAGCTGTCGTCAAAGCCGGTGTCAGAGGTCAGCACCCGGATCGCTTCATAGGAGCCCGCATCACCGGTGGTCACCGCGTTGATGCCGACGCCGCCGATCGGGATGGCGTCCTGTCCCAGCGAGGTGAACGGTGCCTCGTTGCCGGTCAGGCCGAGGATGTTCACCGTGGCGCCGCCAGCGCTGATGCTGGTGTCGGTACCGTCGTCGGTCACGGTGGCACCGCCGCCGTCCAGGGCGCCGAAGGCATCCTGCGCCGAGGTGCCAAGGCCGCCGCCCACATTGGTGACACGGAACAGAAGCACGTCGTGGTCCTGGTCGATGTCGAAGTCGTGGATGGTGTCGGTGCCATCCATGGAGGCAAAGGTAGCGCCATCCCAGGTCAGGTCGATGATAAAGACATCCTTGCCGTCGCCGCCGGTCAGGTCGTCATCGCCAGCGCCGCCTTTCAGGAAGTCGTTGTAATCGCCCTTGCCGCCGAACAGCCGGTCATCGCCCTCGCCGCCGTCAAGGAAGTCAGCCCCCTTGCCGCCATTGAGCAGATCGTTGCCGTTCTCGCCAAAGAGGCAGTCACGGTCGCTTCCGCCGCCCAGGGTGTCTTTGCCCTCGCCGCCCTGCAGCACATCCTTGCCGGAGCCGCCGATGACCCTGTCGTTGCCGTCATTGCCGTCAAGGAAGTCGTCACCGTCGTTGCCTTTGATGGTGTCATTGCCGTCGCCGCCATGGGCCACGTCATTGCCGGTGCCGCCATAGATCTTGTCGTCGCCGTCATTGCCATAAAGGAAGTCGTCGCCGCTATCGCCAAAGATCTTGTCGTCGCCGTCACCGCCCCAGGCTTTGTCGGAATCGTCGCCGCCTTTGATGGTGTCATTGCCGTCATCGCCATAAAGCCGGTCATGGCCGGCATTACCGAGGACCCAGTCGTCGCCGTCGTTGCCGTGCAGCAGATCGCCGCCCTTGCCGCCGTAGAGACGGTCATTGCCGTCGCCGCCATAGCCGTAGTCGGCACCGCGGCCGCCGACGATGACGTCATTGCCGCCTTCACCGAACATGGTGTCGTTGCCGGAACCGCCGCGGATGCGGTCATTGCCGTCTTCACCGCCGTCTCTCGGGGTGTAGCATTCCGGGGAAGCGACTTCTTTCAGCCCGTCGCCTTCATGGCCCTGCGAGGCCTGGGTCGGCACTTCGTCCTCGTCGCAGCAGTCCCAGTCGATCTTGTAGCCTTTGACATCGGCGCCGAGATTTTTGCCGCGGTCGCCGAAAATCAGGTCGCCCTGGGCGCCGCCTTCCAGCACGTCGTTGTTGGAGCCGCCGCGCATGGTGTCGTGGCCGGCACCGCCGTTGACGTCATCGCGGCCTGCGCCGCCATCCATCAGGTCATTGCCGCGGCCGCCCTGCATCAGGTCGTCGTCGTCTTCACCGAACATGGTGTCGTCGCCGCCCTGGCCGTCCATGGTGTCGTTGCCGTCACCGCCCAGCATGCAGTCGTCGCCATCGACCTGCTCGTCCTTGTTGCCGGTGCCGTTGTCGGCGCCGAAATCAAGATCGTCGTTCTGCGACTGGCGTTCGTCGCCGAACATCTCGTCGTTGCCGGAGCCGCCGATCACCAGGTCGTCGCCGAGGCCGCCTGACATGCGGTCGTCGCCGCCCTGGCCGTTCATCCGGTCGTCGCCGTCGCGGCCGTACATGGTGTCATGGCCGTCCTGGGCGGTTTCGCCGGACTGGCCCATGTCGCCCCACATCCAGTCGTCGCCGCCTTCGCCGTCGATGCAATCGTCGCCGAGCTCACCGTAAAGGTAGTCGCCGGCATCGCCGTCGGAAGCGCTGTAGTTGCCATCGGCGTCGTCGCCGAAGATGTGGTCGTCGCCCTTGCCGCCGAAGACGCTGTCGGTGTCCTCGCCGCCCAGCAGGGTGTCATTGCCGGTTTCGCCGTCGATGTAATCCCAGCCTTCTTCACCGTCGATCCAGTCGTCGCCGTCGTCGATGTATTTCTTGCCGTAGATCGGCACCTGGTATTCTTCCCAAGTGTCCGGGTTGACCTTGGTCTCATAGCCGGTGATCACCTGCACGTAATGGCCCTTGCCGTCGGCATTGCCGCCGAACAGGGTGTCATTGCCGGTGCCGCCTTCGATCAGGTCGTCGCCATCCTGGCCTTCGACATAGTCCTGGCCTTTTTCGCCGTCGATGCGGTTGTTGCGCTCATTGCCGTAGACCGCGTCATCGCCGGCGCCGGCGCGGGCATTGTCGCCGGCATCGTGGTCGTTCAGGTTGATCACATTGCCGTCGGTGCCGCCGATTTCGGTGGTGCCGTCATTGTAGTCCGGGTCGGTTTTCTTGTCGCTGAACCGGATGTCGCATTCCGGATTGCAGACTTCCCAGTCGGGGGTTCTGTCTTTGATACCCATGGTAAACGTCCTCCTCATTAAAACTATGCGGGGCAGGGCAGCAGCTGCTGCCCGGGGTCAGTGCCCCTGCGCCGGGTCTGCTGCGGCTGCAGCAGCGGCGGCGCGGGAAAGGCGTGATGCTGCCTTCTGAGTGTATTGCAGCGCAAAGCCAGGCTCTGCGATGCCCCCAAATGGGGACTAAATCAGTGATTTAGCCGATCATTTCCAGCCAGCCGCCCAACGCGCCCCCCAGCCAGCCGTCCACGATCTGCGCCGCCGCTGCCGCGGCCTCTTGCAGCGGTGTGTGCCACCAGGCGCCGGCCGCCAGCGCCGCCGCCGCCAGAAGCGCTGCCGCCAGCCTCCCGCGCCAGCGGCGGCGCGGCTGCGGCGCCGTTTGTGCCAGCGCCTCGGCCAGCGCCGATTTCAGCACCGGTTCAAACTCGATCCTGAGCGCGCCTTCCATCCGGTTCACCGCATCCTCCAGCTGGTCGATACGGGCGCTCAGCGCGGCGCGGTCGGCGGCGGCCTTTTGCGCCGCTTGCGCGCCCAGCCCCTCGTTCAAAGTGGTGAACATCTCGGCGATGCGCTTGTGCAGGGCCACCAGATCCGCCTGTGCGGCCAGCGGCGCGCCGTCGGGCCCGCCCTGGCGCAGGGCGGCGGCAATCTGTGCCAGCACTGCCGCACTCAGCCGCGGCGGCTGGGCCGGCTTGCCAGCAGTGTCCGGCCCGGCTTGCTCTGCTTTGGCCTGTTCCGGGGCCTGTTCCGGTTCGGCCTGTTGCGCTGCGGGCCGGTCCTGTTCCTGCGCGGCGGCGGGGCGGGGGCTGCCGGCCGGGGCGGGCGGCCCCTGCACGGGTGCGTCAAGCGTCAGCTTGTTCATGACGCTCTCCCCAATGAGGCCTGCCAGGTCAGCCGCTGCGCCATCTCGGCGCGGCCCGCCGATTGCAGCTTGGCCAGCACCCGCTTGGCATAGGTGTTGAAAGTCTGTTCCTTAAGGCCTGCGATATGCGCCGCCTCGCGGTTGCTGAGCCCCAGCTGGATCAGCGCCGCCACCCGCGCCTCGGAGGGCGACAGCCCCATTTTCTGGGCCAGCATTTCGATCCGGGTGCGGTCGGGCTGGCGCGGCAGGATCGCCACCACCAGCGGCATGTCGGCGCCGGCGCAGCGGTAGCGGGTCAGCGACACCGGCAGCCGCATGCCGCTGTCGCGCTCCTCCAGGAACAGGATCAGCTCGCGCGGGTGCTGGCCTGAACTGCCGCCGCCGCGCTGGCTGCGGGCGCATTCGGCCACCGCCGCATAAAACCCCGCGGTCTCGCCCGGGCTGGCGCAGCTGAGGCGGCCGCTGCCGTCGCTGAGCAGAGCACCGCCATCCAGCATGTCGCGCCCCGATTCATTGCAATGCAGCAGCGTGCCTTCGCCATCCAGCACCAGCACCGCACTGTCGGTTTTCTTGGAAATGGTCCACAGCAGCGCGCTGGTCACCGCCGCCTGGGTCTCGCCCGCCAGCTCGCGCAGACTGTCCTCGCGCAGCACCGGCCAGATCGCCTGCAGGATGTCGCTGCAATGGGCGTCATGCGGGCCGCCTTCCAGTTTCAGCGCGATCAGATCCTCGCTGCCATCCTCAAAGCTGCAGGAAAACAGGGTCCAGCCGCGGCCCGCAGCGAGATCCGCCGCCAGCTCCGGGTCCGGCAGCCGCGCCGCCAGGGCCTGGGCTGCGGGCCCGCCTGCGCGCCGGGGCCGGAAGCCGTTGGCGGCCCCCGGCTGCAACTGGCGCCGCAGCGCCGCCGCGGCGGTGTCCGGGCAGGGTTCGCCCAGGCCTGCGGCGCTGGTCAGAACCGGGGCGCTGCGATGCCCCGGCTGCACCAGGGCCAGCCGTGCCAGAGAAGAGATTTGCCTTTGAAGTGACTTGGAAAACAATACCTTGCCCGTTTGCGCAACGGACGCACTCAACATAACCATGTTGCCCCCCGGCATGACATAATGAATGTCCTGAAGGTAGCACGCCGGCCGCTGTGTCAAACCGGGCAGAGGGGGTACGCCAAAGGCCGGAACGATGGCGGGCAGGGCCGGGCGGCGGCTGCAGAATACCACCAAGGGGGTAGCTTTTTGCGGTGGAAGAGGTCGATTCGAGTAACCAAGGGTTGTTTTGATTGTGGAAAAAATTCTCTTAAATTGTGAATTCTACCTTGGAAACACATCGTTTCCCCATTGGGGACACTGCCAATGGCGTAAGGGGGTTTTGGCAGAAGCTGTGGAAAAACAAGATTATAAGGCGGATTTCGCCGCCACCGCCGCCACGGCCCCGCCGGAAAGCACTGTACCGGGAGGGGAAGTTTCTTAACAAATTCGGCTGGTTTCGCTAGGGTTTATCCACAGCAATGCGCATCAGAAGTGTTTGGACGCCCGTCTGCGCAGCCCGGCCCAAGAGGTTTTTTGCGGGCATGTTCTGTTTTTATCACGATCCGGAAACGGCGGCGCACAGCGCCGCCGGGGCCAAGTGGGCAGCAGGCGGGCGGACTGTGTTCCAGGGAGCGGCAGCGCATCGCAATAAGGGCCGTCTGCGGGGGCAGGCAGCCATAAACGCGCGCTCCTGGAGGGACGGGGCCGGATGAAGATCCGGCTGGTGTTACGAGTAAAGGAGTTTAATGATGCCTGTCCATATTGTGGGGGAAAGCAGGCTTCTCAGGGACATGTTTCTGGCCATCTGTGAAGCACATGACTATGAGACCGGGCACTGCTGCGGCAGCCTGGCGGATTTGCCGCCGCTGCCGGCAAAAGACCTGGTTCTGTTCTACAGCCATAGCGCCGGGGAGGCGCTGGAGGCGGAGCTGCGGGCCTTCCGCGCCCATAAAGGCGGGGCCTATCTGATCCTGATCACCGGCGATCAATGCCCGCCTGAGGTCCAGGCGGAGCTGAGCCAATATGCCGAGGCGGTGATACCGGAACGCAAATCGGCCGATGCGCTGATTGCGGCGCTGCAGGTGGTGCAGGACGGCTACCGGATTGTGCTGCCCGGGGCAGAAGCAGGAGAGGCTGCCGCCCGGATGACGGTGCAGCCGCGGCGCAACGGGTCCGCTAACGGGTTCAATAACGGGCCTGATAGCGGGCCTGATACCGGCCATGGCCTGTCGGACCGCGAACAGCTGATCCTGGCCAAGCTCACCGAGGGCGCCACCAACAAGAGCATCGCCAATGAGCTGGGCATCTGCGAGGCCACGGTGAAAGTGCATCTGCGCACCTGTTTCCGCAAGATCGGCGCCAAGAACCGCACCCAGGCCGCACTTTGGGCCTCGGAGAAACTGCCGCCGCAGGCACCGGACCTGCGCCGCCACTGACGGCGGCAGGCGGCACCGCCCCGGGCGGGCGCAAAAGTTTTCAAAAACTTTTGCCAAGACTTTTCGAAAAGCCTTGGGGGCCGCTCAGTCGCGCCGGTTGGGCTAAGCAGGCCGGAAGCGGCCGTATTAGAGCCTGTTTTCATGCCTCCGGCTGCGGTTTCATGGTCTGCGCCTGCAGCTCAGGCTTTATGCGCCCGGCCTGCGGCTGGATTTTGATCTGCCGTGCCTCCGGCACAGGTTTGCTTCTCCGTGCCTCCGGCTAGACCTTGATTCTCCGTGCCTCCGGCACGAGCGCATTGATCCGGGCGATATGCTCCGGCAGGCAGCGGGTCAGAAAATCATACTTCTCCACCACATGGGCGCGGGCCGCCGGGCCGATATGGGCATAATCCGCGGGGCTGGCCAGCACGTCCGCCACCTGATCGGCGAGCTTTTCGGGCGAGAAGAAATCCACCAGCAGGCCGGTCTCGCCATGGGTGATCGCCTCGCGCACCGGGTCGACATCCGCCGCCACCACCGTGGCCTGCATCGCCATCGATTCCAGCAAGGACCAGCTGAGCACAAAGGGCATCGTCAGATAGATATGGCAGCGGCTGATCTGGATGATCCGGGTGAGGTCGTCATAGGGAACCTTGCCGAGGAAATGCACCCGGCTCCAGTCGACGCTATCGCCCAGCTCGTCCTCCATCTCGCCGCGCAGGCCGCCGGGGTGTTTGCTTTCGGCGCCATATGAGGTGTCATTGCCGCCGATCATCAGCACCCGCGCATTGGGGCGCTGCGCCTGGATCCGCGGCAGCGCCCGCATCATGACGTGAAAGCCGCGGGCGCGCTCCATGTTGCGGGCAATATATGTCACCACCTCGTCTTCGCGGCTGAGCGGGCGCTCCAGCCGCCCCAGGCCAACCGTGGCCTCCGGGTCCGGTCCCAGCTTGTCGGTGCGGATGCCGTCATGGCACAGATACATCCGGTCGTGGAAACTGGCCGGGAAGCGGTCGCGCTGCCAGGCAGTGGGCACATGGCCCTGATCAACCAGTTCGATGCTGGCATAAGGCACCGTGTTGCGGGCCTCGGCAAAGAAATAGGCCTGGTCGTTGGCCGGATTTTCCGGATCAAAACCCACCAGCCCGCCGGAGGTTCGGTAGAAATACTCAAAAAATCCGATGACGGGCACATCCGGGTAGGCGTCCTTGATGAACAGCAATTCGCCCCAGCCGGTGTGGCCGAGGATGATGTCGGGGGTGAACCCCGCATCGCGCAGCTGCCGCGCCGCCAGCGCCGCGCCCAGACCGGCGCCCGCTGCCGCCTCCCAGTCCTTGGAAAGGCCGAAGGCATCCTTGGCGGGACTGCGGAAGGGTTTGTAGGTGACGGTTCTGATCCCCTTCAGCTGCACGTCCTTGCGCTGGGTGAGGAAGACAATTTCATGGCCGCCTTGCGCCGCCAGCCAGGGCGCAAGCTCCCGGTACTGGCCGGGCATGTTCTGATGCACAAACAGGATTTTCATGAGTGTATGCTTGCCGTTCCCTGCCGCCGGATGCAAGTGCAGGCTGCAGGGAACGGCACGCTGCGGCAGCGGTGGAGATGCGGCAGGCCTGCCGCCGCAAAACGCATAGAAACCTGTGTGTTTCGCTGCTGCTTGCCTTATGGTACGCCAGAACAGGCAGGGCGGCCGCCGGGATAGCGGCGGCGCAGAACCAGAGAGCGGGCCAATGATATACCAGGCACAGATGCGGCAGGCCGCAGCAGGGCTGATTTTGCGGGGGGCGGCCTCTGTGCGGGCGATGATGCTGCTGCTGTTTCTGGCCGCCTGGCCCGGCGGGCCTGCGGCAGCGCAGGTGACGCTGGATCTGCGCGATGCGGATCTGCGCAATTTTGTCGAGATTGTCTCGGAGGCCACCGGCCGCAGCTTTGTGCTGGACGGCAATGCGCGCGGCACGGTGACGGTGCTGGCACCGGACCAGATGTCGCCGGAGGATCTGTATGAGGTGTTCCTGGCGGTGCTGGAGCTGAACCGGCTGACCCTCATCGAAGGGGCGGGGGCTGACCGGATTGTGCCGATGAATGCAGCGCGGGAGCTGGCTTCGGGCGGCGGCGCGGGGCTGCCGGGGGGCTTTGAGACGCGGGTGATCCCGGTGCGCGAGATCCCGCTGCAGGAGGTGATCGAGGTGGTGCGCCCGCTGTTGCCGGCCGAGGCGGTGATGACGGCGGTGCCGGGGTCGAACCGGCTGATCCTGTCGGACCGCAGGGCCAATCTGGAACGGATCGCGCGGCTGATCGAAAGCCTGGACAAGCCGCGCAAACAGACGCCGGTTGAAATTATCCGGCTGCAGAACGCGGCGGCGGCGGATGTGATGCAGGTGGTGCAGGCGATGCAGATCCTGCCGGAGGATGCGGCGATCAGCGTCGACCGGCGTTCCAATGCGCTGGTGGTCTCCGGCTCCGAGGCGCTGCGCCACCGGGTGCGGGTGCTGGCTGCCGAGCTTGATACCCAGCGCGACCGGGTGGTGGCGCGCAGCATCGGGCTGAACTATGCCGATGCGGCGGCGATTGCCGATGTGGTGATGCGCACGCTGAATGACAGCGGCGACACGACAGGCCGCACACCGGTCCGCATTGTGCCCGAGCCGCAGACCAATACGCTGCTGGTCTCGGCGCCGCAGGACCGGATTGATGAGATCGTGCAGATGGTGCGCTATCTGGACCGCCGCCCCACCCAGGTGCTGGTGGAGGCGGTGATCTTTGAGATGTCGGTGCAGGGGCTGTCGGATCTGTCGGTGCAATTCGGCGCGGTGCTGAATGATGCGCTGGTGGGCGGGGTGCAGTTCACCCTGCCGGGGCGCAGCAGCCTGATCAATTTGATTTCCACCGCCCGCAGCGGCGCGGCGCCGGAGGTTGGCGCCGCCGGCGTCATCGGCGCCGCCCGGCTGAAGGACGGCGACGGCATTGCCGGGCTGCTCACCGCCATTACCACGGTGAATTCCACCCGGCTGCTGTCAACGCCGTCGATCCTGACCCTGAACAATCAGGAGGCCGAGATCGTGGTGGCGCAGAATGTGCCTTTTGTCACCGGCAGCTTCTCCACCGTGAGCGGCAGTGCGGTGGAAAACCCGTTCCAGACCATCGAGCGCCAGGATGTCGGCCTGACCCTGAATGTCACGCCGCAGATCAATGCCGACCGCACCGTGCGGCTGCTGATCAAGCAGGAGGTGTCCAACCTGACCAATGCCACCGCGTCCTCGGGCGGCGAGATCACCTCGCGGCGGTCGCTGTCGACCACTGCGCTGGTCAGCGACGGGGCGGTGATCATGCTGGGGGGCTTGCTGGAGAACGGTTCGGGCGCGGTTGACCAGCGGGTGCCGGGCCTGTCGAAACTGCCGCTGCTGGGCGGGCTGTTCCGCGGCAAGAATGCCACCGGCGACCAGCGGGTGCTGCTGGTGCTCCTGCGGCCGCAGGTGGTGGCCACGGATGCCGAGGCACGGCGGATCACCCGCCAGCTGTCGCGCAAGGCGCAGAACGCCAGCGCCGCCATCGCGCCGCTGGACGACGGCCGGTTCCCGCAAACCCGGGTCGGCGCGCTGCCGTTTGACGGCGCCGATCTGAACCAGCCCTTTGATGCCGGATTCATTGATGACGTTGCTCAACGCCGAAACTATCCCCCGCTCCCCAGCCGCCTCCGTTTCAACGGCCAGAACTGAGACCGGAACTGAGACTGGGCCAGAGAACAGGCCTGAGACCGGGCCTGAGACCGGGGGCCGGTCCGGAACGGCGCCTGCGCCGCGGTTGCCTTTTGCCTTTGCCCGCGACCAGCAGGTGCTGCTGGAGACGGTCCCGGCCGGCATCCGCCTGCTGGCCGGACCCGGCGCCACCCAGACGGGCCTGCGCGAGGCGCAGCGGCAGCTGGGGGCCGGCACCCGGCTGGAGGCGGTGGAGCAGCTGGACCGGACCGGGTTTGAGGCAGCACTGGCCCGCATCTATCAGGACGGCCCGGCCGGGGCAGAGGCGGAACAGGCCGGCGCGGATCTCAGCTTTGATCTTGAGGAGGCTGCCTTTGCCCGCCGCCAGCGCGACCTCTTGGATGAGCCGGGCGACGCGCCGGTGATCCAGCTGGTGAACCAGCTGCTGCGCCGGGCGGTGCAAAGCGGTGCCTCGGATCTGCATATCGAGCCGCATGAGGCAGGGCTAAGGGTCAGGATGCGCATCGACGGGGTGCTGCAAGCGGTGCTGGACCGCGGCGATGTGCCGGTGCGGCGGGTGGTGTCGCGGCTTAAGGTGATGGCGGGTCTGGACATTGCCGAGACCCGGCTGCCGCAGGACGGCCGCATCCCGCTGTCGCTGGGCGGGCGGGTGATCGACACCAGGGTAAGCTCTCTGCCCGGCCAGTACGGCGAACGCATCGTGCTGCGGATCCTGGACCGTTCCAGCGGTCTGCTGCCGCTGGACGGCCTGGGGCTGAATGCAGGCCAGCAGGCGCTGCTGCAGCGGCTGGCGGGGTTTCCGAACGGCATCATCCTGGCCACCGGGCCGACCGGGGCGGGCAAGACGACGACGCTGTATTCGCTGCTGCAGCTGGCGGACCGGGCGTCGCGCAATATTGTCACCGTCGAGGACCCGGTGGAATACGATCTGCCGGGGATTTCGCAAAGCCAGATCAACGCGGGCATCGGCATGAGCTTTGCCGCAGGCCTGCGCGCCACCCTGCGCCAGGACCCGGATGTGATCCTGGTGGGCGAGATCCGGGATGCCGAGACCGCCTCGACCGCGGCGCAGGCGGCGCTGACCGGGCATCTGGTGTTCTCCTCGCTGCATGCCAACAGCACCGCCGGCGCGGTGGTGCGGCTGCGCGATCTGGGGACGGATAATTTCCTGATTGCCGCCACTTTGCGCGGGGTGATCGCGCAGCGGCTGTTGCGGCGGCTGTGCCAGGACTGCCGCCGCCCGGCCCCGGTTGGGGAACAGGCGGCAGCCCTGTTTGCCCGCTGCGGGCTGGCGGCGCCGGCGCGGCTTTATCAGGCGGGAAACGGCAGCTGCGCCTCCTGCGGCGGCAGCGGCCATGCCGGGCGGCTGGGGATTTTTGAAATCGCCGAAGTGGATGAGGCGCTGCGCAATGCCATTGACGCAGGCGCCGGCGAGACGGCGTTGCGCGATCTTGCCTTGCGGCCGCAGGACAGCCTGGCCGGGCAGGGGCTGACGGCTGCTGCTGCCGGGCTGGTCAGCCTGGAGGAAACCCTGCGGGTCGCCGGGGACAACACATGAAGGCCTATGCCTATACCGCCTACACCAGCGCCGGCCGCAAACGGCGCGGCACCGTGGTGGCGGAAACCGAAGCAGATGCCGCCGCCCAGCTGGCGGCGCAGGATCTGTTTCCCGCAGATCTCTCTGAGGCGCGCCGCCGCGGGTCCAACAGAGCGGCCAGCCGCTGGCGCCAGCGCCGCCTGATCCCGGATCTGCAGGCGGTTTTCACCCGCCAGATGGCGGTGATGCTGGCGGCTGAACTGCCGGTGGATGAAGCGCTCGAGGCGGTGCGCGCGGGCGGCCATCCGGCGCTGGATGCAATGGCGGCGCAGGCGCGGGCGGCTTTGCTGGACGGGGCGGCGCTGTCGGAGGCGCTGGCGGATGCGGGTGCGGGGTTTCCGCCCTTTTACCTGGCCGCTCTCAGGGCCGGCGAGGAGGCCGGCGAGCTGGCGGCGGTGTTTGACGGGCTGGCTGCGCATCTGGAGCAGCAGAACACCGGGCGCGCCCAGATTGCCACCGCGCTGGTCTATCCGGGGTTTGTGGCCGCGGTCTCGGTTCTGGTCTGCGGTATTCTGATGACCAGCGTGGCGCCCGAAATCGTGGCGATGTTTGAAATGACCGGCCGGCCGCTGCCGCCGCTGACGGCGGCGGTGCTGGCGGTCTCGGACTTTCTGAGGGATCAGGCGGCGGTGCTGATGGTGCTGGCCGCTGCCCTGGCGGTTTTTCTGGCGGCGGTGCCGCGGGTGCCGCGCCTGCGCCACCTGCGGGACCGGATCCTGTTGCGGCTGCCGGTGCTGGGGCGGCTGGCACGGCTGGGCGAGGCGGTGCAGTATATGCGCACCCTGGCGCTGGTTCTGGGCTCGCGCCATGCGGTGCTGAGTGCTGCCTCCAGTGCCGCCGGAGTGCTGGAGATCGCCCGGTTCCAGGACGAGGCCGGCGCCGTGGCCGCGGCGGTGCGCCAGGGCGAAAGCCTGTCAGCGGCGCTGGGGCGGCTCAGCTTTCTGCCGCCGGTGGCGCGGCAGCTGATCAGTGCGGGCGAAGTCTCGGTGCAGCTGGCCCGGATGACCGGGCGGGCCGCCGATCTGACCGAACACCGGCTGCAGACCGAGCGCAAGCGCATCGCTGCCCTGCTGGAACCGGTGCTGATGATGCTGGTGGGCGGGCTGGTGCTGGTGATTGTGCTGGCGGTGCTGTTGCCGGTCTTTGATCTGCAGGCGGCGATTGCGGGCTGAGGCGGGGTAACCCGGCTCTATTGCGGGAAATTCAGCAGTTCAGGCGCGCCATCGCTGCGCGACAGCCACAGACCGCGGCTGTCGATCCGCACCACTTTGATACCGCCGGGCAGCTCATCCCCGGCCCGCAGCAGCCGGGCGCCGGCGGGATGGGAGATCATCGCCCAGGTGGCCTCGCCTGCCTGCACCACCCCTTGGAGCGCATAGCCCAGGCTGGCAAGCGGCGGTTCGGCGGCGCTTGCCGCCGGGGCAGGCGCGGATGCAGGAGCCTGCGGCTGCGGCGGTTGTTTCTCCCCGAACAGCGGCGCCCAGCTGCGCGGCGGCGCGGTTGCGGCGGCGGGCTGCTGGACGGCGGCAGGGGCGGCTGCATGGGCGTGGACGGGCAGGCTGGATGGGCCTTGGATTTCCTGCCACAGAAGATGCCCGGCCTGGGCGGCCGCGGCCAGCGCGATCAGCGTGCAGAATGCAGATATCAGACGCATCGGATCCTTTCCAAAAACCGCTGTCCCGGCTTTGCCCGGCACCGGCGGCCCGGCTTGCGGCAAGCATGGACGGGCGGCGCGGGGCATGGTAAATTTTCCGCAAGAATTAACACAAGAAATGGGCAGCCGGAAAGAGAACAGCTGATGCAGGCATCTACCTTTGCAATTCCGGCCCGGGCCGGAAGAACCGGACTGGCGGGATTGGCGCTTGTGCTGCTGCTGGGCAGCTGCGGCGCGGGGCCTTCCGGGCAGGGCGCGTTCCAGAAGCAGTACGGGGTCGCCCGCAATGCACTGGAAGGCGGCGATTATGCGCAGGCCAAGCGCGCCTATCTGAAGCTGATCGGCCAATCCGGGCCGCTGGCGCCGCGGATGCAGCTGGAATATGCCCATGCCGAACTGCGCAGCGGTGATTTTGCCGCTGCCGCCAAAACCGCCGGAACGCTGGCGCAAGGCCAGTCCGGCGAGGCCCGTGCCGCGGCGCTGGCGGTGCAGGGCACCGCCCAGCATGAACTGGGCCTGTCGCTGCTGGCCGGGGGCCAGGCAGAGGCCGGAAAACAGCAGCTGCAAGCGGCCCAGGCCGCGCTGGATGAAGTCCTGAAGTCCCATGCCGGCATGGATCCGCTGGGTTCGCTGGCCGGACGCCAGGCCAGTATCCGGGTCCGCCTGGGCAAGCTGTAGGCCCGGGCAAGCAGCGGCAGGGGCACAAAACGGTCGGACCAGGGCGCGGCTTATTGCTGCGGCGCCAGGGTGATCCAGGCGGCCACCCGCCCCGGTGCCTCCTGTGCCTCAAAGCGGAAACTGCGCAGGCGGTAGCCCCAGGCGGGATGCGCGCCCATCAGAAAGGCGCCGAGCTCCTCAAAGCCAATGCTGTCAAAGCGCAGCTCCACCGTCTCTCCGGGACCGCTGCCCAGCCCGCTGAGCCGGCGCCGCAGCCCGGCGGCAATCAGCCTTTGTTCAATACCGCTGAGACCGGCCGGGGCGCCGGGGGCAGGCGGCGCGCTGCGGGCCAGGGTCTGTTTCTCTGCCAGCCGCCCGGCCGCCCAGGCCTGCAAGGCGGCGGCTTCGGCCTGCGCCTGTTCCGCCGCCAGGCGGCGTTCATGCAGCGGCAGCAGCAGCGCAAACCCGGCCCCCAGCGGCAGCACCGCCAGCAGCAATGCGGCCAGCAGCAGCCGTTCGCGGCGGTTGAGCGGCAGCAGCAGGCCGGCCAGGCGGGAGATCATCCGGGCGGTCATCGGCGCTCTCCGTCCGGGCCCGGGCTGTCTGCGGTGATGGCAAATTCGGCAAAGACGCCGCCCTCGCTGCCATCGGCCCGGGAATCGGTCAGCTGCACCGCCAGACCTTGCGTCCGCAGTGCCGCTGCCAGCTGATCGGCGGCGGCAAAATCGGCCAGCCGCACCGCCAGCCGCACCGCTTCGCCTTGCTGATAGCTGAGGCTTTCGGCCCGGGCGCCGGCTTTGGCGGCCACAGCGGCGATGCGGCGGGTCAGCTCCAGCACATCCGGCTGCGCTGCCGGTCCGGCGGCATTGCGCAGTCCGGCCAGGGCGCGGCTGATTTGCAGCCGGGCATCGAGCACCGGCGCGCCATTGGTGAAATGCGTCTGCGCCAGGGCCGTGGTTTCTGCCGCCGCGGCAGCGGTCTGTGCCTCGATGCGGAGGATGGCAGTGATCTGGGCAGCGCTCCACAGCGCTGCTGCCAGTACCGCAGCCAGCAGCGGCCAGCGCCAGGGCAGCAGTTTGCGCTCCAGCTGCGCCTGAGCCGCCATCGGGTTGCGGCGCAGATCGCAGGTCAATTCGCCATGCCCCAGCACCACCGGTTGCGGCAGCCCCAATGCTGCCACTGCGGCGGGGCTGGCAGCTGCGGGGATGCCGTGGGCACGGGCCAGCTCCGCAAATTCCGGCGGCGCTTCCGCAGGCAGCAGCAGCGCTTTGGGCCGGGGGCGGCTGTCCAGCGCCTGCTGCAGCATCATCAGGGTCAGCGGCGCCTGGGCGGTAAAGCCGTCCTCCACCCCCAGCCGGACGCTGATTGCAGCACCCGGGCCGCTGCCGCGCAGGGCGAGGCTCCAGATGCCGGCGGCGGCGGGCAGTGCCAGGTAATCGGGCAGCACCGCCCGGCCGGGCAGGCGGCGCAGACTGTCCAGCCAGCCGGTCTCGGCGGCCAGCACCCGGGTCCAAGCGGCGGCGGTTTTGCGGGCCGGGGCAAAGGGGTGCATAGAGATCTGATCGCTGCGCAGCCCCAGCCGGGCGGCCAGCTGGCGCCGGGCGACCTGCTCGCGGGCCTGACCGCGCAGCCTGGCAGGCAGATCCAGCGCAAACAGCGGCACCGTTTCGCCGGGCACGGTCACCACCTGATGCGGCGCAGCCGCGGCACTGCCGTCCGGTCCCAGGCGGACAAACTCTGCGGCGATGTCTGGCTTGGCGCTGGCAGAGGGCATCGCCCGGGGCTCCTGTTACTGCTGTATTTTGCGCTGCGCAGAATGGGGGCGGCACGGGGCAAGTGCAATGCGCAATCGGACCCGTGCTGCTGACCGGTGCCGCCGCCGGAGAGCCGCGCCGGGATCAGGGCCGGCGGGTCAGCCGCCAGGCGACTGCAGGCCGCCGGGCGGCGCCGGTTTTGCGCAGCACCGTGCTGCGCTGTGCGGAGAGTGTGCCCAGTTGCGCCTGCGAACTGGCGCGGAACCAGTGCGAGACCACTGTGATCTGCTCTGCGCCCAAGTGATCTGCCGCTGTCTCATCGCTTTGTTCCGGGGCCTGCTCTGCGCTGATCCGGGCCAGGCCGGCGGCGGCCAGAAAAGCCTCGGGAGAGGCGGCGGGCAGCGCGGTTTGCAGCCGGGCCAGGGCTGCGGGCGGCAGATGCGGCAGAAAGGCGGCCAGCACCTGCGGAGAGGCGGTGTTCACATTCAGGCGGCTGCTGCCGGGCAGGGCGGTGATATAGGGGCGCAGCCGCTGATAGCTGCGCGGTGGCAGGCCGGGGATGCCGGCCAGCTGCCCGGCGTCCAGCAGCGCGCCGCCCACCGGGTCCAGCGGCGGATCAAGCCGGGCCCAGGCCGCGCGGTTCTGCGGCCCGCCCGGCTGCAGGGCGGCGCGGATGGTCTCGCCGGTGCGGGGCGGCAGCGCCAGGATCTTCAGCAGCCGGGCAAAGGCGGCCCGGGCAGCGGTATTGTCCGGATCCGCCAGCCAGTTCACATTGAAGCGCCCTTGCAGATCTTCGATCCGGCCGCTGACCGCGCCCCGTGCCAATGCCTGTTCCGCCTGCACGCGGGCCCAGGCCTCGCCGGGGTGATCGGTGGCGGAGCGGTCCTGCGCCAGCAGGGTGATGGCCAGCGCATCAAAGGCGTCCAGCGCCAGCGCCAGCTGATCCGCCTCCTGCCCGGCCTGCAGCCGTGCCCGGCCGCTTTCGGCGCGTGCCAGCAGCAGCACCGCCACCGCCGACAGCGCCGCCACCAGCACCAGCGCATTGACCAGGACAAAGCCGCGGCTGCTGTTCTGGCGGCGGTTCATTTCAGGGTCTCCACCAGCCGTATAGAGCCGAAACCCTTGGTTTCGAGCTGCAGTTCCACCGCCAGCGGCAGGGTGCTGGAATAGACCTCGGGGGCGCCGCCGGCCTGGTCGGTATCCGCTGCCGTTGCAGGGCTGGTCTGTGGTTGCGGGCTAAGCGCTGCTGTGCCCTCCACCCAGCCGGGACCCTCCCAATAGCTGCGCACCCGCAGCCCGGATACGCCCTCAAGCACCGTCACTGCCGGCGAACGCGAGGCGGCGCTGGCGGGTATCAGCGCAGGCCAGGCGCGGCGGCTGAGGCGGCCGCCCTGCAGCTGCCATTCGATCCGCTGCAGCCCCAAAGCCTGCGGCTCCGGATCCAGCGCCGGCTGGCCGCCCGCGGAAAGCGCCAGCACGCCGCCGCGCAACCGCAGCGCTGATTGCGGAGCGCCACGGCCCGGCGGGTAAAACAGCATCGGCACCGCGGCTGACAGATCGGCGCGCAGCAGGCTCAGCGCTTGCTCCAGCGCGGCGGTCTCTGCGGCGCGGGCCTCCAGCGTGCCGCGCATCCGGATCATACCGCCCAGGGCCTGGACACCCAGCACCGCCACCAGCGCAAAGATGGCCATCGCCGCCACCAGCTCGATCAGGCTGAGGCCGCGGTCTGCCGGGGCGCGCCGGCCTCTCACCGCAGCCCCGCGGCGGGCAGGTAGAGCGTCAGTGCTGCGGCTTCACCGGTTTCGGCGCGGGCGGTGATTTCGGTTTTGACCAGCCCGGCAGCGGTGGTCTCGCGGCGGGTCTGCAGGGTGAAGATCATGCCGCCCAGCTTGGCCTGGCCGGGCAACCGGGCAGCGGCGTCCGGCAGCTGCAGTTCTTCAGCGCGGTTGCGGGCGGCGACGCGGGCCAGCAGCCGGGGCGCCTCGCCGCCGATCGCCAGCCGCGACTGATCGGTGCTGCGCAGCAGGGCGATGCTGGCAGCGGCCAGAACAAAGATGGCGATCGCCAGTTCAATCAGGGTGAGGCCGGCAGTGGCGGCAGAGTGCGGCGGCGGGATCAGTTTTCGCGGCATGCCAGCGCCTCCCATCCGTCGCTGCGGCAGCGGGCGGCGCTGCCAAAGGCAATGCTGAAGGCGCTGGAGCTTCCATTGGCCAGCAGGATGATTCCGGGTGTTCCGGCAGCCGGGCGGCGGGCGGAGAGGGCCACCTTTCCCTGCCAGGGCTGCAGCCGCTCTGAGATATCCCAGCCGTCGGTGTCGCGGCGGGCCAGGCGCAATCCCTGGGGGGTGAGGACCAGCCCGCGGCTTTGGCCGCTGGCGATGGCCAGGGCCCGGGCGGCGCCGTACTGGCTGCGGAACAGCGCCAGATCGCGGCTGCTGCGGTCCGGTCCGCCGCCCAAAGCCAGCACCGCCGCCGTAGCCAGCACCGACAGGATGGCGACACTGATCAGCAGCTCAATCAGGGTAAAGCCGGCAGCTGTTGAAACAGGGGAAGCAGGCTCTATTGAAGGGTCCAAGAGCCAATATCCGCATCCGCGCCGCTGCCGCCGGCCGCTCCGTTGGCGCCATAGCTGAAGATGTCGAACTCGCCATGCACGCCGGGCGACAGGTAGTTGTAGGGCTGGCCCCAGGGATCCTGCGGCAGCCGGTCCATATAACCGTTTTGGGCCCAATTGGCGGGCACCGGATTGCCGCCGGGCTTTTGCACCAGGGCGGCCAGGCCCTGCTCGGTGGTGGGGTAGCGGTAGTTGTCGAGCCGGTAGAGTTTGACGGCGCTGGCAATGGCGGCGATGTCGGCCTTGGCGCGGGCGGCGCGGGCCTGATCGGGCCGGTCGATCACCCGCGGCACCACCACCAGGGCGAGGATCGAGAGAATCACCACCACCACCATCAGTTCGAGCAGGGAAAACCCGGCCTCGCCATGCGGCTGCCGGGCCTTGGCGCGGACAGGCTGGAGGCGCGCGCGGGGCGGCTGCGGGGCGGGGGCGGACTGTGGCTTCATCGGGTTCTTTCTTTTGACCGGCGGCATGATAGAGGGGGGCGTCAGACATTGTCCATTGCTCCATAGCCAATCCGGCGGGGGCGCGGGAAGAGGGGAAAACATGCAGGCAGCAGCATGAGCCTTGGGGCGGGTCTTGAGGCCGGGATTGCGGCCGGGATTGCGGCCGGGCTGGCTGCTGGGTTGCCAGCCTGGCTGCTGCTGCTGCTGCTGGCGCCGGCTGCGGGGTCGTTCCTGGCGGTGCTGGCCGACCGGCTGCCGCGCGGCGAGGATGTGATCCGGCAGCGCTCGGCCTGCCGCAGCTGCGGCCAGCGGCTGGGGGCTGCGGATCTGGTCCCGCTGCTCTCCTTTGTTCTGACACGCGGACACTGCCGCCACTGCGGCGCGGCGGTGCCGCCCTGGCTGCTGTATTTTGAGATCGCGGCAACCGGTGCTGCGGTGCTGGCACTGGCGGCGGGCGGCAGCGCGGCGGAGGTTCTGCTCGCCTGCCTGTTTCTGTGGCTGCTGCTGACGCTGGCGGTTGCGGATCTGTTGTGGCTGCGGCTGCCGGATGTGCTGACGGGGGCGCTGTTTGCGCTGGTGCTGCTGACGGGGCTGCAGCCAGGCGGCGCCGGGCTGGCGGCGGTGCTGGGCGGCGCGGCGCTGGGGGCGGGCGGTTTTCTGGCGCTGCGGCTGGGCTACCGGGCGTTGCGCGGGCGCGAGGGGCTGGGACTGGGCGACGTCAAGCTGATGGCGGGCCTGGGCGGTTTTGCCGGGGCGATGGACCTGCCGCTGCTGCTGCTGCTGGCCTCGGGCGGGGCGCTGGCGGCGGCCTGGCTGCAGCGGCGGCGGCTGCGCGGCGGCATGGTGCTGCCTTTTGGCGCGGCGCTGTGCGCGGCGGCGGCGGTGCTGTGGCTGCTGCGGGCCGCAGGAGGGGTTTGATCTTGCCGGCGCCGGACCTTAGGGTCCGCGGAGATTGCCTGCCTGCTTATAATGCTTGTGAGAAATATGACCTTATTCCGTTTTGCCCCGCTGTGCCTGATCCTTGCTGCCGCCCCGCTGTGCCTGCGGGCGCAGGAGGCGGCGCCTGCCACGCCTGAAACCGCGGCTGCCAGCCAGGATGCGCTGACGATGGCAGAGGTGGAACAGGCCTGGGCGGCAAAGGATTTCGCGCGTGTCCGCCAAGGGCTGGCACAGCTGGCAGCGGCCCCGGGAGCGGCGTTTGCCCAGTACCGCTATGGCCGGGTGCTGCTGGAAGGGCTGGGCGGCCCGGCGGATCCGGCGGCGGCGCAGGGCTGGCTGCAGCGCGCTGCGGAGCAGGGCCAGACGCAGGCGGCGGTGCTGCTGGCGCGGCTGTATCTCAGCGCGGTGCCGGGCGGTCCGGCCCGCGACCCGGTGCAGGCGGCACAGCTGCTGCTGGCGGCGGGCGCGCGCGGCAGCAGCGAGGCGCAATACTACCTGGGGCTTTTGCACCAGACGGGCGAGGGGGTGGCGCAGGATGTCGCCAGTGCTGCGGCCTGGCTGCAGGCCGCGGCAGAGCAAGGCCACAGCGCGGCGCAGTTTGAGCTGAGCCGCATCTATTCCCGCGGTCAGGGCGTTGCGCAGGATACCGCCCGGGCGCTGCATTGGCTGCAAGAGGCCGCAGCAGCAGGCCACGGTGAGGCGCAGTTCTACCTGGCCTATGCGCTGGACAGCGGCCAGGGCATAGGCCGCGACCGCGCGGCGGCCCTGGACTGGCTGCGGCGGGCGGGCGAGGGCGGTTTTGTGCCGGCCCAGGCGGCGCTGGGGCGCAAATACCTCAAGGGGGACGGGGCAGAGGCCGATCCGGCAGGCGCGTTGCGCTGGCTGCACAGTGCCGCCGAAGCGGGCGAGGGCAGCGCGATGGCGGCGCTGGGGGAGGCGTATTTGGGCGCCTATGGCGTGCCGGAGGATGTGCCGCAGGCCTGGCAGCTGTACCGCAGCGCCTGGGAACGGGGGCTGCCGCAGGCTGCGGTGGGACTGGCGGGTATGCTGGAGCAAGGCCGCGGCCGGGATCCGGATCTGGAACAGGCGGTGATTCTGTACCGTAAAGCGGCAGAACTGGGCAGCCATGCTGCGGAATTGAACCTGGGGCGGCTGGCCGGAGCGGGCCGCCTGGACGGGTTGCTGGCACCGCATCGGGCGGTGCCCTGGGCATTGGTAGCCGCCCGTCAGGGCGACACGGCGGCTGAGGCCTGGATGGCGCAGCAGGCGGCTGCCGGGCTGCGGCCGGCGCAGACCGCGCTGGGATTGCGGCTGACAGAGACAGGGGCACGCCCGGCTGAGGCGGCGGCGCTGTTTGAGGCGGCGGCGGCGGCCGGTGACAGTGCAGCGCAGCACCAGCTGGGGCTGCTTTATACCAAGGGGCTGGGGCGCGATCAGGATTATGTGCAGGCCTATAAATGGCTGAACATCGCCGCCGCAAGCGGCAGTGCCGGGGCGCTGAAAACCCGCGCGGTGGTGGCGGATTTGATGACAGCGGAACAAGTCGCCGAAGCTCAGGCGGCGGCGCGTGCCTTCCTGGCGGCGGCCACGGCTCCGGCCGGGCAGGCGGCAGAATGAGCCTGCGCCCGCTGGTGGCCGCACTGTGGCTGGCGCTGCCGGCCGCTGCAGCCGGGCAGCAGGCAGCGCCGCTGGAGCAATTGCGCGCCGAAGCTGCTGCAGGCCAGGCCGCGGCGCAATACGCGCTGGCGCTGCGGCTGCAGGATGGCCGCGGCGTGCTGCAGAATTACGGCCGTGCCGCGGATTGGCTGACCCGCGCCGCAGAGCAGGGCCATGCGGCAGCGCAGAACCGGCTGGGCCAGTCCTACCACAGCGGGCTGGGGGTGGCGCAGGACCGGGCGCAGGCGCTGCACTGGCTGGAACAGGCCGCTGCCAGCGGCACGGCGCAGTATCTTTTCGACCTGGCTGCGGTTCTGGAACAGGCGCCGGACGGCAGCGGCGCGGCGCAAGCGGCAGAGCTTTATGCCCGCGCTGCCGGGCAGGGCCATCAGGATGCGGCTGTCAGCCTGGGGGTGCTGTACCAGAACGGCACTGGCGTGGCGCAGGATCCGGCGCGGGCCCGCCAGCTGTATGAAGGCCCGGCTGCGGCCGGTCATCCCCGGGCGCTGAACAATCTGGGCCTGATGCATGTGCGCGCTGAAGGCGCCGTGCAGGATTATGCCCGCGCCGCCGCCCTGTTCGAGGCGGCCTCTGCCCAGGGGCTGGCCCCGGCCATCCGCAATCTCGGGGTGATGTATGAAAACGGCTTTGGCGTGCCGCTGGATGAGGCCCGCGCGGCAGATCTTTACCGCCGCGCGGCCCGCGCCGCCGGTGCCGCGGCGGATCCAGGGCTGATCTATGACGCCCGGCTGGCGCCGCCCGACAGCAGTGCCGCAGGGCTGGAGCGGCTGACGGACGGGGCAGCGGCCGGCGATCCGCTGGCGCAGTTCCAACTGGCCTGGCTGGCCTTGCAGCAGCCGGATCCGTCCCGCGCCGGGCTGCTGGCGGCTGCCGGATGGCTGCGCGCCTCGGCAGAGGCGGGCTACCCGGCGGCGATGGCCAACCTCGGCTGGATGTATTTTGAAGGCCGCGCGCTGCCGCAGGATTATGTGCTGGGCTATATGTGGCTGGTGCTGGCGGCCAGCGCCGGCCTGCCGGAAGCGCGCGGTCTGAGCGCGGCGCTGCAGGCCAGGCTGACCCCGGCGCAATTGGCCGAAGCCCAGGAGCTGGCGGCGGCCAAGGCAGAGGCCGGGCCGCAGCACTAGCCCCGCGCCAGAGGACACTGAAACAGCAAAACAGCCCGTCTGCCTAGGCGGGCTGTTTTCTTTTGTCCGTGTCCTGTTGCCCGCTGCGGGCAACCGGCTCAGAAATCGAGCCGGATGCCGTGTTCGATCTTCAGGCTGTCCGCATCCGGTGCGGTGATCCGGGTCACCACTGCGCCCTGGCCACGGGCAAAGGGCCGTTCGCGGTGCACATCCAGCGCCAGCCGGTCGGTGCCGCCGATATGCTCGTAATCGATCTCGAAACCGAACCGCAGGCCGGTGGCAGGGTCATAGACATCGCGGGCAAAGACAAAGCCCGCGCCGCAGCCGGTGGTGCCGTCATAAGATGAGCTTTCGCAGGCCAGCCGCGGCGCAAAGGACAGCCGGGCGGCCAGGCCGCTGTCCGGGTTGCTGTCTTCGGCAGCGGCAAGGCTGGCAAATTCCACCTCGGCAAAGATGCGGCCGCCGTTATAGCCGGGGATGTCGATCCGCCCGGTATCGCGCTGCGCCAGCTGGGTGGCGGTGACGCTGGCGTCATCGGCCTCGGCAAAGGCCAGATCGGCGCCCAGCCGCGGGCTGATCAGCATGTTTTCAAGCTGATGACGCCCCGACAGCGCCGCGCCGGCAAAACCGGCCGCATAGGTATACCCGCCGCGGGCATGGATCGGGTCGGTGGCCGTCTCAAAGCGCAGCCGGTAGCGGTGATGCCCAAGGGCGGCGGCGGCGTAATAGTCCAGGAACAGCCCCTCGTTCAGGGCCCGGGCACCGTATATCCCGGCATTGGCGCCAAAACCGGTGATGGAGCCATCAGCGGGGCCATCGGCGCTGGTACGGCTGACATAACCGCCCCAGAATTTGCCGCGCAGCGCCTGTTCCGGCAGGAACCGCTCGCTCTGGCGCGAGAATTGCAGCATGGCCTGGGTGCCCAGCCCGTCGGTGCGGCTGAGGGTAAAGGCGCCATCCAGGATCTCGCGGCGGCCGCTGCCGCAATTGTAGACATCCCAGCCGAAACTGCCGGCGCTGTTGCCGGTGCTGCCCTGGACCTGCAGGCTGCCATCCACGTCAAAGGCGGCGACGGTGCCGCAGCGCAGCCCCTCCTGGCCGGCCTGCAGCCGCTCCAGCGCGCCTTTGGCGATCCGGCTGAAATAGCGCTGCTGGGTCTTGATGGTTTCTTCCAGGTCTTTCTTCAGCACCGCGGTCAGCTGATCGCGGATCTGGTCGACCAGGTCGTCGCTGACCTGCACCTGCGCCAGGGTCAGGGCAAAACCGTCATAGCGGGTATCTGCCGAACTGACAGTGACCGCGGGCTGGCAGCTGTGGGCGCCTTCCACATCCTCATCGTCGATGGCGCTGATGGTCAGCACCTGGGCAGTGGTAAAGCTGGCCGCGCTGAAGCTCATCGAGGCGGGAGAGACGGTGCATTGGCTGTCGCCGCTAAAGGCAAGCTGCACATCCTGGCCGGGCTGGCCCAGCAGCCGGAAGGACATCGCGGCGGTGTCTTCGCCGTTCTCCGACGCGGTGAGGTCGTCATTGGTGACCGCAACAATGGCAAAGTCATCGTCCGCCAGGCTGGCGGTGCCGGTCAGCTCTGCCGCTGTGGTGCTGAGGCTGGCGGCACCATCGCCCGAGGTTACCGCCGTCAGGGTCAGGATCAGGGTTTCGCTGCCCTCGATCAGCTGGTCCTCCAGCACTGTCACGGTGACGTCTGCACTGGTGTCACCGGCCGGGATCGTCACCGAACCCGGGGGGGCGGTATAGTCGGCACCAGCAGTGGCGGTGCCGGTCAGGCTGTAGCTGAGCACCGTATCCACGGTTGAGGCGCGCTCCAGCGAGATGGTGAAGCCTGCATCGTCCGGGACGCCGCCGTTGGCTTCGGCGCCGTCATCGGACGCGCTGACCGTGACCGCATTTGCCGCGCATTGGGTCATCGGGATGTTGTTGGCCAGCACGTTGGGGTCGCCGGCCTCGATCACAAAGGTATCGTAGAACACCGGGTTGGCGCTGAGCGAGGCATCCGCCAGGACCCCGGTGGATCCCACCTGGGTGGAGCCCAGAACCGCCGGGTTGGCGGGCAGCAGCGAGGTCACATCCAGGCTGCCGGAGCTGAGCCGCGCGGTGCTGGCTGCGCCGCCGGCCGGGTAGCTGTAGGCAACCGTATAGGTGCCGGGCCGCTGGGCGAACCATTGGTATTCACCGGTGGTGCCATCGCGCACGATGTTGATGTCATTGGCGATGCCGAGGCTGCTGTTGGAGCCTGAGGGGCCGGTCACGGTGATACCGCCGCCGGTCAGGATCCGGCCGTCATCCTCGCAGTAGAAATAGCCCTGGGGATCGTAATCCTGGGCATCGGGGATGCCGTCGCCGTCGCGGTCCGCGGTGGCGCTTTCAAAGCTGTCGGGAACACCGTCGCCATCCAGGTCGGCAGGCGGCACCGGGTTCGGGGTGCCGGTCAGCTCAGCGGTGGCTTCCAGGACGTCCGAGGCTTCATTGCCATTGCCCGCCAGGTCCTGCGCCGCATCCGCGCTCAGCTGGATGGTGAGGGGACCGTCGTGATCCGGGGTCACGGTGACGCTGTAGCTGGCATCGCTGCCGGTCAGATCCGAGGCGCTGCCGCCGGTGATCTCCAGCCCGTCCAGGCTCAGGCCGGTGACGGCTTCGCTGAATTGCAGCGTCACCTCAAACGGGTCGCTTTGCGCGGTGTCCGGCCCGCTGAGTGCGGCGGTGGGCAGGCTGGCCTCTTTCTCCACGGAGGCGGTGGCGGCGCCTGTATTGCCGGCCGCATCGGTGAGCACCACCGAAAGCGTCAGGGTGCCGTCGCCAAGACCTGCGAGGTCCAGCCCGGCGATCTGATCGGTGGCGCTGGCAATGGTGCCGCTGCCGGTCACGTCGCTGCCGCCGCCGTCCGAGCTGATGGTATAGGCATAGCTGGTGCCGGTTTCAGCACCGGCAAAGGTAAAGCCGGCGGCGCTTTGATTGGCGGCATTCACCGCGCTTTGGTCAAAGCTGACGCTGTAGCCTGACGGCGCGCTTGCGTCCTTGGCAACTGTGGTGGTCTCAGCGATGCCTGCATTGCCGGCCGCATCAGTGAGCACCACCGAGAGCGTCAAAGTGCCGTCGCCAAGACCTGCGAGGTCCAGCCCGGCGATCTGATCGGTGGCAGTGGCGATGGTGCCGCTGCCGGTGACATCGCTGCCGCCGCCGTCCGAGCTGATGGTATAGGCATAGCTGGTTCCAACCTCGGCACCGGCAAAGGTAAAGCCGGCGGCGCTTTGATTGGCGGCATTCACCGCGCTTTGGTCAAAGCCCACGCTGTAGCCTGACGGCGC
>NZ_CP035419.1 GCF_004123675.1 Leisingera sp. NJS204 | reverse complement strand
GCGGCCCTTGCCGTGGTATTTCGCGATCAGTTCCTTGGTGTCGTCGTAGCCGCTGACGGGCGTGTCCAGCAGCCCCTCGGGTGCATTGCGATCCATCAGAACCTTGCCGCCGATCATCCGCATGTTGCGGCGTGCGGCCTCGGCGAAGTAAGCCTCGGCCGAGGTTTTATGGACCGAGCAATAAGCAACTGCCGTGGTGGTGCCGTGGCTGGTCAGCAAGTCAAAGAAATGCCCGGCCATCTCAGCGCTGTGGCCGGCATCGGCAAACCGGACCTCCTCAGGGAAGGTGTAGTTGTTCAGCCATTCCAGCAGCTGCGAGCCCCAGGAGGCGATCACCTGCACCTGCGGGAAATGCAGATGGGTGTCGATGAAGCCGGCCATCAGGATGTTCGGGCGGTGGTCGATCACCTCGGCGCCCGCCGCCTGCGCGGCCAGATCGCCATAGCTGCCCTTGGCCAGGATCATACCGTCCGCCACCAAGAGCGCGCCGTCCTCGATGAACTCATAGGCGCTGGTGTCGTCAGCGCCTTGCGGCTCGGCGGTGAAGGTCAGCACCCGCCCGCGCAGCAGCGTCTGTTTCGATGTCATGTCTTTGATGTCCTTGGTTGGCAGGCAGGGGACCTATGCCCCCTGCCCCTTTTCATTTGGGATTATTCGCCTGCTGGCAAGTGCGGTGCTTGGGAGTCCATGCTGCCGTTTTCGGCTTTCTCTGTCTCATCCGCCTTGTGGAAGATCGGATAGATAAACAGGAAGGCAGCCGCGATCAGATAGCCCATTGCCACGCCGCTGAATTCCGGCCAGTGCAGGCTGGCAGAGTGGATCACGCCGACCAGCGACATCACCGCCGCCGCCAGGGCAAAGCCGCCCGCATTGCGGAAATCGCCGTCGATCACGCTGGCCACGATGGCGCCCCAGATCAGGCCGGTCAGAATGGCACCCTGGCTCAGCGCCAGATGGCCTTCGTAATGCGCGCCCTGCTGCAGCAGCGCTGCGGTCAGCTCAGCGTCACCCAGCTGGGCCATGCCGGTGGCACCCAAGGCGCCCAATGCGCCGGCCAATGCACCCCACTTGATCACTAGGAAGGCCGAGACATGCGGCATCATCGCGATGGTCACCGCAGCGATGTGGTCGGTCTTCACCGAATGCGCAGTGTTAGTGACCAGGCTGAGGGCCACAAACACCAGCACCGGTGCGGCAGCGGCCACGGGGATCAGGTTGTTGAGGAACGCCAGGAGGCCAAAGAAGGCGGCAAAGGGGATCACCAGGCCAACGCCGATAATATAGCCCGAGCGCGCGCCCATCCGCTTATACGCAGGGTGGCCGATATAGGCGGTGGTCGGGAACGGCGAGCCGAAGACCGCACCGATCATGGTGCCGACACCGTCGGTCACCTGGCACAGGCCGACCGGGTAATGGTCACCCGCAGCCTCGGCGCTTTCGACGTTGTTCATGGTCTCAATGAAGTTGTAGATCTGCACCGGCACCAGCACCAGGAACAGCTCCGGGTTGGCAAACAGATGCTGGATACCGGCGATCAGGTCACCGAAATAGGGGATCGGCAGGTAGACGCCCACACCCTCGAAGGAGACTGAAGCCTTGCCCATTCCCAGCGCCACAACAGTGCCGACGATCAGTGCCAGCAGACCGGCGGGGATGTTGAACGGCAGCCGGTGACGGCCGACCAGGCCCCACAGGATGATGATCATCGAGGCAAAGCCGATGAACGGATCCTCGAATATCGTTGCCAGCGGCACGGTGCCGATGAACACCAGCGCGATGCCGCAGAGGGTGCCGAGCATACCGGCGCGCGGAGTCACGCGTTTAAGCCAGGGGCCAACGATGGCGCCAAGGCCAGCCACGATACCGCCTATGAAGCCCGCGCCGATACCCACCTGCCAGGCCAGCATGGCGTCATTGGTGGACCAGTAGATCGGCCCGATCACCCCGAACAGATAGACAAACATCACCGGCGTCGAGATGCCATAGGGCAGCGCGGTCACGTCGCGCCCTTGTTTCTCGGCGATATGCTTGGCCAGCCAGGTGTAGACCGCGATACCGGCCAGGATCGCCACTGCGGCGCCGGGCACAATGCGGCCGAACACGATGTCCGCCGGCATGTTGAACACAAACTGACAGATGCCAGATAGCACGATCAGGTTGATCAGGTTGTCGGTGAACAACGCCCAGAATGCACTGAAGTCATTCCGTGCGAACAGTTTGTATGTGTAGCTCCGCCCTGTGGTCATGGCGGCCTCCTCCTATCAGAGGACGCAGTCCTTAACGGCTGTTTGCTCCAGCCGTGTCTCCCTCTGCGTCCGGTTGCTTGCCCGTTTGAGGCAAATCAATGCTCCGTGCTGGAGCGGACGCGGCAGTTTCAGAGGTCAATTCAGCGATCACTTCCGCCGCCACGAAGGCCGCGATGACGCTGGGCCGCTTGTCGCGGCTGCCGCTTGCCCCGATGGGGCAGATGAGACGGTCGGTTCGCTGACCGTCGCAATGGTCCCGGCACCAGCGGCGGAATTTCTCCCGCTTGGTGGCCGATCCGATCAGGCCCACGTATCCAGCATCGCCGCGCTGCAGGGCAGCGGAGGCAAGCAGGAAATCGAGTGCGTGATCATGGGTGAGAACAACAAAGGCGCTGCCCGCCGGGGCGGTGGCGATGTCGATCTCGGGAATGGCGCTTTGGCGGATTTCCACATCCGCTTGTGCTAGGGCCAGTTCTTCGTCGCGTTGGTCGATCAGGATGCACCGCACCGGCATATGCTGGAACAGATCCGCCAGCGCCCGGCCCACATGGCCCGCGCCCATCACATAGACATGCGGCAGGGTCTGTTCATCAGCCTGTTCTTTGGCAATCGCGTTCTCGCGGTCCGCTTGGCGCATCTGCGCCAGCGACATCTCCACACGTCCGCCGCAGCACTGGCCGATCTCCGGCCCCAGCGGCACGTCCAGCGTGTCGCTGATCACACCCTGCTTCAGCATCCGCCGGGCGTGGTCGATGGCGATGTATTCCAGCTGGCCGCCGCCAATGGTCCCCCAGAGGCTCTCTGCCGCCACAAACATGCAGGTGCCGGCTTCGCGCGGGGAAGACCCGCGAACGCGGCTCAGGCGCACCTGCACCACATGTTTGCGGCTGGCCAGAAAACCCTGGAGGGAAAGGCGGCGGGCCATGGCTCAGCCCTGCCCTTTGAGGGTTTCGATCGCCATCAGCACGCGCTCCGGCGTGGCCGGCGCATCCAGGCGGGGGCAGACTTGGTAATCCGCGGTGCTGGCGACAGCCATCGACAGCGCCTCGAACACCGAGATGCCCAGCATGAACGGCGGCTCACCCACGGCCTTGGACCGCTTGATGGTGCGCTTCTTGTTCACCGACCATTGGGCCAGCTGGGTGTTGAAAATGCGCGGCCGGTCAGAGGCCAGCGGGATCTTGTAGGTCGAGGGCGCATGGGTGCGCAGGCGGCCTTCGCCGTCCCACCACAGTTCCTCGGTGGTCAGCCAGCCCATGCCCTGTATGAACGCGCCCTCCACCTGGCCCTTGTCCAGCACCGGGTTCAGCGAGCGGCCCACGTCATGCAGGATGTCGGTGCGCTCGACCCGGTATTCGCCGGTCAGCGTATCGACCGACACTTCCGAGCAGGACGCGCCATAGGCGTAGTAGAAGAACGGCTGCCCCTTGCCCGCCGCGCGGTCCCAGTGGATTTCCGGTGTCTTGTAGAACCCCGCAGCCGACAGCTGGACGCGGGCCATATAGGCCTCCTTCACCAGCGTGTCGAAGGGGATCTCTTCGCTGCCGACACGTACGCGGTTGGGCAGGAATTCGACCTCCGCCTCGGAGACTTCATACTTCTCGGCCGCGAAATTGGTCAGCCGGGCAATAATCTGCTCCGCCGCATCCAGCGCCGCCATGCCATTGAGGTCCGAACCGCTTGAGGCCGCAGTGGCCGAGGTGTTCGGCACCTTCTCGGTGGTGGTCTTGGTGATCTTGATGCGCTCGAAATCGACCTGGAACGCATCGGCCACAACCTGCGCTACCTTGGTGTTGAGGCCCTGCCCCATCTCGGTGCCGCCGTGGTTCAGGTGGATTGAGCCGTCGTTGTAGACATGGATCAGCGAGCCCGCCTGGTTGTACCAGGTCGCGGTGAAGGAGATGCCGAATTTCACCGGCGTCAGGGCAATGCCCTTCTTGATGATCTTCGACTCCTTGTTGAAGGCGATGATCTCTTCCCGGCGCTTGCGGTACTCGGCGTTTTCCTCCAGCTCTGTGATCAGCCGGTCAAGGATATTGTCCTCCACCTTCTGATGGTAAGGCGTCAGGTCCCGGCCTTCCTCGCCGTAGAAGTTGGCCTTGCGCACGTCCAGCGGGTCCTTGCCGAGGGCATAGGCGATCTCTTCGATCATCCGCTCCGCCGCAACCACACCCTGCGGGCCGCCAAAGCCGCGAAAGGCGGTGTTCGAAACCGTGTTGGTCTTCATCGGGCGGCTTTTCAGCAGCACATTCGGGTAGAAATATGCGTTATCCGCATGGAACAGCGCACGGTCGGTGACCGGCCCCGACAGGTCCGAGGAATAGCCGCAGCGCGCGGCAAAGCCGCCCTCAACCGCCTGAATGCGGCCCGCGTCGTCAAAGGCCACGTCATAGTCGATCACAAAGTCATGGCGTTTACCGGTGGCGGTCATGTCCTGGTCGCGGTCGGGGCGGATCTTGACGGCGCGGTTGTGTTTCTTTGCAGCAATCGCAGCCACCGCGCAAAACAGGTTCATCTGGCTTTCCTTGCCGCCAAAGCCGCCGCCCATCCGGCGCACGTTGACGGTCACCGCGTTGTTCGCCACGCCCAGAACATGCGCCACCATATGCTGTGCCTCGCTGGGATGCTGGGTGGAGCAATGCACGGTCACGTCCTCGTCTTCGCCGGGGATGGCAAAGGCGATATGGCCCTCCAGATACATGTGGTCCTGGCCGCCAACAGTCATCTGCGCCTGAATGCGGTGCGGGGCGTCCTTGCGGCCTGCCTCCACATCGCCGCGCTCCAGCTTCAGCGGGTCGGTGATCATGGGATAGCCTGCTTCCTGCGCCTGGACCGGGTCCAGCGCGTGCGGCAGCACCTCATAGTCCACCTGCGCCAGCTCGGCGGCACGGCGGGCGGCATCGCGGGTCTCGGCGATCACGGCAAACATCGGCTGGCCGTGGAATTCGACCTTCTCGGTCGGGAACACCGGCTCATCATGTTTGCCGGTGGGGCTGATGTCGTTGACGCCGGGAATATCATCGGCGGTCAGCACATCGACCACGCCGGGGGCGTTGCGCACGGCGCTGAGGTCGATGTCCTTGATATTGGCGTGCGCGACGGTGGAGACACCCAGGTAGGCGTGCAGCGTGCCATAGGGTTCGGCGATATCGTCGGTGTATTCGGCGCGGCCGGTGACGTGTTTGATCGCGCTGTCGTGCTGGCGATCCTGATGCACGGCGCCGCTGATGGTCTGATGGTCTTTCATCTCAAATCCTCCTCAGGCGACGGCCAGCCGGACGGCTCCGGCGGTTCCCGCATCATGTTCCAGGTAGAAGCGGCGCAGCAGGTTGCTGGCCGTGAGCGCGCGGTACTCCGCGGAGGCGCGCCAGTCGCTCAAGGGGGTGAAATCCTGCTTCACCGCCTCCGCTGCCGCGTCGAACGCAGCCTCGCTCCAGGGCTGGCCAACCAGTGCGGCCTCGGCACCGGCGGCGCGCTTGGGCGTTGCCGCCATGCCGCCGAATGCAATGCGCGCAGCGGTTATCGTGCCGTCCTTCACGGTCACGCTGACCCCGGCGGCGACCGAGGAGATATCCTCGTCCCGGCGCTTGGAGATCTTGTAGGCGGCGTCGATCTGTCCGTTCGAAGGCTGCGGAATGCGGATCGAGGCCACAAAGTCGCCCGGCTCCCGGTCCTGCTTGCCGTAGTCGATAAAGAACTCCTCCAGCGGCAGGGTGCGGCTGCTGCCCTGTTTCTGCAGCGTCACCTCGGCACCCAAAGAGATCAGCACCGGCGGCGTGTCCCCGATGGGTGAACCATTGGCGATATTGCCGCCGATGGTCCCCATGTTGCGTACCTGCCAGCCGGCAATGCGGTCCCAATACGCGCTCAGATGCGGGAAGGCATTGCGGATCGCCGCCTCGCTTTCGGTATAGGTGACGCCGGCACCAATGGTCAGAGCCTCATCCGTCAGCTCAACCGCTTTCAGCGCCTCCATGTGGGCAACAAACACCACCGGAGAGATCGGTTTCATGAATTTGGTCACCCACAGGCCCACATCGGTGGAGCCTGCTACGATGGTTGCCTTGGGGTTCTCTGCCAGCACCGCTGCCAGATCGGCGACGTCCAGCGGCAGGATGGCGCGGTCGTCTTCAGGGCCGGTCACCACACGGGCCTGCGGCTGGATTGCCTTCAGCTTGGCGGTCAGGCTGTCACGCTCGGTGGTCAGATAGTCGTTGGCCGGGGTGCCGTACTGGTTCACTGCCAAGGCGGCGCGCACAATCGGCTCATACCCGGTGCAGCGGCAAAGGTTGCCCTGGACAGCGGTTTCCACCTCGGCCTCGTTCGGCTGCGGATTTTCCATCCACAGCGCATACAGCGACATCACAAAACCGGGAGTGCAGAAGCCGCACTGGCTGCCGTGGTATTCGACCATCGCCTGCTGCACCGGGTGCAGACGGCCATTGGGACCGGAGAGATGCTCGACTGTTACCACATGGCAGCCGTTGAGCGACGCCAGGAAACGGATGCAGGCGTTGATCGCCTCATAACGCAGGGCGCCATTCTGCAGCCGCCCCACCAGCACGGTGCAGGCGCCGCAGTCGCCCTCGGCGCAGCCTTCCTTGGTGCCGGTCAGGCGCTGTTCCAGGCGCAGGAAGTCCAAGAGAGTGGTGGTTGCCTTTACGTCCTGAAGTGTGATGTCCTGGCCGTTCAGCAGAAAGCGGATGTCGGTTTGATGTGTCATCTGGCCTCCGGAGTGTTGTTGGGCTGTCATGGCCCGCTTAGGTTTGTTTTACCCTGTCTGACTGCCCCGGTTAACGGGTGCAATTGCGAAAGGCTTTCAACACCTTGTTGAAAATGGTTAGGCTATAGGTGCCGGAACCGGCGTGCCCGCCGCCTGCTGCTGTGAAGCGGCAAGCGGCAAACGCGCCCAGTAAAGGTCTGTAGAACATGTCTTATCTGGAATCGCTGCGGGTCTTTACCCGAGTCGTCGAACTGGGCAGCATCACCTCTGGCGGGCGTGATCTGCGGCTGACTCCCGCCGTGGCCAGCAAACGGATAAAGGAGCTGGAAAAGCACCTTGGCGTGCGTCTGTTCAACCGTACCACGAGGTCGCTGACCCCGACCGAGGCCGGGCAGCTGTTTTACACCGAAGCCAAGAAGGTTCTCGAATCGATTGAGGATGCCGAGGCGGTGGTCTCGCAATTCTCCGCCGCACCGCGCGGGGTAATCCGGGTGACCGCGCCGCTGGGTGTTGGCCGCCGCATCATCGCACCGCTGGTGCCGGGTTTCGTCGAGGACTACCCGGCCACCGAAATCCGCATGCGCATGTCTGACCGCAAGGTTGATATTCTGGCTGATGGTCTGGATGTGGCGTTCTTCATCGGCACACCGCACGATTCCACCCTGAAGATGCGCAAGATCACCGATTGCGCCCGGGTTCTGTGCGCCGCGCCGGAGTATCTGGAGCGCCACGGCACCCCGCAGCTGCCGGAGGATCTGCTGAGCGGCCACAATTGCCTGCTGCTGCGCTACCCGCGCTCACCCGAGTATTACTGGACACTGGAAACGCCCGAGGGGCTGCGCAAGCTGGAGGTGTCGGGCAAGTACGACGCCGATGACAGTGATGTGCTGACTGGCTGGGCGCTGGACGGGCGGGGTATCGTCAACACGCCGCGGTTTGATGTGGCCGCGCATCTTCGCAGCGGCGCGCTGGTGGAAGTATTGCCGGACACGCCGCCGGAGCCGACGATCTTCGGCTGCCTTTACCCGCACAGGAAACTGCAGGATCCCAAGATCCGCCTGTTCGTGGATTACGCTGTGAAACACGGGCTGGCAGCCTTCCGGCGGATTGAGGCTGGCAGTTAAGGGCAAAAAGAAAGGAGGGCACCGCTGGCCCGCCTCAAAAAAACGAGGGTTCTCGCCTTAGCAGCGGTGCGGATTTTCCTCGCAGTAAAGCAGATTGGCCGCGGCCCCGACAGCGGCTCCTGTCACCAGATTGCCGTCCAACACAGCAGCACCGGCTGCGCCCGCGCCTGCGCCATAGACCAGCTGCTCGCCGGTGGTGTCGCCGCAGGCGGCCAGGGTGGTGCAGAGTGCAAATCCGATAGCGATGGTTTTCTTAAGCATTGCATTTCCTCCTTCAACGTCCAATCCCCGCAGTTTTGCCGCGGTCCCAAACGGCCGGTTCCCGGCGATTGCCGCCGGAAAAGGGTGCCCGAAAGGGAATGGCGCTGTGGCTGAACAAGCCGGAAGACTCCGGGTATCCGGCGCAGCTGGGCAAACCCTGTAGCAGTATAACACATGGCGGGGCTGTCTGGTTCCATGCTCATGCTGCGGTGGGGGCGCAGGCGTGGTGGCGGACGAAAAAAGCCCCGCCACTGGGGCGGGGCCATTGGGAATGTCAGACGGTTTTGCGTCAGTTCGCGGCCAGTGCAAACGGCAGATCTTTGGCGGCGCTGCCGTACCAGCGGCGGATCAGGGCGCGCTCCTCGTCCTCCATATAGGTCACATTGGCGGGCGGCATCGCGTGGGTGGCGCCCGCCTGGAGATAGATGTCCTTGGCGTATTTCGCCACATCGGCCGGGGTTTCCAGCAGCACGTTCTTGGGTGCGCGGCGGATGCCGTCATAGTAGGGCTCGCGTGAATGGCACATGGCGCAGCGGCCCGGCACCACATTCATCACATCCTCGAAATGCTGGTTGCTGGCAAACACTTGCTCGGATTTGGTCAGCTCCCGCGCCTCGGATTCTTCATAGGTGTCCTGCTGCAGCGGCGCCTGGCTCAGTATCATGATGCCGATGAACATGATCGCGGTCACCGGCCAGGTCCAGGTCGGGTTGCTGGTGCCTGCGTGGTTGCTGTTGAAGTAATGGCGGATGGTCACGCCCATCAGGAACACCAGCGCCGCGATCAGCCAGTTGTACTCGGTGGCAAAGGCCAACGGGTAGTGGTTGGACAGCATCAGGAAAACAACCGGCAGCGTCAGGTAGTTGTTGTGGGTGGAGCGCAGCTTGGCGATCTTGCCGTATTTCGCGTCCGGCGTGCGGCCCTCCTGCAGGTCCTTCACCACGATGCGCTGGTTCGGCATGATGATGAAAAAGACGTTTGCAGTCATGATGGTAGCCGTAAAGGCGCCCAGGTGCAGCATAACAGCGCGACCGGTGAAGATCTGGTTGTAGCCCCAGCCCATCGCGACCAGCAGCACAAACAGCAGCACCATGAGGAAGGTTGGCTTTTCCCCCAGCGGCGACTTGCACAGGAAGTCATAGATGATCCAGCCGATGGTCAGCGACGCGCCGGAAATCAGGATGCCTTGCCACAGGGCCAGATCGGCCTTGGCCGCGTCGATCAGATACAGCTCACCGCCGGCCCAATAGACGATCATCAAGAGGCCGGCACCCGATAGCCAGGTGGCGTAGCTCTCCCATTTGAACCAGATCAGATGCTCCGGCATGTTTTCCGGCGCCACCAGATATTTCTGGATGTGATAGAAACCGCCGCCGTGAACCTGCCACTCCTCGCCATGCGCGCCAACCGGCAGATGCGGAACCTTCCGCAAGCCAAGGTCCAGCGCGACGAAGTAAAAGGACGATCCGATCCAGGCAATGGCGGTGATGACGTGAAGCCAGCGGACCGCGAAGCCCAGCCAGTCCCACATGATCACAAGCTCTTCCATTGTTCTCTCCTCATAAGCTTTGACCCGAGACTAGAGCATGCCGCTATTTTCATGTATTAGGTAAAAAACCCAAGCTGTTTCAAAATAACACAAAGAATACATGAATGGCCTATCTCGACAACATCCGCACCTTCGTCCGCGTCTATGAACTTGGCAATATGTCCGCCGCAGCGCGCGACATGCGGATTTCGGCGGCGGTGGCATCGTCGCGGATTTCGCAGCTGGAGGATCACCTGAATGTGCGGCTGTTCCAGCGCACCACCCGGCTGCTCAATCCGACCGAACAGGGCAACTTGTTTTACCACGGCGCGGTCAAGATCCTGGAAGCGGTGGATGAGGCCGAGGCCGATATCAGCAATGTGACGCAAACGCCCCGCGGCACGCTCTATGTGGCCGCACCCTTGGGGCTGGGGCAGCACCTGATTGCGCCGGCGGTGCCGAAGTTCAACGAGGCCTACCCGCTGATCTCAATCCGGCTGCGGCTGTCGGACCGCAAACTGGACCTGGCTGCCGAGGGGCTGGATGCGGCGTTTTTCCTCGGCGTGCCGGAGGATTCCAACCTGCGTATCCGCAAGATTGCCGATTGTGCCAGGGTACTGTGCGCCTCACCGGAATACATCAGACGCCGGGGCCAGCCTGCCAGCAGCGACGAGCTGAAGACCGAGGCGCATGATTGCTTGAACCTGCGTTACCCCGGCGCGCCGGAGTTCCAATGGCCGCTGCGCAGCGAGGACGGGGTCAAGCGGGTAACCGTCACCGGGCCGTTTGAATCGGATCACGGTGATGTGCTGACCAGCTGGGCGTTGGACGGGCATGGGATCATCCTGAAGCCGGTGTTCGAGATTTCGGAACACCTGGCCTCCGGCCGGCTGGTGCCGCTGCTGGCAGAGGAGCCGCCTGTCCCGATCCAGATGGCTTGCCTCTATGTCCACCGCCGCCACCAGGATCCCAAGGTGCGGCTGTTCATGGACTTCATGGTGGATCACATCCAGGCGTCCTTGCCCTCGGAATGAAAAAGCCCGCCCCAGTTGCCTGGGACGGGAACCGCCGGCGGATGCCAAGCGGGAGGAGAGGTGTTTCGGGGATTGCGGCTCAGCTGCCGCGGTAGGTGGAATAGCCGTAGGGCGACAAGAGCAGCGGCACGTGATAGTGGCTGTCTGCCTCGCTCATGCCAAAACGCAGTGGCACCTCATCCAGGAACAGCGGGTCAGCGCCGGCCTGGCCGGTAGCGCGCAGATAGCCGCCGGCATGGAACACCAGCTCATAGGTGCCGGTGGAAAATTCACCTGCCGGCAGGATCTGTTCATCGGTGCGGCCGTCGTCATTGGTGGTCAGGCTGCGCAGGTGAATGCGCTCGTTGCCGTCGATCCGGTAAAGGTCGATCTTCAGCCCTTCCGCAGGGCAGCCGCGGGCGGTGTCCAGCACATGGGTGGTCAGAAATCCGGTCATGCCAGCCTCCATTCAATTCTGTTGACTTAGGTATGCGCTGTTCAGCCCCGTGCATACAGAAGGAAGAGTCAAAAAGTTCTTTCAAAAATATACTGAAAGCGGGGCGGGATTATCTGTTCTATACATATTAAAAAGACAGGAGACCTGACGTGACGCGCTATCCTCGTGACTTGCGCGGATACGGTGCTGCCGCACCTGATCCGCAGTGGCCCAATGGGGCCAAAGCCGCCGTGCAATTTGTTCTGAACTATGAAGAGGGCGGCGAGAATTGCATCCTGCACGGGGATGCGGCGTCCGAGGCCTTTCTATCTGACATTCCCGGAGCCGCGCAATGGCCCGGCCAGCGCCATTGGAACATGGAATCGATCTATGAATACGGCAGCCGCGCGGGGTTCTGGCGGTTGCACCGGCTGTTCACCGGCGCCGGTATTCCGCTGACTATCTATGGCGTCGCCACCGCACTGGCCCGCTCGCCCGAACAGGTGCAGGCGATGAAAGATGCGGACTGGGAGATTGCCAGCCACGGGTTGAAATGGGTCGAGCATAAAGACATGCCCGAGGATGAAGAACGCGCCGCGATTGCCGAGGCGGTGCGCCTTCATACAGAGGTCACCGGCGAGCGCCCGCGCGGCTGGTACACCGGACGTTGCAGCGCCAACACCGTGCGGCTTGCGGCGGAGGACGGCGGGTTTGATTATATTTCAGACACTTACGACGACGACCTGCCTTATTGGCTGGAGACCGGCGGACATGATCAGCTGATCATCCCCTATACGCTTGAAGCCAACGACATGCGGTTTGCCAATTCGCCGGGGTACACCACTGGGGAGCAGTTCTTCCAATACCTGAAGGATGCCTTCGACGTTATTTATGCCGAGGGCGAGGCAGGTGCTGCGAAGATGATGACCATCGGCCTGCATTGCCGCTTGATCGGACGTCCGGGCAAGATAGCTGGTCTCAAGCGCTTTATCGACTACATCCAGAAGTTCGAGGGTGTGTGGTGCCCGCGCCGCATCGACATTGCCGAGCATTGGGCAGAGACCCATCCGCCGGTAAAGCGCGAGCGCCCGAGCCGGATGGAGCGCGAGGATTTTGTCGCCAAGTTCGGCTCGATCTTCGAGCATTCGCCCTGGATCGCCGACCGCGCTTTTGACCTGGAGCTGGGACCGGCGCATGACTGCGCCGCTGGCGTTCACAACGCGCTCTGCCGCAAATTCCGCACCGCCAGCGAGGACGAGCGCCTGGGCGTTCTGACCGCGCACCCGGATCTGGCAGGCAAACTGGCCGCAGCCGGGCGGCTGACCGCCGAGAGCACCTCGGAGCAATCCAGTGCCGGGCTGGATATGCTGACCGATGACGAGCGCGAGAGCTTTACCCGGCTCAACACCGAGTATGTCGAAAAACATGGTTTTCCCTTCATCATCGCGGTGCGTGACCACAACAAAACGTCAATCATGGAGGCCTTTCACCGCCGTATTGGCAATGACCGCAAAACAGAGTTCGACGAGGCCTGCCGCCAGGTTGAGCGGATTGCTCAGTTTCGTCTGCAGGACCTGTTGCCATGAGCCGCTGGCTGACGGCGCTTCCGCTGACAACCGAAGCTTTTATGCCTTATGGCGATGTGATCGAAGTCACTGGCGCAGCGGACAAGATCATCAATCAGGGCATGTGCGGCCGTCACCACGACCGCGCCACCCTGGACTTCGGCGAGGACGGACGGGCCGGCATCAGCCTGTTTGACGCTAAGGCCCGCCACCTGCCGCACAAAGTGGACATGGTGGAACGCCACCCGGAGGGCAGCCAGGCCTTTGTGCCCGTCAACGGCGTGCCGATGCTGGTTGTGGTGGCGGATGACAAAGATGGCACCCCCGCCAATCTGCAAGCCTTCATCAGCCAGCCGGGTCAGTCCATCAACCTGTACCGGAACACCTGGCACGGGGTGCTGGCCCCGTTGGGCGCACCTGGCCAGTACATCGTGGTCGACCGCATCGGCACCACGCCAAATCTTGAAGAACACTGGTTCAAGGAGCCATTCACTGTGGTCTCAGACTGACCGCACAACTCGAAGCCGCCAGCAAAAAACAAGAAGCGGCAAGATCCCCATGACCAACAGGAGAAGACATGGCTGATACTTCCATTGGCACGCCGGCACAGCTGCGCGATCCGAATTACACCCCGCCTTTGCACAAGGCGGTGCCGCTGGGCATCCAGCATGTGCTGGCGATGTTTGTTTCAAACGTGACACCTGCGATCATTGTGGCCGGCGCCGCCGGTTTCGGTTTCGGCTCCAACTCGCCCGATTTCCCGGAGCTGCTGTATCTGATTCAGATGTCGATGCTGTTTGCGGGCATCGCTACGCTGTTGCAGACTATCACCCTGGGCCCCATCGGCTCGGCGCTGCCGATTGTGCAGGGGACCTCCTTTGCCTTCCTGCCGATCATGATTCCGCTGGTTGCGGGCAAGGGTGTGGACGGGCTGGCCGCGCTGTTCACCGGCGTCATTGTCGGCGGCATCTTTCACGGGCTGCTCGGCACAGTAATTGGCAAGATCCGCTTTGCCCTGCCGCCGCTGGTCACCGGGCTGGTGGTGACGATGATCGGCCTGGCGCTGGTCAAGGTCGGCATCCAGTATGCCGCGGGCGGAGTTCCGGCCATCGGCACGCCGGAATATGGCTCGCTGTTGAACTGGTCAGCGGCGCTGGTGGTGATCATTGTCACCCTTGGCCTGAAATTCTTTACCAAGGACATGCTGTCGGTCTCTGCCGTGCTGCTGGGGCTGATCGTTGGCTATGTCTACGCGCTGATGACCGGGATGCTGACGTTTGAGGCCGTCTCAGGCTCCTGGTCGCAAGCCGCCGCCTTTGCCCTGCCGCAGCCGTTCAAATACGGGGTCGAGTTCTCTGCCGCCGCCATCATCGGCTTCTGCCTGATGAGTTTTGTCTCGGCGGTTGAAACCGTGGGCGACGTGTCCGGTGTGACCAAGGGCGGCGCGGGCCGCGAGGCCACCGAGCAGGAGATTGAGGGTGCCACTTATGCCGATGGTGTGGGCACTGCCGTGGCGGGCTTTTTCGGCGCCTTCCCCAACACCTCCTTCAGCCAGAACGTCGGCCTGATTGCGATGACCGGGGTGATGAGCCGCCATGTGGTGACCTGCGGCGCCATCTTCCTGATCGTCTGCGGTCTGGTGCCCAAGGTGGGCGCGGTGATCCGCACGGTGCCGATTGAGGTGCTGGGCGGCGGCGTGATTGTGATGTTCGGTATGGTGGTTGCGGCTGGCGTTTCGATGCTGTCGGATGTGGACTGGAACCGCCGCAACATGGTGATCTTTGCGATTTCCCTATCCATCGGCCTGGGCCTGCAGCTGGAGCCGGGCGCGCTGCAGCATATGCCCGATACCGCGCGGATCCTGCTGACCAGCGGTCTGCTGCCAGCCGCGCTGATTGCCATCGTGCTGAACCTGGTGCTGCCGCAAGAGCTGGCGGGTGAAGCAACTGAGGAAGTCTCGGGCGGGATGAGCGGCCATGGCCGCGGATCGCTGCCGCGTGAGGACCGGGCCTGACAAAGTCACGCCCCCCAAAACAGAAAGGGCGCCCTCACGGCGCCCTTCTTCTTTGCTGGTTTTGCTGCGGTTCAGAAATCGACCTCGATGGCGATGCCCTGTTCTACCGCCACCTCAACGACGGAGGCTGCGACGGCTAAGTCCTGCAAGCCGACGCCGGTGCCGTCGAACAGGGTGATCTGGCCGTCCGAGGTGCGGCCCGGGTTGGTGCCGTTGATCACTGCGCCGATCTGGGCCACGTGCGCCTCCTTGACCAGACCCTGGGCCACCGCGTGCTGTGCCTCGCCGATGGAGATGGATTGCGCCACCTCGTCGGTGAACACGTCCGCGGCGACCAGCAGTTGCGGATCTACCTCTTGCTTGCCCTTGGTGTCTGTGCCCATGCAGGCGATATGGGTGCCGGGGCTGACCTGATCCGCCTTCAGGATCGCATCGAAGGACGAGGTGATCGAGATAATCACATCCGCCTCGCGCATGCCGTCCAGTTCGACTGCTTCAAAGGGCAGCCCTGCCTCGTCCGCCACCTCTTGCAGGTTCGGCAGCATCTCCGGGTGCAGGTTCCAGCCGATCACCTTCTCGAAGCTGCGTTGCTCCAAGGCGGCCCGCAGCTGGAACTTCGCCTGATGGCCAGCGCCGATCATGCCGATCACCTTGGCGTCCTTGCGGGCCAGATGCTTGATCGACACCGAAGACGCCGCGGCGGTGCGCAGTGCCGTCAGCAGGTTGCCGCCCACCATTGCCTTGACCTTGCCGGTGTCCGGGTCAAACAGGAAAACGGTGGACTGGTGGTTGATCAGCCCGCGTTTTTCCAGGTTGTTCGGCCAGTAGCCGCCTGCCTTGAGGCCAAGGGTAAGGCCAGCTTGGTCAAATCCGCCTTTGAAGCCATAAAGCGCGTCCTCGTGGCCGATCGCTTCGCGCACCACGGGGAAGTTGTAGGCATCGCCTGCGGCCATGGCGGCAAAGACCTTCTCGACCGCGTCGAACGAGGCTTTACGGGTCACCAAGTCCGCAATCGCCTTTTCCGGAACGATATACATGTCTGTTTCTCCTCAACAAAAAAGCCGGCGGAGGGCGGCATGCGCACCTCCGCCAGTTCGGGGATCATTTGATTAGTAGGCTTTGCCACGGGCCGAGACCGGCCAGACGGTTTCGACCCTGCCGCCCCGCACGCCGACGTACCAGTCATGCACGTTGGCGGTCGGGTCGCAGTGGCCCGGCACCAGGCGCAGCTTGTCACCCACCTTCAGCGCGCCGCCCGGGTCGGACACCACACCGTGCTCGTCCGAGCATTTGATGTATTCCACGTCGTCGCGGCCAAAGATGAAGGGCAGGCCGCTGTCGACCGACTGCGCCTTGAGGCCGGCGTCCACGATGGCCTTGTCGGCCTTGGCGTGGCTCATCACCTGAGTCAGCAGGAAGAAGGCGTTTTCCCACTCACCCTGATCGATGCGGTTGCCGTCCTTGTCGAGGATGCGGCCATAGTCCGCGTCCATGAAGGCGTAGGAGCCGCACTGCAGTTCGTTGTACACGCCCGAGTTCGATTCAAAGTAGTAGGAGCCAGTGCCGCCGCCGGAAACCAGCTCACACGCGATGCCTTCGGCTTTCAGGCCCTCAACCGCATCAGCAACCTGCGCGATGGCGATGTCCAGCTTGGCCTTGCGGTCCTCGTAGCTGTCCATGTGCTGCATCGCGCCCTGATAGGCCTGAATGCCTGTGAACTTGAGGCTCTCGGCCGCGTTCACAGCTTTGGCGATGTTCACAACAGCCTCGGTGGTGGTCACGCCGCAGCGCCCTGCGCCGCAGTCGATCTCAATCAGGACTTCCAGCCGGGTGCCATGCTTCTGCGCTGCTGCCGACAGGTCGGCCACATTGTCGATATCATCGACGCAGACAATGGTGCGCGCACCCAGCTTGGGCAGCCGCGCCAGGCGGTCGATTTTCTGCGGATCGCGCACCTGGTTCGACACCAGAACGTCCTTGATGCCGCCGCGGGCAAAGACTTCAGCCTCGGACACCTTCTGGCAGCAGACGCCAACTGCGCCGCCGAGTTCTTCCTGAAGCTTGGCCACATCCACCGACTTGTGCATCTTGCCGTGCACCCGGTGGCGCATGCCATGCGCCTTGGCGTAATCACCCATCTTCTTGATGTTGCGCTCCAGCGCGTCCAGGTCGAGGACCAGCGCCGGGGTCTGGATGTCAGCCTCGTCCATGCCCGGCACGGCCGGGACGTCATAGCCGACTTCAAGCTCTTCGAATTTGGTCTGTGCGTTCATTGTGATATTCCCCAGTTTAGCTGTTCATCCAGGGCAGCTTGTCGAGGTCGACATTGCCGCCGGTGACGATCAGGCCCACGCGTTTGCCCGCGAAGGCGTCCTTGTTTTTCAGAATGGTGGCGAGCGGCACCGCGCTGGACGGCTCCATCACGATGCGCAGGTGCTTCCAGATCAGCTTCATCGCGTCGATGATTTCCGCATCGGACGCGGTGTAGATTTCACTGACGTGGTTGCTGACAAAGTGCCAGGTCAGGTCCTTGAGCGGCACCAGCAGCCCGTCGGCAATGGTCTTGGGCGCATCATCGGCGATGATGTAACCTGCCTTGAAGCTGCGGTAGGCGTCATCGGCCTGCTCCGGCTCCGCCGCGATCACCTGGGTTTCCGGCGCCAGCGTCGACAGCGTCAGGCAGGTGCCCGAGATCATGCCGCCGCCACCGATGGGCGCGACAACCATGTCCAGACCATCGGTCTGCTCCACAAACTCCTTGGCGCAGGTGCCCTGCCCCGCAATCACGCGGTGGTCATTGTAGGGATGCACAAAGTCGCCGCCGGTCTCCGCCTGCACCTTGGCAAAGGTCTCCTCGCGCGAGCTGGTTGAGGGCTCGCACTCGGTGATCTTGCCGCCATAACGGCGCACGGTGTCCTTCTTGGCCTGCGGTGCGGTGCGCGGCATCACTACGTTGCACGGGATTCCGCGCCGCATTGCGGCATAAGACAGGCAGGAGGCATGGTTGCCGGAAGAATGTGTGGCTACGCCCTTGGCAGCCTGCGCCTCATCCAGCCCGAACACCGCGTTGCTGGCGCCGCGCACCTTGAAGGCGCCCGGCTCCTGAAAGTTCTCGCATTTGAAGAACAGATCAGCGCCGGTCAGTTCATTCAGATAGGCCGAGGTGCGCACCGGCGTGCGCCGGATATGCGGCTGGATACGCTCATGCGCGGCCAGCATGTCCTCGTAAGTGGGGATATACATAGCGGTATCCTTCATTACGCGGCGGCCTTGGCGTTGGCGCTGGTGTTGCCGCGGTAGTAGTCCTGCGCCGCCGCCACACCCGAGCCCAGCTGGATGTTCAGCCCAAGGTCGGCCATGACCATCTCGGCGGTGGCAATGCCCGACAGCGCCATCACGTCGGTCAGGCTGCCCAGGTGGCCGATGCGGAACACCTTGCCCGCGACCTCGCCCAGGCCGGTGCCAAAGGCGACGCCGTATTTCTCGGCTGCCAGGCTCACGAATTTATTGGCATCAAACCCGTCCGGCGTGCGGATCGCGCTGACGCTGTCAGAGCAGACATCCGGCGACACGGCGCACAGTTCCAGCCCCCAGGCACGGACCGCGGCGCGGACGCCCTCGGCAATCCGGTGGTGGCGGGCAAAGACATTCTCCAGACCTTCGTCCAGCAGCATACCGCAAGCCATGTTCAGTCCGTTCAGCAGGCCGACAGAGGGCGTATAGGGATAGGCGCTGTTAGCATAACCGGCAGCCATGTCCTTGATATCAAAGAATGTACGCGGCAAGGTCGCGGTCTCGGCAGCCTTCATCGCTTTGGGAGAGAAGCCGACAATGGCCAGGCCAGGCGGCAGCATGAAGCCCTTTTGCGAGCCGGTGACGGCAATATCGACGCCCCATTCATCCATGCGGAAGTCCATTGAAGCGATCGAGGACACGCCATCCACAAACAGCAGCGCCGGGTGGCCAGCGGCATCCAGTGCCCGGCGGACGGCGGCGATGTCGGATTTAACGCCGGTTGCGGTCTCGTTATGGGTGGCCAGAACCACCTTGATTTCGTGGCCCTTGTCGGCGGTCAGGATTTCCTCGTAACGGCCGGCTGGAATGCCCTCGCCCCAAGGGGTTTCAACGACTTGAACATTCAGCCCGTGACGCTGGCACATGTCGATCCAGCGGTGGCTGAACATGCCGTTGCGCGCCGCCAAAACCTTGTCACCTGGGTTCAGCGTGTTGGTGATCGCGGTTTCCCAGCCGCCGGTGCCGGTCGACGGAAAGACGAAGATCTCGGCGGTTTCGCTTTTCAGAACCTTCTTCACGCCGGCCAGCGCCGGATGCAGGATCTGACCGAACAGCGGCGAGCGGTGGTCCAGCGTCGGCATGTCCACCGCCTTGCGCAGTACTTCGGGCATATTGGTCGGACCGGGGATGAAAACCGGATTTTGAAAGCTCATGTCGTGCCCTCCTGTGGCGATTTCCTTCACTGTAAGAGAGAGCTGCGCTTGCAGATACTTTTTTGAAAAACGATTTCAAAAGCATGCATGAAGCGGTTTATCTGATATAAAACAACTTGTTGTATTTTTTCACTGTACAGAACTGATTTTCAGTTTTATCCATAAGCTGCTGTTTGAATTGCCCAAGAAGACCTGAAAATGCCTCAGCCACCACGCCGCAAAGGCCGCCCGAAAAGCTTTGATTCCGCCAGCCAGCCAGCCACGATCCAGTCGCTGGACCGGGCGCTGGATGTGTTGGACGCGTTGGCCGGCGCCAACGGCATGACACTGACAGAACTCTCTTCCGCGCTGGATCAGTCGGCGGCCACCATGTACCGGGTGCTGGCAACCCTGGAGGCGCGCCAGATTGTCGAGATGGAGCCGCAGTCGCAAACCTGGCACATCGGTGCGATGGCGTTCCGGCTCGGCTCCGCCTTCCTGCGCCGCTCCAGCGTGATCGAACGGGCACGGCCGGTGATGCGGGAGCTGATGGAGGCCACTGGCGAGACCTCTAACCTCGGGATCGAACGCAATGGCGATGTGATGTTTGTGAGCCAGGTGGAAACGCATGAATCGATCCGTGCTTTCTTCCCGCCGGGAACGACCTCCCCAATGCACGCCTCCGGCATCGGCAAGGCGCTGCTCAGCTGTTTCGGAGAGGACCGTCTGGTCCGCTTTCTGCGCGGCCGGACGCTGGAGAGGTTCACGGCGAAAACGCTCACCTCAGCGGATGTCCTGCGCGCTGACCTCACGAAAATCCGCACCCGAGGCTGGTCTTTTGATGATGAGGAAAAGGCGCCGGGAATGCGCTGCGTTGCGGCGCCAGTATTTGGAATGCAGGGTGAAGTGCTGGCGGGGATCTCCATCTCCGGCCCAACCGCGCGGATGCCGGACGGCGGCATCAACGGCATCGGCGCCCTGGTAAAGGACGCCGCAGAAAAACTCTCATATGGATTGGGCGCGCCTGCAACTGTGAAAACCCCGCCCGGCTGAACAGCCGGGCAGCGCCCGGGCACATATCAGGGCCGGGCGCTCCCCCCGCCGCTCAGCGCAGCGGCGCCAGCGGCATGTGGCGGTTCACATCCTTGTACAGCAGATAGCGGAATTTGCCCGGGCCACCCGCATAACAGGCCTGCGGGCAGAAGGCACGCAGCCACATATAGTCGCCGGCCTCGACCTCGACCCAATCCTGGTTCAGCCGGTACACCGCCTTGCCCTCCAGCACATACAGCCCGTGTTCCATCACATGGGTCTCGGCAAAGGGGATCACTGCGCCGGGTTCAAAGGTGACGATGGTCACATGCATGTCGTGGCGCAGGTCGTTCGGGTCTACAAAGCGCGTTGTCGCCCATTTCCCCTCGGTCTCCGGCATCGGGGTCGGATCGACGTGTTTGTCGCTGGTGATAAAGGCTTCCGGCGCGTCGAGCCCCGCAACCGGCTGATAAGCCTTGCGGATCCAGTGGAACCGGACCGGCGCATCGCCATTGTTGCGCAAGCTCCAATTGGCCTGCGGCGGCAGGAAGGCATAGCCGCCTTCCCCCATTTCATGTCCAGCGCCGTCAATGGTCAGGGTCATCGCCCCCTGCACCACAAACAGAACCGCTTCCACGCCGGCCTCTGTTTCCGGCCGGTCGCTGCCGCCGCCTGGCTGAACCTCGGCGATATACTGCGAAAAGGTTTCGGCAAATCCGGACAATGGCCGTGACAGGACCCAGAACCGGGCCTTGTCCCAGAACGGCAGCAGACTTGTCACGATGTCGCTCATCGTGCCTTTGGGGATCACCGCATAGGCGTCGGTGAACATCGCGCGGTCGGTCAGCAGCTGGGTCTGCGGCGGCAGCCCGCCTTCCGGTGCGTAATAGGATCGTTTGGTCATGGGCTGCCTTTCCTGCTGAACTGCTGCCACATTGATAACTGCCAGCGCCACGCAACCGAACTTATTTCCGTATCAAGAATGCTTGAAGGATTGTTTTGGTATTTTTGAAGACGCAGACTGCCCTATCCGCCCCCGCCGATATCCTCCGGCGCGATGGAGACGGTCTTGACCACAGCAAAGCACTCCACTCCCGCCTCCAGCCCCAAGGCCTGGGCAGAACGCCGGGTGACCCGGGCCAGCACCCGTCCGGCGGGCGTTTGCAGCGAGACCATGGCTCCCGGACCGCCGCCAGTGCGGACATGCTCAATCGAGCCGGGCAGAATGTTGAGCGCCGAGAGACCTTCGGGAGGCAGGCGTGACAGGATCACCTCATGCGCCGAGATCCTGACCCGCACCACGCTGCCCACAGCTTTTGCGATCTGCGGCAGGAACAGCGGTACACCGCCCGCGTCGAGCTCTGTCAGCCCGTCGTTGTGATGACTGGTAACACGTGCCTCCAGCAACGCCCCGGCGGCCCGAACCCCTGCGGGCATGACGCCAGAGTCGCCCAGCACCTCCGCCGCCGTTCCTTGCCGCTGCACCTTGCCGTCCTGCAGCACCACAACCGTGGTAGCCAGCCGAGCCACTTCCGCCGCAGAGTGGCTGACATAAAGCATCGGAATGCCGATCTCGTCGCGCAACCGCTCAAAATAAGGCAGGATTTCCGCCTTGCGCGCCTCATCCAAAGCTGACAGCGGCTCATCCGCCAGGATCATCCGCGGCGCCGCCAGCAGCGCCCGGCCAATTGCAACCCGCTGCTTCTCGCCGCCTGACAGCAGCCCGGGACGGCGCTGCAACAGGGGGCCGATGCCCAGCAGCTCCACAACCCGGTCCAGGCTCTCCCGCTTGGCACGCCGCGGCGCGAACCATTGCCCGAACGCCAGGTTCTGCCGCACCGTCAGATGCGGGAACAGCCGGCCCTCCTGAAACACATAGCCCATGCGGCGCTTGTGCGGCGGCAGCCAGTGCCGCAGTGTGGTATCAAACAGCACCTCCCTGTCCAGTGCCACCCGCCCCTGATCCGGGCGCAACAGGCCGGCCACCGCCTGGATCACTGTTGTCTTGCCGGTTCCGGAGCGGCCGAACAGCACAGTGACACCTGGTGGCGCCTCGAATTGCACATCCAGCCCGAAACCCGGCAGCTCATGCCGTATCGAGACAGTCAGCATCAGCGCCCCCCTGCCCGGTCGGCAACCCTGCGCGCCAGCAGTTCTGACAGCAGCAGCGCAGTCAATGCGATAGCAATCGACACCAGCGTCAGCCGCAATGCTGCGGTCTCACCGCCTGGCACCTGCAGGAACGTATAGATCGCGGAGGGCAGCGTCTGGGTCTGCCCGGGGATGCTGGAGACAAATGTGATGGTGGCGCCGAACTCGCCCATAGCCTTGGCAAAGCCCAGCACCGCACCGGCGATCAGCCCGGGCAGGATCATCGGCAGCGTGATAGTGGTAAAACACATCAGACGGGATGCGCCCAGTGTGGCGGCGGCCTGCTCCAGCTTGGGGTCCACAGCCTCCACCGACAGGCGGATGGCCCGGACCATCAGCGGAAAGGCCATAATACCCGCGGCCAGCGCTGCACCGGTCCAGCGGAAAGCAAAGACGATGCCAATCTGCTGCAACGCGCCGCCGATTGGCCCTTTGGTGCCAAACACCATCAAAAGCAGATAGCCGGTCACCACCGGTGGCAGGATCAGCGGCAGATGCACCAGGCTGTTCACCAGCTGCTTGCCGGGAAACTGCCAGCGCGCCAGCGCATAGGCAACAAACACCGCCAGCGGCAGCGCGGCCAGTGTTGCCCACAGCGAGACCCGCAGTGACAGCATCACGGCCTGCCACTCCTCGGGACCCAGCCATGCGGCCTCAGCGGTCACGGATCAGACACTCCGAATCCGTGGCGCAGAAAGATGCCGCGGGCCGCCGGGCTGCGCAAATAGTTTAAGAACGCCTGGGCCTCAGCCGCATTGCCGCCTGAGATTGCCGCGGCGGGGTAGATGACCGGGGGATGGCTGTCCTCGGGAAATTCCGCAACTACTGTGACATTGCTGCCTGCAGCTGCGTCCGAGGCATAGACCACGCCCATTGGCGCTTCGCCCGATGCGACCAGCGCCAGCGCCGCGCGCACATTGGCAGTCTGGGCCGTTTTGGACACAACAGAGGGCCATTGCCCCAACGCGGTCAGCGCGGCTTTGCCGTAAATCCCGGCCGGAACCGCATCGACCAGCGCCATGGCAAGCCGGCTTTCTCCCAGCCGCGCACCGATGTCGGCGGTTTCCAGGTCCATCGGCGCGGCATCTTCTCCATGAGCTATAAGAACCAGCCGGTTTGTCAGCAGATCCAACCGTGAGGCTGGAACAATCAGCCCGTCTTGCTGCAACACATCCATCCATCCGGGATTGGCTGAGATGTAGACATCCGCCGGGGCGCCAAGCTGGATCTGCCGTGCCAAAGCCGGGGAGCCCGCGTAAGACAAAGCGGCGGACCGGCCGGTTTCAGCCATGTAGGCTGCTGCGGCCTCATCCAGTGCTGTTTTGGTGCTGGCTGCGGCAAAGACCGTGATCTGTGCCTGCGCCATGGATGCCAAACCCAAAAACAAAGCAACCGAAGCCAAAAGGCCCCGCCAGGCTTCGGGCCGAACCAGGAATGCCAAAACTGCAGCTTGGATTGTTGTCATCACTCCTAGGACCTACCTCTGCAGGCAGGCACGGGCAAACGAAAATTTCGGATGCCCAAGCTGTTCCTTGCCGGCAGTCTAAGTCAGAAAAGGTCGACCGCACCTGCACTTCCGCCAGCCGGAGCCGGGGCCGGAACCGGCCGTGCGGCGGCGCGCTGCTCCAATTCGCCTAGCTTGCGGTCGTCCTTCACATGGGTCTGCTGGGCTGCGCCGGAGCACGCATGGAACCGCACCCGGCGTGCCGAGGTGCCGCCAACACTGGAAGATATGCAAGGGATGCCTTCATCCCGCAGGAACCGCTGCACAAAATCGGCATTGGCCGCGCCGATGTCCGACAGATTTGCGGACATCTTGGCGCCGCCGAACACTTTGACTTTCAGATTGGAACGGATTGCCCCCTTCTTCAGAACACCGTTGATCAGAAGTTCCATCGCATGGATGCCGTAACGGGCATTGGCTGCGCCGCCCTGGCGGGCGTTGGCGAGCAGAAAATGATTCATTCCGCCCACTCCGTTTTCCGGATCGTAAATGCAGGCCGCGATACATGAGCCGAGCACCGTTGAAAACACGATCTTCGGATCTGTGGCCACCCGGTATTCCCCTTGCAGAACCGTTACAGACTTTGAGTTGGCGAAAACAGTGGTCAATGTTTTGGTTCCTTCCTGTGGTGCGTTCAGGCTTTGCTCGCCTGTAGCAATGTGCTGGCCATCTGCGGCAGCGGCACCTGCTGCTGTGCGGCGCCGATCTCCCAGGCGACCCTGGGCATCCCGTAGACAACCGAAGACTTTTCGTCCTGGGCAAATGTTTTCGCGCCGGCCTTGCGCAATTCCAAAAGCCCCCTGGCGCCATCCTGGCCCATGCCGGTCAGGATGGTGGCCACAACCTCCCTCCCATATGGCACGGCAGAGGTGAACAGAGCGTCAACAGACGGAGTATGTCCGGAAATATCAGGCCCTTCCTTCATTCGCAGGCGCAGCGGCTTACGGCTGCTTAAACCCATGTGGCGGCGTTGGCCTGCAGCAACATAGACATAGCCCGGTTCCAGCGTTGTTCCGTCTTCGGCAGCACGCACCCGCGCCGGGCACAGCCGGTCAAGAAGCGACACCAGGCCGGATCCGAAATTCTTGCCGGTATGCTGCACGATCAGCGTCGGCGGGCAGTCAAAGGGGAAGCCGACCAGAATGCTGCGCAAAGCTTCGACACCGCCGGTAGAAGACCCGATCAGGATCAGCTTCTTGCTGGCAGCTGCTGGGGCAGAGGGCCGGGCAGCTGAAGCCCCCGGAGCCGCACGGGCGCTGCGCCGCGGCGCATTGATCATCATGTCGAAATACTGGGCAAACTGGCTGGGATGATCCGCTTTCGTCAGTTCGAAGATGCCCGCTCCGACATCCAGCAGCGGCGAGGATTTTCTGGCCGGCGTCGCGCCTTGAGTGTCCATGACGGCCACCCATCGGGTATCCATGGCGGAAAACAGCGCCATCATCATTTCGAATTCAGGCAGTTTGGAAAAACCGTCTTCCACAAAAGCAAAAACCGGTTGTGCGGCCTCTGCTTGATTGTAGGCCATCATCAGATTGTTAGCCAAAAGAACCTTCATGCCGGGATAGGCAGATTCCATATAGCTTTGCAAATTCCGGGCAAAGCTGCGGTCAGTGGTAATGATCAATAAGTTTCGCGAAGACAATGGGATCCCCAGTCAATTTGCAATGCCCTCAGAATTGCAGGCACAGGTTGACATGTGTGAAGGCGCCGCAGCCAAAACCGCGGCGCCTTCGGTGTGTGTTTAAAAGTCCTGCCAGAGATCGCGCGCGGCATTGCCGCTGGCGGCCGCGGCGGCTGGCACCGGGCTGGCCTCAATCTCCCAATCTGCCTCGCCATGTGCCGAGGGCGCAGGCTTGGCCGCCGGAGCGGCGGCACGGGCCGGAGCGGGTGCTGCGCTGCCGCCCGCCACCCGGAAATGGGCGACCAGTTCGGACAGCTTGCCGGCATCCGTATTCAGCATGTGCCCGGCGGCTGTGGCTTCTTCCACCATCGCCGCATTCTGCTGTGTCACCTGATCCAGCTGAGTGACACCGGTGTTAATCTCATGCAGACCGGTCGATTGTTCGGCCGCGCCTTCGGCAATGCCGGAGACCAGCTGCGAGATATGGGTGACCTGCTCGACGATGCTTTGCAGCGCCTCGCCGGCCTTGCCGACCAGATCAACGCCGCGATCCACCTGTTTGGAACTGTCGCCGATCAGCGTCTTGATCTCCATCGCTGCATCCGAGGACCGCTGCGCCAGCGCCCGCACCTCGCTGGCGACCACGGCAAAGCCCTTGCCTGCCTCGCCGGCCCGCGCCGCCTCAACCCCGGCGTTCAGCGCCAGCAGGTTGGTTTGGAAGGCGATGTCGTCAATCACCGAGATGATTTGCGAGATGTGGTTCGAGGACTGCTCAATCTCGGTCATCGCTGACACGGCGCTTTGCACAACTTCCCGGTTGTTCTCCGCTTCGGTCCGGGCCTCGGCCATGGTGCTTTCAACGCTGCGGGCGCCTTCGGCGGCGGATTTAACAGACGCAGTCAGCTCATCCAAAGCCGCAGCAGTCTCTTCCAGCGTGGCGGCCTGGCTTTCGGTGCGGTGCGACAGGTCGTCCGACGCCTGGCTGATCTCAGCCGCGCCATTACGGATGCTTCCCGAGGCTTCAATCACCTGCCGGACGGTAGAGCTGAGGTTGCTGACAGTGCTGTTGTAGTTCTCGCGCAGCTGCTCGTATTCCTGCGGAAACGCGTTCTTGATCGGCTGGGAAAAGTCGCCTTCGGCCAATTGCATCAGCCCGGCGCTCAGGCTTTCGACAACATCTTGCTGCTGCCGCTGCATTTCTGCGCGTTCCTCTTCTGCGGCGCGGGCCAGTTTCAGGTCGTCCTGCATTGACACAAGGGTTTTGCCGATCTTGCCGATTTCATCGCTGCGGTTTGCAGCTTCGATATCTGTATCGAGACTTCCGGACGATACGGCTTCCATATTGCTGCAGATCCGGTCGATCGGCCGGGTGATGGAACGGGCGAACAACCAGCCGAAGAAGGACATGCCAGCCGCGCAAATCACCGAGGCGAGAAGCAGCATGTTGCGTTTTCTGACCGCCGGGGCCATCAGTTCGGCCCAGTCCTGTTCGGCTATGATAGCCCAATCTGCGAACTCCAGCGGCAGCGGCTCGGAATAGGCGAGCACCGGATGCCCGTTCAGGCCGGGAACACCCTTCTTCACATGGGATTCACCATCAAAGGCTGTTGTCACCTGCTCGGTCGAAGGCAATTGAGAAAGCACTTCAAACCCGCCTTCAAACCGTGATCTGGTCCGCGCTTTCATGTCGGAGCCTGCCAGGTAGATCTGGGTGGTCTGCCCCAAGCCTTGCTCATTGTTGACAATGGCCCCCAGCAAATCCACCGGAATCTGCACCGCAAGCACGCCGACCGTCAGATTGGCGTCGTTCACAACTGGCGCCGCAGCAAAGGCCGCGGCTGCGCCGGCAGAAGGCGCATAGGGCTCCAAATCGGCAAAGAACACTTCGCCGCGGCTGCCTTCCAGGGCAGAGCTGTATACTTTTGCCAGGCCGGAGTCTTTATACGGGCCGGTCATCATGTTGGTTCCGAAATCACTTTCCTTGAACACCGAATAAACGATGTCGCCGGCCAGATTGATCAGAAAGGCATCATAGTAGCCCTTGCTTTCGATCAAAGTCTTATACGCCGGGTGAAAGCTTTCGTGATGCATGTGATAAGGCGAGTCACCCTTTGCACGCGCCAGAAGATGCTTCTGACCAAGCGGATTCGGGTTGTCGTCAATATAGGCCTGACGCAGAACCTGCCCCGGATTTCCGTCCAGATCGTTCCAAGTCATCGTCAGCCATTCGATCGCGGTTGCAGTCGACGGCACGGCCGCCAGGGTCTGCACATCCGCATGGATCCCATCCAGCAGTGTCTGTACCGAATACTTCCGGTCCGCCACCATGGAGCGGAATTGGTCTTCGGCATTTTTTTCTGCACTGTTCTGGAAACTGATCGTGCTGATCGTGACGAGAATCGCCGTCACGAGCACACCGAACCCAACAATAAACAGCGGCAATTTATGTGCCAGTTTGAGCGATTTTAGCGCTTTCATTCCGTCCTCCTAAGAGCATTGCGGTCTAGGCTCCCGCAAAAGATGATGTTTCTCAGGATGCGTCGCATATGTTAATTTGCGGCTTACGGAGGGGCGGATCCTTGTTGCGGCAACGCAAAAAGATGCTGATTTCTGCTGCACAAAAGCGTCACTCTGTAAAGGCCGGGTAAAGATACACGCGCAGGCTGCGCGCAGATGGCACCCTTCAATGATTGCGGCCGGCAGGTGATTCCCCATCCCCGAAAGCACGAATAAAAATTGAGGGGATTTCCGCGGCCGAATTGCACGCGAACTCCTTATGAATCCCCCTCCACGCGGGCGAGCCGGCAATCAAATGTTAAGGCCCGCCGCATATCAATTGCATCATCGAACTCGAACTGATCGCCGACAACGGGGGTGCGAATCGCCGACAATGACTACGGAAACGCAAAAACACATTTTGGATCTGCCCAACGCATTCGCGGAGCTGGATTCGCTGATCGCCTTTCTTCAAGGGGCACGCTCCAAAGCAGTCGAGGTTGACTGCCGCGGCGTTGCCTTGATGCCCTCGCGCTGTCTGCAGCTCCTGCTTGGTGCAGAGCAGCAGTGGCGGTCCGAGGGGGTGGGCTTCTCAGTCACCAATATAACCGAACCCTGCCGCAAGTCCCTGACGCTTCTGGGGCTGGAGCCCAACCGTTTTGAAGACGAGGAAACAGCATGAAAACCAAAGTTCTGGCAATCGACGATTCCCGCACTATCCGGAATCTTCTGGCCGCGACCCTGGAAGAGGCCGGATTTGAATACCACTGCGCGGTCGATGGCCGTGAAGGTGTTGACATGTACCCGGATGTGGATCCGGACGTTGTGATCACCGACATCAACATGCCTAACCTCGACGGTTTCGGCGTGATTGAGGAGCTGCGCGGCACCGGAATAAATTCCAAGGTGCCGATTCTGGTGCTGACCACCGAAAGCGCGCCTGAACTGAAATCCCGCGCCCGCGGCGCCGGCGCCACCGGCTGGATCACCAAGCCGTTTGACGATGCCTCTTTGATCTTCGCTCTCAAGCGTGTGACAGGAGCTGCGGCCTAAGATGTCGGGTTCGATTCAGGATACCTTCTTTGAGGAGTGCGAAGAGCTCCTTGAAGCAACGGATGAGGGGCTGACCGCCATCGAAGGAGGCGATCACGACCCTGAGACAGTCAATGCAATCTTCCGCGCCGTGCACTCGATCAAAGGCGGTGCCGGGGCCTTTGGCTTGGATGACCTGGTGGCCTTTGCCCACCGGTTTGAAACCGTGTTTGACGAGGTGCGCGCCGGCCGGATGGAGCTGGACGGGAAGCTGATCCAGCTGCTGCTGCGCTCCAGTGATCAACTGTCGGCGCTGGTCGAAGCCGCCCGGGACGGTGGCGAGATAGACGAAGCGCATAATGATACGCTGCTGGCAGCGCTGGATGAATACATCCCCGAAGAAGAGGAAGACCTCACCTTCGAGCCGATGGGGCTTGGCGCTCCGGCGCCGGTGGCCGATCTTGGCATTGCGCCGGAAGCACCGGCAGAGCCGCAGGAGGAAACCTACCGGATCCGGTTCCAGCCGCTGAAGGAAATGTACGGTACCGGCAATGAGCCGTTCTTCCTGTTCCAGGCGCTTAAGGACATGGGCGATCTGACTGTGAAGCTTGACGAAAACGAGCTGCCCGGCTTTGACACGATGGATATGAGCGAAAGCTACCTGGCCTGGGACATCACTTTGGTGACCAAGGACTCCCGGTCGATTGTCGAGGCAGTCTTCGAATTTGTCGAAGGTCTCTGCGAATTGTCGATCGATGGCGAAGGCGACGCGGAAGCGGAAGCCAATGCACTGGCTGCCCTGGACGCTATGTTCAGCGCACCTGATGCTCCGCCCGCAGCGGATACAGCAGAAGGGGGGGCACCCGCAGTCCCTTTTGAACCGCCGGTCCCCGCACCTGAACCCGAAGCCAAGCCGGCACCTGCCGAAGAAAAGGCATCGGCCCCGAAAGCCGAGAGCGGCAAGCAGGAGCAGCGCGGCGGTCCCAAGCCCACGCTCCGCGTCGAACTCGAGCGGGTGGACCGGCTGATCAACGCTGTCGGGGAGCTTATCATCAACCATTCGATGCTGGCGCAGCAAATCGCCAACCTCGATGTCTCTGATACACGGGACGTTGAAACAGAGCTCGAAGGTTTCAAAAACCTCGCGCGCGACATCCAGGAAGGTGTCATGGCAATCCGTGCTCAGCCGGTGAAACCGCTGTTCCAGCGCATGGCGCGGATCGTCCGGGAAGCTTCGGCTGCGACAGGTAAAACCTGTAAACTCGTGAATGAGGGCGAAAACACCGAGGTCGATAAGACGGTGATCGAACGGCTGTCCGACCCGCTGACGCATATTCTGCGCAATGCGGTGGACCACGGGGTCGAAAAACCCGAGGACCGGGAAGCCGCCGGGAAATCCAAGGTTGGTGAAATCCGATTGTCGGCTTCCCATCGTTCTGGAAGTGTTTGCATTGAAATCAAGGATGACGGGGCCGGTGTGAACCGCCCGCGGGTCAAACAGATCGCTATTGAGAAGGGCCTGATCCCGGAAAATGCCGAGCTGACTGACGGCGAGATCGACAATCTCCTGTTCGCGCCTGGTTTCTCCACCGCCAAGGAGGTGTCAAACCTCTCCGGCCGCGGTGTCGGTATGGATGTGGTGAAGAATGCGGTGACCGGCCTGGGCGGCCGCATCAACATCTCCTCCACGCCCGGCAAGGGGTCAACGTTCACTATCATCCTGCCGCTGACCTTGGCGGTGATGGACGGCATGGTGGTGTCGGTCGCTGACCAGACCATGGTGGTGCCGATTACTTCTATCGTCGAGACCATGCGCGGCAGCGATGACATGATCAACAGCCTCGGCGCCGACGGCACCCTGCTGTCGATCCGCGGCAATTTCGTGCCCATCTGCGACGTAGCCGGCAGCCTGGGGCTGTACCGCGAAAGCGACCGGCAGGCCGGCGTCTATCTGCTGGTGGAAACCGAAACCGGCCAGCGCTGCGCCTTGGCAGTGGATGACATCCACGACCAGCGCCAGGTGGTGATCAAAAGCCTGGACGGCGTCTGCGGGGAAATCGCCGGCGTTGCCGCAGCAACCATCCTTGGAGACGGCAAGATCGCCATGATCCTGGACCCTGAAAGCATCATTGCGGCCTCGCCCACAGCGGCCGCCTTTGACACCGAGCGGAGAATGAGCAATGCAAGCTGAAGCGAAGCATACCGATCAGGAAGTGAAACACGCTGAACACAGCGAGTTTGTGAGCTTCACCGTGGCCGGGCAGGCCTTCTGCCTGAAGATCACCCAAATTCGCGAGATCAGACGGTGGTCACCGGTGACGATCCTGCCGCATGCTCCGGCCGACGTGCTGGGGGTGATGAACCTGCGCGGTGCGGTGATCCCGATCTACGATCTGTCCGCCCGTTTCGGCCTGCAGCAAACCGAAGCCAGCGAGCGCAATGTCGTCATCGTCGTTTCGGTGCATGGCAAGCCGGTTGGCCTTCTGGCCGAGTCGGTCTCCGAGATCATCTCGATCAACCCGGACGACATCCAGGACACCCCGCCGGTCGATAGCCGCAATACGATGGAGTACATCCAGGGCATCATCTCGCATGATGACACCATGGTCCGCATCATCAATCTCGATGCGGTGATCTCGGCTCCGGAGCAGGTGATGCCGTGAGCGCAGCAGGTTCCATCTCCCCCAGCACAGAGAGCTTTTCGCTGTCGGACCAGGAATTCGAAGCCATTGCGCAGTTCGCGCATAAAAACTTCGGCCTGGCCATGGCGGCCAGCAAAAAGCCCCTGGTGTCTTCACGCCTGGCCCGCAAGCTGCGCCAGCGCAACATCACCAAGTTCAAGGACTACCTTGCCAGCCTGGACGGCCCGAATGCCGACCAGGAACGCAGCGGGCTGCTGTCGCTGCTGACCACCAATGTGACCCATTTCTTCCGGGAGCCGCACCATTTCGAAACGCTGCGCAACGACGTGTTGCCGCCGCTGATCGAACAGGCGCGCCGCGGCGGCCGGGTGCGGCTGTGGTCGGCGGGCTGCTCGAACGGGCAGGAGCCCTATTCGATTGCCATGACAGTGTTGGATATCTGTCCCGAAGCAGCGCAGCTGGATTTCAAAATCCTGGGCACGGATATCGATCCGGTGGTGGTGCAGCATGCCCAGACGGCGAAGTACCCCGAGGACGAGCTGGCCCAGATTGATACAAAATACAGCAAACTGGTGCCCAAACGCGATCCCGACGGACGCTTTCCCGAAAGCCTGCGCAAGCTGATCACTTTCGGGGTGCTGAACCTGATCGAACCCTTCCCGTTCCGCGGCAGGTTCGATGCGATTTTCTGCCGGAACGTTGCGATCTATTTCGACAACCCGACCCAGCAGAAGGTCTGGAGCGCTTTTCAACAAGCCCTGAACCCGGGCGGTTATCTCTTCATCGGTCATTCCGAGCGCATGTCAGGCCCGGCGGCGCAGCAACTGAAGACGGCCGGGATCACCACTTATGTCAACTCATCCGCAGGCAGGAAAACCTGACCGCGGCTGCAAGCAGAGCAGAAGGAAAGAAAAAATGAGCTTGAAAGACTCTCTCCGCGTTATGGTCGTTGACGACATGTCGACAAGCCGGGGGATCATCACACAAAGCCTGGATGAGATCGGCATCAAGAACTATATGGTCGAGAACGCCGGCCAATCCGCCTTTCAGAAACTGACCCAAACACCAGTTCATCTGGTGCTGTCGGACTACAACATGCCGGGCATGGACGGGCTGGGGCTGTTGCAGGCAGTGCGAGGCCATCAGGTAACCCAGCGGGTTGGATTCATTCTGGTAACCGGCAAACCAACCCCGGAGATGATCCAGATGGGCAAACAGCTGGGCCTGAACAACATAGTCCGCAAGCCGTTCACGGTGGCCACGATGAAACAGGCCATCGAACAGGTTGTCGGGCGGCTATAATCATGGAACGCCCCGACAAAGCCCTAGGCGAATTATGCGCCGCGTCGGCCTGGGAGATGGAGCAGTTGCGCAGCCAGATGCAAGCGTTGGAAGACGTTGTCCTGGACGTGCTGGAACGCGGCACCGCCCCGACCAGCCAGGAGCTGCGCTCGTTGCAGGACTTCGATCTGGTGATCCAGACTCTGTCCGGGCTCTCCGGTTTCTACAAGCGCGTGCAGGCGCAAGTTGATGAATCCGGGCCTGCCGATCTGCCGGCCGCAGCTGCCGGGGTCACCCTGGAAAAGCTGCGCGAGCGGCTGCGCGCCGCAGGCAGCATGGCAAGCACCTGAAATCAAGCAGCTCCGCCCGACCCGGGCGGGGCCGTTTTTCACCTTCAGCGGCGGCGAATTTCCTTTTTCTTTGCTGCCGCAGCGGACTACATTGGGACATAGCTGAAACTGCCAGCCCGGGTATTCGCATGTCACTTCTCATCAAGCCTCTGATTTTCACAGCCTGCTTGCTTGTTGCAACGGGTGCGCAGGCCGCAAGCGACCGCATTGCTCTGGTTATCGGCGTGGCGGACTATCAGTACCTGCCGCCGCTGGAGAACACCCGCAACGATGCCGTGGCAATGGCGGACACGCTGGAAGGGATCGGTTTTGACGTCAGCCTCGCATTGGATCCCGGCACGTCGGATATGGTGCAGCTGCTGGAGGATTTCACTTTCCGTTCCGAAGTGGCCGATCTGGCTCTGGTCTATTTCGCCGGCCACGGGATCGAAGTGCAGGGCGAGAATTTTCTGATCCCGGCTGATGCCCAGGTGGCCAGCAACCGCGATGTGCAGCGCCAGTCCTTGTCGCTGAAACAACTGCTGGGGGCAGTGGACCGGGCCCGCAAGATGCGGATCGTGATCCTCGACAGCTGCCGCGACAACCCGCTGGGCGATTCCATCACGCTGGAACAAAGCAGCAGTGAAGCTGCCGAAACAAATGCCGCAACCCGCGGCGGCGGCGGCATGGCAGCAGCCGATCCGGACCGGGGCACCCTGGTGGCCTTTGCCGCCAAGGACGGCCAGGTGGCGTTGGACGGCTCCGGCAGCAATTCGCCCTATGCCACTGCGCTGATAGAAAAAATGGTGCAGCCGGGGCTGGAGATCAGCCTGATGTTCCGCCAAGTGCGCGACCGGGTGATGGAAAACACTGCTAATCTGCAGGAACCGCATACTTATGGCTCACTGACCGGCGTGCCTTTCTATCTTGCCGGCCCGGGCAAAAATGATGCTCCGGTCACGGTAGCAGATGCCTCCGAGGCCTGGGCGGCGCTGAAACCCGACCAGGAAGAGCAACTGCTGGCGCTGGCGGATCTTGGCGACACCCGTTCGATGCTGGGCCTGGCCTATATCCGGCTCAACCCCAATGAAGGCCGGTTTGATCCCGCCGCGGCGGTCGGCTTCCTGCAGCGTGCCTCCGATGCCGGCTCTCCCGAAGCGCAGTTCGAACTGGCCAAGCTTTATGAACGCGGCACAGGTGTCGCAACGGACCCCGCCAAGGCGTTGGAATTGTACCAGGCTGCTGCTGCACAGGATTTTGCGGATGCGATCAACGACCTTGGCTTCTTGCACTACCAAGGCGGGCTGGGATTGCCTGCCAATCCGAAAAAAGCCCTGACCTTTTTTGAACGCGCTGCGGATCTGCGTCACCCGCAGGCCCAGTTTAATTTCGCTGCCTTGATAGATGACGGTCTGATCCCGTCGAAAGGTCCGGAAGATTCAGCGCATTATCTTTATGCAGCTCTGCGCAGCGGCAGTTCTGATGTGCTCAACCTGCTGAGCGAGCGGCCCAATATGTTCACTCCGCAAACCCGGCGCTCTCTTCAGTTGAAACTGAAGGAGAACAACTTTTATGCCGGTGCCATTGATGGCAATTTCGGGCCAGGAACCCAACGGGGAATCCGGCAGGCTTACGGGTTGGAAGGCTGACGGGCGGATTTGCGAAACAACATCACAGCTGACCATCCGCGATCCACGCATCCAGCTGGCGGCGGCTGATCTCAAAGTGCATGCTGTCTTCGCGCCGGAATCCGGCGCCCCAGACCCAGCCCTGATCATAAAAGAAATCCGCCATGATGGTCAGGCCCAGCTGGGTCTTGCCGTCGGTGAAATTATCCAGTTTGCCATCAATGTTCAGATCAACGGCCAGGCCATAGCTGTGGGTCGACAGTGAATTTGCGGTGCCGCGGATCCGGCGCACACACAGCGCGCCGGCCGTATTGATGCGGGCATAGAGATCCGGATCCGCCTGGCGGATGTTTTCAAACACCACCTTCAGGCTTTCGATCGCCGGGCGCAGCATGCTGACCCGGATCGGCCCGACCTGTTCGGTCACCAGCTTTTCCTTGAGGTTCGCATTGGTCATCGGTTGGCAGGTATCGTTCAAATCCTCCCGCGGACGGCCCAGTTTTTCCGTCAGATACTTGCCGCCTGTGACCCGCAGCCCGCGGTTCACATTCAAACGGTCGGCAATCAGAACCACCTGTGCGTAATCCAGATCGGCGCCGCCTGTCTGGTTCCAGATTGCGGCCTCGCCTGCCGCGTCATCGGTAAAAGGGGTTCCCCCGCCTACCCCTCCGGCCGGCAGGCTGGCAACCTCGCTTTGCAGATCGGTCATCCGCGATTGCAGATCCTCGACCTGCTGGCGCAGCATCTCAATCTCGATCCGCGCGGTCGAATCAACACCGCCCGCCCCTTGGAAGTCTTCTTCACTCAGCAGCCAGCTGAGCCCGAACCAAACCGCCGGAGCCAGCACAAGGCCAATGGCGATTATCACTGCTGGCAAAACCCGCATTTTCCCTCCCGGATCAATTGCGCCCATTTCAATCCGTCGCCGCGCGGCAGTAAACCCCCTGATTACAACTTGCCGGAAACACCGTGTTTTTTTCCCGCGCTTCACTCTGCGTGCCATTGGCAGGCCGCAGGTGCTGGTATAGACTGCAGCCATGTTGAATTGGCAGGGGAGGGCGCCGGGCATGATCCGCCTTAAAGGAATTTTTGCAAGTGTTCTGGGTGCGGGCCTGATTTTTGCCCCGCTGGCTCAGGCGCAGTCGAATGGCGGCGAATTGTCAGTCGAGGAAATCACCGAAGCCTTCAAGAAGCAGAAGACGCGCGGCCTGGTTATCGTGCCAAGCAGCACGGCTGCCGCCGAAGATCCTGCGGAAGAAACCGCAACCGTGGCCGCCGCGGCCGAGGAGTACAATCCGGTCGACCGGCAAACTCAGATCAATGTACAGATCTCCTTTGACTTCGACAGCGCTGCGCTGCGTGCCGATCAGGCCCCGAAACTGGCCAATATGTGCGCCTCGATGAAGGCGCTTGATGGCACAGTGTTCCAGATCATCGGCCATACTGACAGCTCGGGGTCCGCCGCCTATAATGAACGGCTGTCGCTGCTGCGGGCGCAGGAAGTCCGGCGTCACCTGATCAGCTCCTGCGGTGTGGGCGAAGAAATGCTCAAAGCAATCGGCATGGGTGAGACCGCGCCTTACAACGAAAACAATACGCGCGCCGATGAAAACCGCCGTGTTGAATTCCAGGCTCTGGGCTGATCACGGCCCCGACCCGCGCCGGATGAAGGGCCAGGGAGACTTCCATGCTTGAATCGCGCCCTGGCGACTTGTTCCAGCCGGGTGACCTGCTGAACAATACCTACAGGATTGAAGGCCTGCTGGGTCGCGGCGGCACGTCTCATGTCTATAAGGCACGCTCGGAAATCTCCGGCAACCTGGTCGCCCTGAAGGTGCTGAAACAGGAACTTGCCGCCAATGAGGACTTTACCGTTCTGATGGCGCGCGAGGAGAATATCCGCGAAATCCGCCATGCTGCGGTGGTGCGCTATTCGGAAAATCACCGCACCCCGGACGGCCATATCTATCTTCTGATGGATTATGTCGAAGGCCCCGGTCTCGACAAGCGCCTGAAGCAGGGACCGATGGAGGCTGAGGACCTGCTGGTGATTTGCCGCCGCGTGGCCCAGGGCCTGCAGGCGGCGCATATCCGGAACATCGTCCACCGCGATCTTAGCCCGGACAACATCATCCTGCGCGGCGGTGACCCGGCCGAGGCGGTGATCATCGATTTCGGCATCGCCAAGGACACCAATCCGGGCGCCCAAACCATTGTCGGAAATGAGTTTGCCGGCAAATACTCCTATGCCGCACCGGAGCAGATGAGCGGAAACACCGACGCCCGCTCGGACATCTATTCGCTGGGTGCACTGCTGTTGGCCAACTACCGCGGCGCGGCGCCGAAACTCGGCGCCAATCCGATGGAAGTAGTTGAAAACAAGCAAAAACCACTCGACACAGAAGGCTTGCCCGAACCTTTCAAGACCCTGATCGAGCGGATGTGCGCCCCGGATCCGAACGCGCGGTTCCAGAGTGCAGGTGAAGTTCTGGCCTTTCTGGATGATCCCGATGGCGGCAGCCTGGGGGATATCCTGGATGGCCCGGCTGAAGACGCCACCATTATCGTGCCGCAGACCAGCAAACCCGCCCCGCCGCCACGATCCTCGGCCAAGCCGGTTCAAGGTAAGGCAGAGGAGACAAAGGGCGGCCGCGGCGGTCTTTGGGCGGCTTTGGCGGTTTTGCTTCTGCTCGGCGGCGGCGGGGCCGGCGCCTATTTCAGCGGCATGCTCGACAGTGTTTTCCAGCCCTCCTATCCAGTGGCCCGCCCCTATTCTTTCATCGCCGAAAAAGCCCCCGATGGTCCGGTCCAGATCGTTGGCAACGTGCCAAGCGAAGCAGCACGGGACGCCCTTTTGGCGCTGTCCCAGGATGCCGATCTGACTCTGGCCTCCGGCGCGATATCCGACACCTGGGGCGCCGATGTGCTCAACACGGTTGAACCGCTTAAGGGTTTGCGCGAATGGCGCCTGGTGGTCAGCAACAACAAGGCGCGGCTCACCGGCTCCACCGACGACACCAACGTGGCCGAAATGCTGAACGAGCTGTTCCGCAACGGCCTGCCCGGCGCCCTGGAAGGCAAGGCCGAGATCCGGTTTGAACTGCCGATGCTGCCGGTGGCCGAGGTCAAGGCAGTGATGGAGGCTTTTGCCGATTGCGGACCGCTGCTGCGGGACGGCAATGGCCATTACGACGGTTACGCGCCCAGCGACCCGGTGCTGATCAGCGGCCGCGTCGCCAGCACCGCCACCCGGCTGGAACTGTTCGATGCGCTGCGCGCGCTGGCGCATGAACGCCAGGTGGTGCTGGATGTTGAGGTGCTGAACAACGCGCTATGTGTTGTCGAACAGCATCTGCCCAAAGCCCCGTCCGGCGGCGCCGAAGTGAAGTTCGCCGTTGGCGGATCAAGCGTTGAGCCCAATCCATCAGGCCGTTTCTTTGTCGGTGAAAACCCGGTCATCGATATCCTGCTGCCGGATGATGTGACCGAAGGTTACCTGACCGTGTCGATCCTGGATGTTTCAGGCAATGTATTCCATTTGCTGCCCAATATCTCGCGCGAAGACAATGCTGTTGCCAGCCTGCGGGACGGTGCCTCGGGCACAGTTCCCGTGCGGGTTGCCTATAGCCTGGAAGAATCCGCCACCAACGGCGGCATTGCCTTCAAGGTTGACGACAGCACCCTTGGGAAAAGCAAAGTGGTGGTCCTGCACTCCGCGGAACCGCTGTTTGACGGCATGCGCCCGACGTCCGAAAGCGCAGTAGGGTTTGCCGAAGCCTTGCAGGCCAGCTACGAGGCGGATTCCAGCCGCATCCGCTCGCTGGACAGCCGTATTCTGGTGACTGCAAAACCCTGATCAGCGGGCCGGAGTTTTTTGGCAATTCCAGCTCGGAAAACACACGTGGTTTGTTCCGTTTCCTTCGTCAGGAAACGGCGGCGTCACAGGACGTCAATCACCACGGCGGTAATATTGTCCGCACCACCGCCATTCAGCGCGATCTGGATCAGCTGATCGCCGACGGTCTCCAGCGGTGTGCCGGTCAGCGCATCCTGCAGGATCTGGAAGGTGGCATATTTTGTCAGCCCGTCCGAGCAGATCAGGAAGCGGTCGCCAGGTTCCGTATCACCGCGGATTTTGTCGATCTCCAGCTCTTCCCCAACACCAACAGCACGGGTGATCGCGTTGGATTGCGGGTGCTGTTCCGCCTCGTCCCATGTCATTTTTCCAGCCAGCACAAATTCTGCCACAGCCGAGTGATCCTCGGTCAGCATTTCGATATGCCCGTCCCGCAGCCGGTAGATCCGGCTGTCGCCGGCCCATAGCCCGGCAAAATGCTGATTGGCCATCACCAGCGCCGCAACTGTCGATCCGATTGTGCCGCCGCCACGGGCTTCCGCCTCGGTCCGGATCGCCTTGTGCGCGTTCTGTATCGCCTCGCGCAGCGCATGCATCCGCGCCGCAGGATCCAGACCCAGCGGGATCATGGCCGCAGCATCGGCGATCAGCCGGCTGGCATAATCCCCTGCGTCGTGCCCCCCCATTCCGTCTGCCACGAGCCAGATATCATGCTCCGGCAGCGCCAGAACCGCATCCTCGTTGACCTTGCGCTTAAGACCCACATGGGTTTGCGCGGTGTAACGGTATTTGCGCAATTGGTTCATCACAGCCCCTCCGCATCCGCCCAAACCGGTGCCTTTAGGTCAAAAAGCCCCAGTGCGGTGCCGCCTTGCGGCAGATCCGCACAGGCCAGCCTCCGCGGCACGCCATCCAGCATCGCCGTCCACAGACTGCAGCCGGTCAGCCTCCCTTCCAGTGCGGCACCCGCCAAGGCACTTGGCAGTACTTCCGGCCCCTGGGCACCGGCCAAAACAAGACCCGGGCCTGCAGCCGGCAGCGGATCCGCCGATCGTATGTCCGGCATTGGAATACCCGCAAGCGCTTCCGCCAGGCTGTCCTTGGTCATCGTATCCTCCAATGCATCCAGCGCCACATCTTCCAGCCGTTCAAACAGCGCATCCTCGCCAAAGCAGGGCACGGCGGCCGGACCATTCCCTGGCAGCGCCGCCATCAGCGTCAGCGGAAACCGCCGGCCTACCCGGTCAACCGACGGCATCAGCACCCCGATCACCCTTTGCGCTCCGGCCTGTCCGGCAGGCAGGGTAAACCGCCAGATCGGAGCGGTCATGTAGTGGGCATCAAAACCCGGGCCATAAATCTCCCGCCCGTCCAGCATAACCTGCTGCAGCCAGGCATCCCAAACCCGCACAAATCCGCCCGGTGTATTCAGCCGGAAAAAATCCCCGGCTGAAGGCATCTTACCGAATGCACCGAACCCCGCCATTACATCGACTTCGGGCAGCTGAATTTTGCCATTGCCGGCAAGGCAAATGGGTTGATGACAGATCCGGATTGCAGTTCGAACAGTGCTAGCCGCCCGCCAACGCGGAAATTCACCCGCCGCCGATCCGAGACATTGGTGCGCCGCACCTCTGCCGCATCCAGCAGCCGGAACCAGGCCCAAGGCCCATCGCGCGACATCACGTTCTCGGCGTCGCGTTTCTTGGGCAAAAGGGTGATCCGCGCCAGCCCCACCGACCCCGGCCAAGTCACAGCCACAGGCGTCGGCGCACCGGACCGGTGGTTATAGGCCACTTTGGAACCATCGATCTCCAGCACAACCTCCTTCGCCTTGGGGTCCAGCGCGTTGACGGTGATCTGAAACTGCACCGCAGGCTGAGCACCGCCGGCAAAAAACGCCTCCTTGATCTCGGCGGCATATTGCATCTGCTGCAGCACCGCCGGGCTGATGCCCAGATCCACGTCATTCACCCGCTTCCAGGTCCAGGGACGGCTGCGGGTATCGACGTATTTCAACAGCTGATCGTTAAAGAAGCCATCAATCATCCCGCCGGGTGCAAACAGTTTGGCAAAATCCGCCATTGCCACATCAGCGCGGGCCGAGCGGTTGAACGGATAGCGGTTCCCCAGCGCCTGCTCGCAGAACGGCAGCACCGCCGATTGCCAGCGCGCATTGATCGACGCACGGGTGCCCTCCGAGGTGATCCCCGAAGACCCCGCGGAAATCTGCGTTGCCCAGCGGGGCAGCGGCCCGCCCATCCGGCTGGCGGTCTGCTGGAACTGCAGCAATGCCTGGCCGCTTTGCCCGCCCGTGGCCACGCCCGAGAAGGACATCTTGTTCAGCTCCTGATAGACCTGCTGCAGCTGGCCCATCAGATCATCCAGCTGCGAGGGCTGGCCTTCGGGCCGGTTCACCAGATTGTACAGCCATTCAAACCGTTCCTGCACATAGGCGCCCGGCGGCTTGGCGGCCTGTCCGGGCGCATTTTCAGCAGAGCCGACCAGCGCCTCCAGCAGGATCTGGCCCTGGATCGACAGATTGGAGCGCGCCTCAATCGCGGCCACGTTCTGGGCACCCGCAGCAAGAGTGCCCGCGTCCAGAATAGATTTGTCCTCGTTCAACCGGGTCTCGGCACTGACGTCGGTCAGGATGTTGACGATGGGCGAGGTTGGCCCCGACAGAACATTCGTGACCTCAACGGCGTGGGACAGCGACTCCAGCGGGATAATGTCGATATCCCCCAGGATCTGGTCATAGCGGCTGATATAGTCGTTGTAGTACAGGTCCAAAACGTCCCGGCTGAGCTTCAGCAGCACTGCCTCGTTCTGGGCGGCATCACTTTGCTCGCCCAGCACCCAGGCTTCGCGGTGGACCCTCTCGGCGACACTGACCGCCTCCGGCAGGAATACGTTGTGGAAGCCGTCATAGGTGAAGACGCCTTCGATTCCCTCGTTCAAGGGTTTGCCGGAACTGCGCACCAGCACCCGCATGACCGACGGGCCGCCAACATCCGTGATCCGCCATTTCGCCAGCGCCGTGGCCTTCTTCGAATTCAAAATGCCGTTGTACACCCGCTGCGCCAGCGGCATTTCCGACAGGATGTTCTGCGCCTGGGCAATCAGCGGGCCATTAAGGGCAATCTCCTCCATCGGCTGCGACAAAAGCGCGGTCAGATGATCCATCAGGTCGGCACGCAGCTGGTTGCGGGCGATGCCGGGATAGGCGATCCGCTCCCAATCCAGCCGCATCCACTCCTTGATCAGGTCCTGGTTCATCGGCCCCTGCAGGCCCAGCATCAGATAGATTTTCAGCGCTTCATACAGCGTGTCGGGATTGTTGATATTTCCCTCGATCTGCTGCTCCAGCCGCACCAGCAGCCGCGGCAGCAACCGCTGGTTCAGCGCCGCGCGGTAGGTCTGTGCGGCCTGGGTGCCGATCACCTCGCCCTGATACAGGCCATAGGTCATGGCGCCATCGGGTTCCGGATCAGACAGCACCGGATTGCCCGGCATGTCGCGCAGATTGTTCAGCGCGGCGGCCACCGGCACCAGATCGGTATCGCCGACCGGGCTGGGCGGCAACTGCGCCGCTGCTGCCTGATAGGCGGCAACCTGACCCTCAGCCTCGGCAATCAGATCGGTGTTCCTCAGATAGGACCGCACCCAAAGCGCACCCATAGCAACGGCCACCAGCACTGTCGCAGTGATCGCAATCCGGCGGGTCCAGCGGTAGCGGCGTTCGACCTTGTCATCCGCCGACACCAGCCCCGCCTCAGGGAACATCAGACTTTCAAACAGCCGGGTCAGGAAGAAAGACCGCCCGGTGCCCTGACCGGTGCCAATCGCCTGCCGCCCGATGCCAAAAGTCTGCGCCATGCCCAGCATCAGCCGGTCGATCGGCGTGCCTTCCTGGGTGCCGGAGGTGAAATAGACCCCGCGCAGCATCTGACGCTGTTCATAACGGTTGTCCTGAAACACCTCGGTCAGAAACTCGCGTGCCACACCGCGCATCGAGGCCACCTGCGCCGGGAAGCCGGCAATCAGGGCGCGGCGCTGGTGGTCGGTCTCGGTCTGCATCTTTTCCAAGAGCTGCGCATTGACCTGTCCCAGCAGCAGCCCGAACTCCTCGTCAAACCCGGCAATCGGCGCGGCGTCCTTTTTGCCCTTGGGCAGCGGCAGGGTGAAACCCCAGACCTGTTCGCGGTCCTCTTTGCCCAGAGAGTCGTGAAACTCCTGAAAACCGGCAATCAGGTCGGCCTTGGTGAACAACACATAGACCGGAAAACGCACGCCCAGCTTCTCGCGCAGCTCCGCCAGACGGCGGCGCACGGCAGCAGCATGGCTTTTCTGGGTGATCTCGTCCTGCAACGACAGGTCCGACAGCGAGATCGCGATGATCGCACCGTTGATCGGCTGCCGCTTGCGGTACTTCTTCATCAGCCCCAGGAAACCCAGCCAGGCGGCGTTATCCGCCTCGGCGTCGCTTTCCTGGGTGGTGTAACGTCCCGCCGTGTCGATCAGCACCGCCTCATTGGTGAACCACCAGTCGCAGTTGCGGGTGCCGCCAACGCCGCCAATCGCGGCCTTGCCCAGCTTTTCAGCGAGCGGGAATTGCAGGCCGGAATTGACAATCGCCGTGGTTTTGCCAGCACCCGGCGGGCCGATCATGATGTACCAGGGCAGATCGTTCAGATGCCGGCGGCCGCCCTTTGACTTGCGCAGCTCCTTCATTGCGTCCTTGAACTTGCCGCGCAGTTCGCCGATTTCCTCGGACAGCACATCGTCTTCCGAGGTATCCACCGCTTCGGCGATCTCCTCGGTCATCTCCTTGTCCTTGCGGCGGCGCCGCCAGAAGATGATGCCGATGATGATGAAGTACAAAAGGAAGATCACCCCGATGGTGATCAGCCGCGACGTCACACTGTCAAACGGGCGCCAGTCCTCGCTGCCGATGAAAGGGGTGAAATACCACACACAGGCCGACAGCACCGCTGCCAGGATCAGCAGGATGGTATAGATCGACCGGAACAGCGGAAAGATATAACGGCGGATCATCCTTCAACCTCCTGAACCAGCAGGATTTCGATCCTGCGGTTCTTGGCACGCCCTGCGCGGGTGCTGTTGTCTGCAATCGGTTCCTTGTCGGCGCGGCCCTCGGCCGACAGCCGGTCCGGGTCGGTCATCACCTTGGCCATGCCTGCCATCACCGATTTCGCCCGCGCCAGCGACAGCGCCATGTTGGATGGGAAGCGGGAGGAGCGGATAGGAATATTGTCGGAATGGCCCGCCACGATAATCTTGCCCTTTTCGTCATTCAGCGATTCAGCCACCCGGTTCACCGAGGACCGGAATTTCTGGCTGAGCTGGTCCGAGCCCGAGCCGAACATGCCGGACCCGGCCAGCCGGATAATCAGCGTGTTGCCCTTTTGGAAGACCTGCACGATGCCTTCCTTGATCTCAGGTTCCAGGAAGCCCGAGACCTTGGCGATCTGTTCTTCGGTTGTTGGTGCAGGCGGCGGCGGCGGCGGTGGCGGCGCACGCCGTTCCAGCTCTGCCTTGGGGCCGGAATCGACAATCGTCAGCTGCCCGACCACATTCTCGGTCTGGTTCGACAGCATCCAGCTAAGGCCCATAAACTGCAGCGCCAGCAGCGCGCAGGTGGCTGCCAGGGTGATCCACACCAGCCGCCAGACCGACAGTGCCTTGAACGGTTTGACCAGCCCTTCCCAATGCGGCGACAGATCGCGCTCTACGGGTCCGCGCTGGTTGCGGATGATCCGGGCCAATGCGCCGCGGATCTGCAGATGTTTCTCGGAACCGCCCTGCTCCACCCGCAAACGGCCCTCAAATCCCAGCGACAGGCACATGTACAGGAATTCGAGCATGTCGATATTGCCGCCCGGCTCTTTCTCCAGCCGTGCCAGCAAGTCATAGAACCGGTCGCCGCCCACCACCTCGCGGTGGAATGTGGCCACCATCGACTGCAACCCCCAGGCGGATTGCCCGCCCCAGGGCGTGTTCAGCACCACGTCATCCAGCGTCGCGCACAGCGCATAGCGCGCAATTTTCACCGTCTGGGCGGCAATGCCAGCCTGCAGCGCGCGGTTCTCGAACGCGCGCACCTCGGCCACCACATTCTTGCGCAAGCCATCCGGGTCCATGTGCTGGGCCCGGTTGCGGATCCGGCTGATCAGCGCAAACAGGGTCGAGGCACAGGCCGTCAGCTGGTTCATTCCCGTCAGCGCCATTTTCGGCGCCTTCGCCCCGCCCGCGGCAGCCTGCTGTCTGGGGGCCGCTGCCTGCGGCACGCCATAGGCATCCAGCCCCGGCTCAGCCGGCTGTTCCGCTCCGGGCTGGACCTGCGGTGTCTCCGGCTGCTGTACCGGCGTGGCCGTCCGCCGTCCGCCAGGGTTCGGCTTGATCACCGTCTTGTCGGTATCCCCCGGTTCGGCAAAGGGATCGTCATAATCAGCCATCTCAGCATCTTCCCTTATGCATTACGGATCGCCCAAAGCTCCATCTTGAGCCCCGGATACTGCCCAGACACATGCACTGCGATGCCGCCCGAAGTGGTCATCTTGCGCCAATAGGGGCTGTCCGCGTCCATCTCGAAATAGACCACGCCGGAGTGATAGGGGATCTGCCGCGGTGCCACCGGCAAGGGCCGCAGGGTGATCCCCGGCAGCGCCGAATTCACCAGCTGGCGGATCTCCTCGACGGGTCCGATCTTGGCCTGGCCGGAAAAATGCTTGCGCACGTCCTCGGCCGGAATGTCGGCGCTGACTGCCAGTACAAAACCAGCATTGCCCAGCAGTTTGCGGTCGGCAATGACCCCCACCGAGATACCGTATTTGCGCGCCTCCAGCTTGATCGGGATCGCCGTCTGCTCCAGAACCGAGCTGAGGTATTGGCGCAGCACCCGGATCACCGGCGCAAAGCATTCGACCAGATTGTCATGGGTATAGGGCGGAAACTCCGGCGCCTGTTTTTCGGTCGACATGAACACCGACAGCTCACCGGCCAGCCCGGCACAGGCGGTGAACAGGCGTTCGGGATGCAGGTTCTCGATATTGCGCAGATGGCGCACCTGCGGCAGCATCCGGTTGACCACCGCCAGCAGCATGAAGTCCGACACATCCGCCACCCCGCGGGCACCGCCCGCCTCTGACAAGCGGCCCGCCAGCGCCTCCATCCGGTGCGCCAGCAGCCCCTCCAGCTCACGCAGGAAACCGCTGAGCGCAGGCGCCGCCCGCACATCCAGGCAAGCCGGGACAAAGGCCTGATCCAGCACGATCTCCTTGTCCGGGCGCACCTCGATGATGCGCGCCACGGGGATCGCCAGCAGATCGGCCAGATCGTCCACCTCCAGGGCAAACTGCAGCCGCATCTTGCCCACATCCAACTCCACCGGCTTGCGCTCGGTCGAGGTGACATCGGTCACTTCCTGCTTGTCCGGACGCAACCGGCTGGCGGAGCGTTCGGCGCCGCTCAGGTCTACCTCGGTGGCGCCCTGGCGGCGCTGGGGCACGGTGATATAGACGATGCAATCCTTGACCGTCGAGGGCACTTCCATCGCCGGCGGGTGCGGATCCGCCATCGGCACCCGGAACACCGTGCCGTCATGGGTCAGCCCTTCGCAGGACTTCACCGCGAACTGGCCGATCTTCAGCGCCTCATGGTCGATTTCCAGCCCGTTCACACCCCAGGCATAGGGGCCGAGCCGCCGCGCCAGCCCGGCAACCAGCGCCTCGTTATAGCGGTCGGACTGCTGGAAGTGATGCGGCTGCAGAAACAGCCCCTCCGTCCAAAGTACTTTACTGTCCCAGGACACCGGGATCTCCTCTCAGTTGCGGGCACGCGCCAGCGGCGCGGTGCGCATCAGTCCTTCAGCCTGTCCAGCTGATCCTTGTAGGCACGCGCGAACTCGCGGCTGAACAAGTCGTGAAAATCATTCTCAGCCTGATCGGAAATCTCCGCATACAGCTGCTCATAGACGTCCCAGTATTGCGCCTTTTTACCGCGCAAAAGACCCTTAAGGCCGCCTTTGGTTTCGATCTGGCTTTCCAGTGCCTTGGGGTCGAGCCGTTTCAGCACACCTTTCAGCGCCGCCTCCATGCCGGTGACCATCGCCACCTCATGCGCCTTGATATCGCGCAGCGCCTCTTCAGCGGCGGTTTCAGGCGACAAGTAACCCTTGGTCGCCGGGCGCACCATCGCCTCAACCGCCTGTTCAGGCGTGATCGAGAATTTCAGCGGGTTGTTTCCGCCCGCCGAGATCATTGTCTGTTCAATCCGGAATTCAGACTTGATCGAGGTCCGCGTCATCAGGATTTCGCGCAGGCCGGTAACCAGTGTCCGCATCACCCGGCCCATGCGCGCCATTGTGCTGGCGTGTTCCGCCGGATCAAGGCTGACTTCGGCGCCGGCACCCTTGAGGAACGCGGCCACCGCGTCCTGCGCCTCAGCTGACGGCGGGGCCGCTGGCGCGATGGTCTTCTCTTCCCCCGCAGCCGTATCCTGCACCGGCGGTATCTCGGTCGGCGGTGCGGACGGCACTTCCGGCGGCGGCGCTGCGGGCGGGGTTTCCGGCACCGGGGGCGGAACCTCCCGCGGCGGCGGTGCAGGTTGCGGATCGGGGGCAGGCACCGGGGTTTCCGGCTCGCCTATACCGGACAGGAAATCATCGTCCCAATCGTCCGGGATCATGTTCGACTGTGCTGCAGGCACCGCGAACCCGTCCGAAGCGGTCGGGTTGTGGTTGGCCAGACTGGCCCCCTCCCCTTCGCGTCCGTCGCTGGCTTTTTGAAAGAACGGATCTTCTTCCTCGCCCAGGGGCGGCAGCAGCTCATCGATCGGATCCACCGGGTTCAGCTGAGCAGGCCCCTTCAGCCCCTCGCCCAGCAGATCATCCAGGAAATCACCGCCCGGCCCGGCGTCTTCCAGCAGCTGCAGCGGATCCGGCGCATTGGCGGCATTGCCGTGCGAGGCCGGCCCCTGCGCGGCGGGGGCAGCAATCATGCCGCCGACATCCGCCAGATCATCGCGGATTTCCACCACCAGCTCATAGTTGCCGACGCACAGCACATCCCCATTGTTAAGCGGCGTCGGCGTGCGGCCCAGCGGGATTTTGGAATAGTTCAGAAAGGTGCCGTTGGAGCTGAGGTCCACCACCACCACATTGCCATTGTGATCCTCGATCACGCAGTGATTGCGCGACAGCAGCTGGTCCGGATCCGGCAGCACCAGGTCGCAGCTGGCGCCGCGGCCCACAGTCAGGCTCGGCCCCCGCATCGGAACAGGGGCCGCATCGCCGGGCATTGCGCCCGAGCTTTGGAATTTCAGTGTCACTCCCATGCCTGGGCTTATCCTCCCACCAATACGGTGACCTGCCCCAGGGTGATCATGCCGCCGCACGCTGCCGTATCCATGATACGCGCCGCAGGCAGGCTGTTGATCAATACCGTGCCGGACCCTTTGACGATCGGGTGCGGCGGCGCCGCGGTACACATATCAGAGACCCGCGCCGCGGGCAGACCGCCCACCAGCACGGTCACCGCGCAGGGCGGCAGGATCGGCGTCGGCACCGGCAGCACCGGCGGCGGCGGGGTGGAGGGCAGCATGCAGGCATGCAGATCCGTCATCCGGGCCTGTGGCATTCCCATAACTTACATCCTCCCTCAGCTTTGCGTTGCCGCTTCCGGCACCTGGACAACCTGCCCCTTGCCGCCACGCGCAATATCCAGCGCCCGCTCTATCAGAACGCCGCCGTGTTCTTCAAACTTATCAGACAATTGACCCAAGGCCACCATATTCATGGCAAAGGCCGCCGCCTCGGACGCGCCTGCGGGGGCGGGATATTGATTCAATTCTCCCGGTCCCAGGGTGCCGGCCGCATAGAGCACCGCCAGCGCGCAATTCACCGTGTCATCATCCACATAGGCATGATCCAGGGTGATACGCGCCTTGTCGCGGTTTTCCTCGGATGGCTCAAACACCCAGGCCTCCGACGCCGTCAGCGAGGCCGGATCCTGGTCCGAGCGCGGCCCGATGTAATCGCGCGCCGCCAGACAGGCCCACCAGACCCGCTCCCGCGGGGGCAGCAGCACTGCCAAAAGCCGCAGCAGATCGACCAGCGCGCCTTTGCGGTCCAGCTCCTCCAGCACAGTTCCCGCCAGCGCCGTGGGCGGCGCCTCCAGCGGTGTTTTCAATATGACATTTGCCCGTGACAACAGCTTGGCCACCGGGTCAGCGGGCATTTTCACCAGCTTTTCAAATCTTGCCGACATCTGCACCACCTAGTTGATCATCGTGAGGCCGCCCTTCAGGGTCAGCATGGCCTCGCCTTTCACGGTGGTCATCGGCGCCTTGGCCTCAACCATTCCAGAGCCTTCGATCTTGATCATCGGCCCCTTGATCGTAACACCGGAATTGTCGATTTTTACCTCAGATGCCCCCACTGTCAGCTTGATCTCCTGGCCGGCGCTCATGGCGATCTTGCCCGCGGTCACATCAACCGTCAGATTGCCCAGCGACACGGTTTCCGAATGGTCCCCCTTGGCAATGGTTTCGGTCAGGTCGCCGGTGTCCACGTCCAGGGTCATGTTGCCGGTCTGGATGGTCTCGGACTTGTCGCCGGTTTCCACCACCTCGGTCCGGTCGCCCTCATGCACGGTTTCCGTCATGTGCTGCTGAACCGTGAACAGGTAGCTCTTTTCATCCGCCCCGGTCACTTCCGGATCGGGCGCATCCATGCCCACCGTCACCGTCGAGCGGTCCTTGACCAGCATCTGGTGATCCTTCTGCGCCTGCACCCGCATCAGCTCGCTGTCTTTCTTGTCGTCGAACATCAGCTCGTTATAGCCGCCGCCGCCCTTGGAGGAATTGGTTTTGATCCCCAGCTGGGTCTGATCATCGGGGTAGGTATAGGGCGGCATGGTTTCAGCATTGTAAAGCATGCCGGTGCAGATCGGCCGGTCGGGATTGCCGTCTTCGAACTGGATCACAACCTCCTGGCCGATCCGCGGGATCGCCACCATGCCCCAGTTCTTGCCGGACCAGGGTGTCACTACCCGTACAAAGCAAGAAGAGGTCTCACTCATCTTGCCTTCCCGGTCCCAATGGAACTGGATCTTGATCCGGCCATGCTTGTCGGTCCAGATCTCTTCGCCGCTCTGGCCGACCACGGTTGCAGTCTGCAGCCCCTGCACCTCCGGCCAGGGGGTCACCAAGGGCGCCCGGAACTGATCGGCCTTCAAAATGGCGCTGAAAGTCGATGCATAGACGTCATGCTCCATTTCCTCGGGCACATCCATATTGCGCGCCTTCAGGTCGCGCCGCATTGCCCCCTTGGTCGCAATCTCTTTCTTTTTCTGGCTTTCCCGCTCGCCGTAATCCCAGGCCACCTTGACATGATGCTCCGCCTCAATGACGAGATATTCTTTGTTGTTCTCCTTCACCGGATGTTTTTCCATGGTGAAGGTGCTGCCGGTGCCCAGGGTCGCCACACTGGAGGCGCCGCGCCAGCGGATGTGCCGGATCGCCTCCGCTTCCATCCGCACCCTTGAGCGTTTGTCACCCAATGGGGTCTTGGACGGATACCGGCCCTGATAGTCATAAACTTCGTAATTCTTGTAGGAATGGCTGCCCTTAAGTATTTCAGTGGCCGCCTTCAGATCCGCCGAGGGCGTTTCAAAATTGAAATCATTCAGCGTGACCTTGCCGCGGGTCAGGATCTCTTCTTTGGTCCATTCCGAGATATGCTCCTCGCGCCGCCGGTCGCTGTCATCGCGGGCGTGGAACTCAATACCCGCGCCGCCCTTGATCGGCGCATGGCCGCTGACACCATCGCACAGCACCAGCTTTTCAATCGCGGTATCGCCAATGGGACTGTCGAAGTAGAAGTATATCCCCTCTTCCTCCATCAGACGGCACAGGAAGGCATAATCGCTCTCGCGGTATTGCAGGCAGTATTCGCGCGCCTCGTAAGAATCGCTCAGCTTGTCGGTGAAATCGCTGAAACCGTACTCGCTGAACAGCTGCTTGATGATATCGACAGACGTCTTTTCCTGAAACACCCGCAAGTCGCTGGTCCGCGTCAGCAGCCAGAACCAGGGGCGCACCTCCGCCACATACATCTCGTAGCCGTTGCGAAAGCCCAGATACTCGACCGAAATGCACAGCCCGTTGAACTGATGCTCGGTCTGCTGGCGCATCACATGCACATTCATCTGCTTGCCGACCAGATCCTGAAGCTTGGGCTGGCTCTTGGTCGCGGCAAACTCAATTGTGGTCTCGGTCAGCTTGCTCAGCCCCTCGCGCACAATCGCACGGCTCATCATCAGGCCGTCGGTGGAATATGTCCCCGACATCCAGGCGAGGTCGTTTTCATGGCCCTTGCTTACAACCATGTCTCCTCCTTTCCGCGACGGGAACCGGGCCGGAAATCGCCGGCAGTGTTCTCAAACATTCGCATCATAAATCATCCAAAAGCGCGGCGAGGTCCGCATCCATTTCATCATCATCCCCGTCATCATCATCGTCGTCGTCCCCGAACGACGCCAACAGGTCGTCCAGATCCCCGAGGCCATCGTCATCCCCGCCGTCGTCTCCAAGGTCCAGATCGTCCAGGCCGAGATCATCCCCATCATCTCCGCCCAAATCCAGATCAAGATCCAAATCATCTTCATCATTGCCGCCGTCCGCTGGTTCGGCCGGCTTTGGCTGCCCGCGCGGATCCGGCGGCGAGGGTTCCGGCGCCGGCAATCCGGTCCAGGGGCCCAGGATCTCGCTGCCCTTCAGAGAATTGAAGGAGGTCAGCCGCACCTCGTCCCGCCCCTTGACCGCACTCACCGCCATGAACCCGCGCTCCTGCGCCAGCGCAATCTTGTCCAGATCAATATTGCGCTCGGTGCAAGGCAGCGCCACCTGATCGCCGAACTTATCGTTCACATAATGATAGGGCATCTCCCCCAAAGTCATGATTTTACCCAGTTGAAGCGACGGCCCGTTCTGCCGGAACGACCGCCCCAGCAGGATCGCCACCAACACCACCGGGTTGGCCCACAGCATGCCCTTCAGACCCTCGGTTTCAGTAAACTCCTCAAAATCAAATTCATAGCAAGGCTCAGTCTTCTCACCATATGGGCGCCGCAGCAGGAACCGCGGGCTGACCAGCCCCAGATGCCCGGCCTCCGCCATGCCCTGCAACGTATCCCAGGCATCGGCCACCAGCTTGGGCCGCTCCGCCTTCGGGGTCTTCAGGAACTCCGGCGAAATCGCGGCAAAGAACGGTGCATCCACATGCGCCGCCACCCGCGCAATCCGGCCCAAGAGTTCCGCATGCGGCGGGGTTTCCTCAAACTGATACATGCCGATCAGCGCCGAATAACCGCCGCGCCCGTTCTCCTCGTCCAGCGGCTCTTCGGTCAACAGCCGTACAAATCCGGTTTTCGACAGGTCTTCTTCCGCCGCCAGATCCACCGCCAATTCCTCGGCCGAGATGTCATACAGCATCACATCCAGCGTATCGTCATCCTCGATCGAGCGCGCCATCAGATCAAGCGAGCGCCACTGCGCCTCCACCGACTGGAACTCCGGATGGTGCAGCACCAGCCGCATCGCATCCGACAGCGCCTCATCCACCGCCTTTTGCATTGCCGCCACATCGGGGTCCGGCAGCGCCCGGATATGCGGGCCGACGACCCGCGCCAGCAGCTCCTCCACCGGCGAGGCCGGGCGCGGGGTGATGCCGGTTGCCCCGATCAGCTGCTGAAAGGCGCTCAGCCGTTTGTCGGCCGGCACTGAGTTACCCGCCGAGGTCCGCTTTGGCGCCCGCGCCTTGGTGCCGTGTTTCTCCGCCCAGGCCTTCAGCGTGCCCGCCGCATGATCCGCTGTCGCGCCGCTTTGCAGCTGTTTGCGCAGCCCCACCAATTCCGAAAACAGTTCAACGTTTTCATACAGCTCATCCGGGTGCAGACCGTCCAGATCCTCCAGCTTGACCGCAATCCCGGCGCCGTCCTTGCCGATCGGCAGCACCAGTTCAGCCGCAAAGCTCTCGATCACATCCTCAACCGTATCCGGGTCCAGCAGGATCGCCTTGCGGGCTGCCAGACCGTCGCCGGTCTCCAGCTGCCCCTTGGCTGCGCGGCCTGAGAAATCACCCAGAATGGCCAGCCGGAACCGCTTGCGCTGCAGCTTCTGCGGATCAGGGCGGTCCGCGCTCATGGTGCCATAAGCGAACTCGGGATCATCGGGTACTTCAACCGCCGCAGCCTCTGCCCCGGGGTCGTCATCGCCGGCGTCCAGGTCCCCCAGCAGCGCATCCAGATCGTCGCCCCCCGTGTCCCCGGCATCCTCTTCCTCACCGCCAAGATCCCCCAGCAGATCGTCCAGATCCATATCGCCATCATCACCCATCAGGCTGTCCAGATCGGAATCCGCATCTCCCAGCCCGCCCAGCAGCGCATCCAGATCATCCTCGGCACCCGCGTCTTCTGCCGCCTCCTCCGCCGAGGCCTCCTCGCCGAGGCCGGCCAGCAGACCGTCCAGATCGCCCTCTTCTTCCTCGCTGCCGAGATCGCCCAGAAGATCATCAAGGCTGGCGTCTTCCGCCTCCTCCGCGCTGTCCTCATCAAGCCCGCCCAGCAGCGCGTCCAGATCATCATCGCCCGCCGCTTCATCACCGGCGGCACCATCATCGTCCAAACCGCCAAGCAGATCATCCAAGCTGTTGTCTTCTTCCTCTTCAGCGGTGCTTTCGTCCGACGCGTCCAGACCGCCCAGCAAGCTGTCCAAATCATCGCCGCTATCCTCTGCGCCCATTGACGGCTCTTCGTCCGTATCACTCAATATCGCATCAAGGTCATCATCCTCGACTGCAGGCTCATCATCGTCCGTCAGGTCTCCTAGAAGACTGTCCAGACCGTCATCGCCGGCAGGCTCTTCCGCATCACGTCCGCCATCCAGCAAGGCGTCCGATTCCAAATCTGCGCCATCTGGCCCGCCATCGCCTTCGGTAAGGCCCGCCAGTATGTCATCCGGGACGTCTTCCGCGGCGCCCTCCTCGGGCGCATCGCTGCCAAGGTCCGCGAGCAAGTCATCCAGACCGCCATCCCCGGCGTCATCTTCTGCAGGCGCCTCCAATGTGTTCAGCGCAGCGCTCAGATCGTTGTCCCCGGCATCGTCCTCCGGTTCTTCCAGCCCGCCGAGGATACCGTCCAGGACATCCTCCTCCTCGGACGCGTCCTCCGCATGATCCTCTGCCAGACCGGCCAGCACGTCTGCGGCGCTGTCCTGGCCGTCCGTTTCCTCAGGCGTCTCAAGACTGCCCAGCAACGCGCTCAGATCTTCACCTGGATCCTCATCTTGCTCCGGGCCGCCCGCCAGCAACCCTTCCAATACGTCAACGGTCTCGTCTTCCGGCGCTTCTGAAGTCTCAACCGGCGCCAGACTGTCCAGGGCATCCTCCGCCGCGTTGCCGCTGTCTTCCTCCTCCGCCGCGTCTTCCAGCAGACCTTCCAGAACATCCTCCAGGCCATCCTCCGGGCCGCCGTCTTCAATGCCGTCTTCGACGGCGGCTTCAGCCAGGCTGTCCAGCGCCGCAGCGGCTTCGCTGCCGTCATCCTCTGCAACCGGATCAACATCTGGAAGTCCACTTAGAACACCGGTTATATCTTCGCCCTGGTCTTCTGCGATCTCTACCTGGGTCAGACTTTCCAGAGCTGCCTCCGCCGGATCATCGGCGTCTGCCTCTTCCGGCTGTAAGCCGGCCAGCTCATCCAGAACCGCTGCGGAGGCATCAGAGACATCCGCGTCCGGCACATCTGCCGCCGCCAGACTTTCCAAGGCGGCACCCGCGGTATCATCTTCCGCTTCATCCTCCGGCGCCTGATCTGCCAGCCCGTCCAGAATGCCAGTGTGATCCTCCGCGGGCTGCTCTGCAGTTTCAACCGCAGCGAGGCTTTCCAGCGCATCATCAGCCGCCGTGTCCGCCTGCTCCGGCACATCAACGTCCGCGAGCGCATCCAGGACACCGGAATGATCTTCCATTTCAGCTTCCGGCACGTCCGCGGCTGCCAGGCTGTCCAGCACCATCCCGGACACATCCTCCGCGCCGGCGTCCCCGGGTTCCTGCGCCGCCAGCCCGGCCAGCACATCGCCAGAAGTATCCGCGTCCTTCGTTTCAGGCACGTCCGCCTGCGCCAGCCCCTTCAGAACAGATGCTGCGCCATCCTCTTCTTCGGGTTCCGGCACGCCGGTTGCAGCCAAAGCCGCCAAAGCATCCGCCGCATCATCCCCCGGTTCGGGGTCTGCCGGTGCGGCGGCGCTTAGACCCGCCAGCACGTCAGCGGATGTATCTTTGGGTGCAGCATCCTGCGGGGCCGTATCCCGCAAACCTTCCAGAACCCCCGCCGAGGCATCCTCTGCCGCCTGATCCTCCGGCACCGCGTCGCGCAATGCGTCAAGAATCCCGCCGGATGCATCCGCAGGCGCTGCAGCCTCCGGAGCCGCCGCCGCCAGCCCGGCCAGCACATCGCCGCTGGTATCTGCCTCTTCTTCAGGCAGTTCCAGATTGCGCAGACTGTCCAAGGCCGCAGCGCTGCCGGCCTCTCCTGCCGGCGCCGACACAGCCGCCAGCAGCGACGGGTCGTTCAGGATCGTCTCAATCAGCGTTTCGGCGCCGGTCTTGCCGTCCATATAGGCCATCAGGTTCTGCAACTGGGTGCGCGCCTCCAGCAGCGGGCGCAGCGCATCCACCTTGGCGGCAATGGCGCCGGGCGAAAAATCCGCCATGCTTTCAAACGTCAGATCGACCGCCAGGTTGCCTTCACCGGTCAGCGTGTTGGGCACGGTAAAGGCGGCGCGCGGCGCCATAGATTTCATCCGTTCGTCAAAATTGTCGACATCGATTTCCAGGAATTTGCGGTCCGCAACTGCCGGCTGCTCAACCGTGGACTTGCCCGCAAGGTCGCTCATCACGCCCATCACAAAGGGCAGCTGCACCTTCTTTTCGGCGCCATACAGCTCCACGTCATATTCAATCTGGACGCGCGGCGCCCGGTTGCGGGCAATAAACTTTTGCGAGCTGTCAGCCATTTCCCTGCCCTTTCAACTGCGCAATTTCCGACCGCAACGCCTTGATCTCCTCGTGCAGCTCCCTCACATGCGCGTCCACCACATCGGTCTCCGATTTCACCAGATTGCGCAGTTTCTCGAATTCGGCCTCGGCGTCCGCCTCCACCGCGGTCTGCATCGTGTTGACCAGAAGGCCGATGAACAGGTTCAGTACCGAAAACGCAGTGATCACGATGAACGGCACAAAGAAGGACCAGGCAAAGGGGAACTCCTCCATCACCGGCCGCACGATACCCATTGACCAGCTTTCCAGCGTCATGATCTGGAACAGCGAATACAGCGACCGGCCCAGGGTGCCGAACCATTCATCAAAGGCCTGCCCGTACATCATCGTGGCCATCACGCCGAACACATAAAACACGATAGAGATCATCACGATCACCGCGCCCATGCCCGGCAAGGCATCCAGCAGCGCCTGTACCACCGCCCGCATCTGCGGGATGACCGACAGCAACCGCAGCGCCCGCACCACCCGCAGTCCGCGCAGCGCCGACAGGCCCTGGCTGTCCGGGAACAAGCCGAACGAGACCACAATCAAGTCAAAGATATTCCAGGCCGAAGCAAAGAAGCGCAGGCCATAGGCAAACAGCTTCAGCGCCAATTCCAGAACAAAAATGCCCAGAACAACAGTGTCGATGACATCCAGCAGACCGCCCGCATGCGCCCGCACCGCAGCAGAGGTGCCAAGCCCCAGAGTGATCGCATTGAAGATGATGATGCCCAGAATGGTATTGGTTACCCATTGGCGCTCAACAAATTCCCGGGCCCGGTCCCGGAGCGTCCCTTCGGTTTGCGCGCTGCTGTCCAATTTGTTTCTCCACCCGGTCTTTCAATTCTTGCCGGGCACGTTCTGCGCCCGGCGGTCTTGCATCATTTGTCAGGCCGCGTCGAACACGGTCCCGTCCAGCGCCTTGCTGGTGATTTTGTCGTAGGCATAGCCGCCGACCGCACCGCCCACGCCCAGGGCCAGATCCTTGGCGCCGGTAGCAATCGAGTTGCCGTCAATCGGCGACAGCGCCAGAGCAGCGAATTTCAACCCCTCGCGGAACACCTTCAGCGCTTTGGGATCCTTGATCGTCAGTGCCTTCACCCGCTTCATCAGCTCCTTGATATTGCTGGCCCAGCCGCGCGCATCGCCGTACATGATCTGGATTTTGTCGATGGCTTTCTGAACCTCGGCGTAGTTTTTCGCCAAGGCCGTATCCAGCGCCTTGCTGATCATCACCAGCTGGGTCTTCTTGTCCTTGATCGGATGCTTTTTCAGCTTCTTGCCGACCTCGGCCAGGAATTCCTTCTTCAGCTTTTCCTGCTGTTTCAGAATCTTGTTCAGGTTCTTGGACAGGTCATGCATTTTGACGACCATCTGGGCGTATTTCGCCTTCAGCGTATCTGCCGAATCCTCCACCGTCTTGACCGACGGCTGCGAGATCCCAAGGAACTCCTGGAACACGGCCGCCGACACCTCGTTTGCTGCATTCAGCGCCTTGTTTGAGGCCGCCTTTTCCACCACCGCCAGGTTTTTCACCAGGATGGTCTTGGACTGATCGATATTGATCGCCAGCTTGCCAATGTCTTTGGCCAGTGTGACGCCGGACTTGATCAGGCCGATGATGCCAAAGGCCGCGCCCGCGCCGCCGGAAAACGGCGAGGTCGCCATCGCGGCGATGCTCACCGCCAGCCCGGCCAGGGTGCCGGCAATGGACACGCCGATCTTGATCTTGAACTTGGACCATTCCTTTTTCTTCTTCTGCAGGCTGGTCCAGGCCTTTTGCGCCGCCAGCTCGGCGCCCTTTTCGGCCACTTTGACGTCATTTTTGATGGCGTCATTCAGCCCTTTCAACTGTTTTTCCATGTCCTTATCCGAGGCACCCTTGGCCACCATCTGGACAAACAGCTTGTCAAACACCTTGCACTTCTTCTCGATGGTGTCCTTGGTCTGCTCCAGCACCTCGTCGGCACCGGCATGGAATTCCTGCTGCAGAAGCGGGTCTTTTTCGACCCCCTTCTCCATTTTCTTATCCAGTTCGACCACCACCTTGAACGATAGTTTCGGCGGCTCCACCATCTCCAGCCCGGACACTTTGATGTCCAGGTTTTTCAGGTCCATAACAACATGTTTAACCATAGGATTTCCTTCCCACTGATTACTCTCGGACGCGATCAGTCAAACGCGTATGAAAATTCCCCGTCGGTGACGCCGATAGCAACTTTCTCGACGTCCTTGCCCTCCATCAGGCGGCGCAGAAATTCGTTTGAGATATCCGGCAGCATGGTGTTGGTGACGATCGCGTCGATCATCCGGCCGCCGCTGTCCAGCTCCTGGCAGCGGTTGACGATCTCTTCCACCACGGCGTCCGAATACTCAAACGGCACCCCATGCGACTCCTGCACCCGTTTCTGGATCCGGCCCAGCTGCAGCTTGGTGATCTCGCCGATCATCTCCGGGCTGAGCGGATAATAGGGGATCGCCACCAGGCGCCCCAGCAGCGCCGGCGGGAACACTTTGACCAGCGGATCGCGCAGTGCTTTTGCCATGCCCTCCGGCTCCGGCATCAGGTCCGGGTCCGAACACAGATCCATGATCGTTTCGGTGCCCACATTCGACGTCAGCAGGATCAGCGTGTTCTTGAAATCGATGATACGGCCCTCGCCGTCTTCCATCACGCCCTTGTCAAAGACCTGGAAAAAGATCTCATGCACATCCGGGTGCGCCTTTTCAACCTCGTCCAGCAGCACCACGGAATAGGGCTTGCGCCGCACCGCTTCGGTCAGCACCCCGCCCTCGCCGTAACCGACATAACCCGGAGGCGCGCCTTTCAGGCTGCTGACGGTATGGGCTTCCTGATATTCCGACATGTTGATGGTGATAACGTTCTGTTCACCGCCATACAGCACCTCGGCCAGCGCCAGCGCGGTTTCGGTCTTGCCCACGCCCGAGGTGCCAGCCAGCATGAACACCCCGATCGGCTTGTTCGGATTGTCCAGCCCGGCGCGGCTGGTCTGGATCCGTTTGGCGATCATCTTCATCGCGTGATCCTGGCCGATCACCCGTTTCGCCAGATGTTCTTCCAGGTTCAGAATGGTTTCGATCTCGTCCTTGACCATGCGGCCCACTGGAATACCGGTCCAGTCGCCCACCACGCTCGCCACCGCCTGATGGTCGACAATCGGCAGGATCAGCGCGCTGTCGCCCTGCAGCGTCTCCAGCTCAGCGTTCTTGTCCTTCAACTGCTGCATCAGTTCTGCGCGGTCTTCATCGGACAGCGGGCTATCGGCAGCGCCCTCTGCGCCGTCTTCCCCAGTATCCGGGGCTGTGTCCACGGGCGCGGCCCCCTCCCGGAGCTTGGCGCGCAGGTCCAGAATGCCCTCGACAACTGCCTTTTCCTTGTCCCAGCGTTCGGTCAGCCCGGCCAGCCGTTCCTCCTCAGCCGCCTTGGCGGCCTCCGCCGCCGCGCGCCGGTCTGCGACCTCATAGCCTGCGGTTTCATCCCGGCCGATGATCTCCAGTTCGGTGGTCAGCGCCTCGATCCGGCGCTGGCTGTCGTCCACTTCAGCCGGAACCGCGTGCTGGCTGACCGCCACGCGGGCACAGGCGGTATCCAGAAGGCTGACGGATTTATCGGGCAGCTGGCGTGCCGGGATGTAGCGCGCCGACAGGCTGACCGCAGCCTCGATCCCCTCGTCCAGCACCTGCACCCGGTGGTGATTTTCCAGCATCGAGGCGATGCCGCGCATCATCAGGATTGCCTTCTGAATGCCCGGCTCATCCACCTTCACCACCTGGAAGCGGCGGGTCAGCGCCGGATCTTTCTCAATGTATTTCTTGTATTCGGCCCAGGTGGTGGCACCGATGGTGCGCAGGGTGCCGCGCGCCAGTGCTGGTTTCAAGAGGTTCGCCGCATCGCCGGTGCCTGCCGCGCCGCCGGCGCCCACCAGCGTGTGGGTCTCATCGACAAACATTACAATCGGCACCGGGCTTGCCTGCACCTCGTCAATCACCTGGCGCAGGCGGTTTTCAAACTCGCCCTTCATGCTGGCGCCAGCCTGCAACAAGCCCACATCCAGCACCAAAAGCCGCACATCCTGCAGCGCAGGCGGCACATCGCCGCGGGCAATCCGCAACGCGAATCCCTCGACCACCGCGGTTTTGCCGACCCCCGCCTCGCCGGTCAGGATCGGGTTGTTCTGCCTGCGGCGCATCAGGATATCGACGATCTGACGGATTTCCTCATCCCGGCCGACAATCGGGTCAATCTCGCCGTTGCGCGCCTGCTCGGTCAGGTCGGTGCAGAACTGCTCCAGCGCCTCGCCCTTGCCCATTGCGCCCGGCGCCATCGACCCGGAAGCCTCGCCCGGTTCCGCACCGCCGCCGGTGACATTCGACCCATCCTGCGCGCCCATCCGTTCCTCGGGCGAACCATCAGTGGCATCGTTGAAGTTATCCGCCAGATCATCAGCGCCGATCCCGGCCAGCTCCGGCGACATATTTGACAGGATGTTGCGCAGGGCCGGTGTCTTCAGCATGCCCAACAGCAAATGACCGCTGCGCACCTGGCCTGCCGAATACAGCAACGATCCCCAGACCCAGCCGCGTTCCATTGCATCCATCAGATGGTCCGACAGATCCGAGATCGTCGACGCCCCGCGCGGCAGCATGTCCAAAGCACGGGTCAGTTCGGTGGCAATCTTGCCGGCATCCAAATCATAATGCTGAATGATCCGGTGAATGTCGCTGTCCTGCTGCGCCAAAAGCTGATGCAGCCAATGCACCAGTTCGACATAGGGGTTGCCCCGCATCTTGCAGAACACGGTTGCGCTTTCCACGGCCTGGTATCCCAGCTTGTTCAGCTTGCCAAACAGCGCCACGCGGCTGATCTCGGTCATCTTAAATCCCTCCCTCTATTCGCTCGTCAGCCCCGGCGCCAAATCCCGGGTACAGGTATAAATCATTCACGTCCGGCTGGTCCGCGTCCGGGTCGGGGCGCGACCGGATCCAGCTGGTATGCCCCAGCCGGGTGGTGCCGCCCAAAGACGCGCGCGGCACCTCGTCGCCTGCCAGGATCAGGTTCACGTCCCAATCCAGAAAATCCCCGGCATATGAGCGCACAATCGCGCGCAGCCGTTTCAAAGCCTCGCCGCCCGGCAGCAGCCGCTCGTAATCTTCCAGTTTCAACGGCCCGATCCGGATGCGGAACTTGGCGGAGCGGCTCCAGACCTTGTTGCCGATGCTGGTGCTGTGCCCCAATCCGCCATAGCCCAGCTGCCAGCGGTCGTCCGGCTCCAGTTCCAGCCAGCTGCCGACAAATTCCTCCAGCTGCACCGGCACCTCAAAAAACGCCGACAGGATCGACACCAGCCCCTCGGCATTCTTGGCACCCTTGGCCAGATGGCCGGCAAAATGCAGCTTGGCGAGATCCGGCATGTCGTCCCGGTCGCCGAATTTAAATCCGTTATAGCCGATCAGCGACGACACCTTGCGCGCCATCGGATCATCGGCCCGGTCAAAACTGACCGCCGGAGACCCTTGGGTCCAGGCCCGGTACAGCAGGCTCATCAGCCGGTGCGTCAGCATGTCGGCAAAGGCCACCATCGTCGGGTCGCGGTGGTTCCTTTTGCGGTCGCGGGCGTATTCGGTCAGATGCAGCGGCAGCGGCCCCTGCGGTCCGAACAGACCGAAAAAACGGTTGGTCAGAACCGCCGGTTTGCCCCCCTCGGCCGGTTTGAAATCCGCAATGGTCGAGGGCGGGAACGCCAGTTCCGCCTCTTGCCCCAAACGCAGCTTGTCCTCGCGCGGGCGGCGGCTTTCGCCCAGGCGCGGGGCGTCATTGAAATGCGCCTCCAACACCCGCAGGGCTTGAAAAACATGGTGCTTTTCAGGCGCCATGGCCAATCGGCCATACAGGCTCAGATCGTCCGGCCGAGGCCCTTTTCCGGTCGCCATCTGGCAATTTCCCCGCGTTTTTCAGTCTTCAGGACTGTCTCCGTGAATGAGTTGATGCTGGCATAGCCGCGCATGAACCGCTCCAGCACGGCCCCAAGCACATAGATGTTGCTGCCCTCGAAATAACTCTCGTCAAAGCCCAGGGTGATCTCCAGCCCGCGCACAGCGGTCGACAGGATCTCGTCGCTCATCCGGCGCACGATGGGGCGTGCGCCCACCGACAGGATCCCCTCCAGCTGCTTTTCTGTCACCCGGTCGCCCAAGGGCGCATAAAGCCCGACCAGCTCGCGCAGCGCTTCCGCCGACTGGCCCTTGCCGGTCTCGGCAATCGACACGTAGTTGAGGCTGAGGTGCGAGATCAGCCGCCAGGCGGTATCGCCCTGCGCCAGGGTGGGATGCGGGCGGGTTGGCGACACCGGCAGCGTCACTTTGCGCACCGGCCCGCCTTCGGGCAGATGGAACACATCGTCATTGCCGGTGGCCAGCAGCATCGGCAGGTCGCGGTTGGTGCACAGCGCGTTGACCGCCAGCTGTTCCAGCCCCGAGGAGTAGGGCACCTGCGACCGGTCCACCAGCGTCAGATAGACTTCCGACCCCAGGTAGGAACTGCGCACCCCGCGCAAGCGCTCCTTTTCCGAGCGCTGCCGCATCCGCCGTTTGACGGTGTAATAGGCCGGGTGGCTTTCGCCCGCGGCGGTGAAATCATTGGCCGAATAGAACGGGCGGAAGATTACGTCGTCCTCCCCCTCGCCGCTGATCCCGACCACGCTGTTCAGCCCGTAAATCTCAAAATCCAGGCCCGCAGTCCGGTTCGGGATCACGTGGTGCTCGGTATCGATCGGCGCAATCCGCACCCGGTCGCAGCGTTTTTCAAACAGGTTCACGGCCGGCACCGTGTTCAGCTTGAACACATCCGGCACCACGATCGGGGCAATCTCCGGCATTCCCTCGCGCAGCAGGATATACAGATCCACTTCGTCGCCCGCGGATTTCTTCAACCCCTCCTGCAGCCCCTGCAGTTCCACAAAACGGAACCGCTCCGGCATCGCAAAATACTCCTGCAGCAGCCGGTAGCCGTCATAGACCCGGCGCGGCAGCGGCAGCAGCGCCTCCTCCGGGCCAAAGCCTTTTTGCACCACTTTGGCGCCGCGCAATGGCAGCTGCCAATCCGCCCGCCGGTCGGTGGAGCGCGCAACAATTCCCTGCACCTGGGTGCACAGCAGTTCCAGCAGCGGCCAGCTGTTGCCCGCCTCGCTGGTCAGATACAGCGACAGATCATCCAACCCCAGCTTGCTGATCGGATCGCCGTCAATCCGCTTGACCCGCAGCCGGATGCCCGCGCGGGCGTCATATCCTGCGGCAACGCCCGCCGCGACCAGCTCGCCGCGCCCGTCGATATACTGCGCCTCGGTGATCTGGATCGGCCACATGGTCAGATCGGCAGAGGTGCGGAACTCGCAAGGCGTCTGCTCGCCCTCGGTCAGCCGCGACCGCAGGGTCGATCCGCGCTTCAGCACATAGCCGCTTTTGACCGCTGAATTCGCCACATCCGGCTCAAACGACGCAATCATCATCGACGGCGTCGGCGCCAGGTAATGCGGATAGATGATTTCCAAAAGGTTCGAGGTGAAATTCGGATACTGCAGCTCCAGCTCCAGCTGGACGCGGGCAGTCAGAAACGCCGCCCCCTCCAGCAGCCGTTCCACATAGGGGTCCAGAACCTCAACCCCTTCCATCCCCAGCCGCGCCGCGATCTTGGGATAGGCAGCCGCAAACTCCCCGCCCATGTCGCGCAGGTAGTTCAGCTCGTTCTCGTAATGGGTCAGCAGCCGTGTATCCATCTTACAGGGCCCTTTCCATTTCCACTTCGCCGGTGGTCAGATCGACCTTGCTGCGCAAATACAGCTCCAGCGGCATCGGCTGCGCCCACATGTCGGCGCGGATTTCCAGCCCCACGGTCATCTCGGTCGCATCAGTGCCATCCTGCAGCCGCACATCCACCGAGCCTTCGATGATCCGCGGCTCATAGGTTGCAATCGCCTGTTTGATCGATTGGCGGATCGCTTCGGCCTTTTCACTGGTCGAGGCTTCGCCGGCCACTTCGATCAGCCCGTAGTTCAGCACCGAAGCCGACACCGACGGATATTTCTGCGCATCAAAATGGCTTTCGACATTCTGGGTGTTCAGCAGCCAGGACAGATCGCGCTGGATGATTTCCCGCAGCCGCGACAGATCTATAACCCGGCTCTCGCGGGTTTCCTTCTGATCGCCAGGTGCATTGTCGGTCAGCCGGTCCAGCAGCGACGGCTGCAGGCGCTCGGCCAGAGTTTTGTCAGCCATTCTCTATGTCATGCCCATCCATCCGGAGTGTGCGCACATCCATGATGGCAATATCTTCATCGCCGATCGCCAGCAGCCGCTGTCCAAGACCGGTGTAGGTTTCCGCGCCGGCATCCTGCCACACTGTGGCACGCGCCAGCATCGACAATCCGTCCGCCTTCTCGGATCCGGGGTAGCGCGTCGGAATCATCGCTGCCACCGAACCGCCGCCCGCCAGGGTCAGCGTGCCGGCGGTCCAGACCGCATCGCGCAAATCGCTCGGCTCCTCGGCCTCGAATGAGACGATCTGCGCAAACGGCAGCCAGTAGTATTTGCCGTTGATCACCGCCTCCAGCACCGGACCCAGCCGCATGTCGGCGTCCGCAATCCAGTCGAATTTCTTGCCGTTGACTTCGCCGGAACTGGCCGGGGCCGCATCAAAGGCCTTGGCGCGCAGCTCCGCCGCTTCTGTGGGATTGCCGGTTGCCAGCAGTTTCTGGGCTTCGATCAGATGCGCCAGCCATTCCTCAGGCTCGCCCAGGATCAGCGGCGATTTTTCACCGGCAAAAACCTTCTCGCGGTAGACCTCGCAGATGATCGCCTCACGGTAGGCCTGCGCCATCACCGTGGCACCTTCATCCAGTCCCGCCGCCGCCTTCAGCTGGGCAATCGCCCGGTTCCAGTCGCCCAGAACGCACAGCAGCTGAAACAGGAACACCCGCAGCTTGGCGTTGCTCGCATCACCCCGGATTTTTTGCTGCAGCGCCTCCAGCGCCGCCCTGGGATCACCAGCTTTCAGATGCTCTTCGGGTGTCATGGGGTCTACTCCGCAACTGGGGTGGATGCTGCAAATACGTCAGAAAAACAGACCCCGGGCATGAAATACGCCCGGGGCCAGCCATTGGTTTTACTCGACCTTGCCGGTCTGAACGTTCCACTTGAAGGTGCCTTCAGTGGTCAGTTTACCGGTTTTCTGGTTGGTCGATTTGTACTCATGCTCGATCGAGGCATAAGCCAGCGACCAGGTCTCTTCCGGGATGCCGTCTTCGCTGCCCGAGATCGAGTAGCTGTCGATCACCACGTCTTTCAGCTTCCAGACCGAATAGACCAGCAGGCCTGCGCTGGCGCTGTCACCCGACCGGCACCAATGCATGATGATTTCCGGGCGCACGGTGCCATTTGCCACCGACAGCGCCAGACCGTTGGACGCTTTGCCCATCTGCGAGGTCAGTTCGATTTTGCCGAAGTTCGAATTTGCATGCATCCGCTGGGTCGAACCCAGATCGGTCATTTCAACGGCACGCTCGACATTCCAGCTTGCGGACTGAATGACGATCCATTTCTTGTGCTGTTCTTCTGTGGCGTCACCATCGACATCCGAGATTTGCACAAACATGTTAGCAGCCATTTTTCTATCCTTTCAATAACTAAGATCTCTACTGCGCTATGATCGTTTGAGGCTGGGGAGTGGAAAATCAGCCTCCCTTTTCCGAGGGCAGTTTGGATACCAGCCGCAGCGAGACAGAAAGCCCCTCAAGCTGGTAATGCGGGCGCAGGAAGAATTTTGAGGTGTAATACCCCGGGTTGCCCTCGACCTCTTCCACAACCACTTCGGCTGCGGCCAGAGGTTTGCGCGCCTTCTCGTTCTCCGAAGAGATATCCGCGTTGAAATCAACATAGTTGTTGATCCAGTCCTGCAGCCAGGATTCCATGTCCTGACGGCTTTTGAACGAGCCGACTTTGTCCCGCACCATGCACTTCAGATAGTGCGCAAACCGGCATGTGGCGAACAGATATGGCAGCCGCGCGCCCAGATTGGCGTTGGCAGAAGCATCCGGGTCGTCATATTCCGCCGGTTTGTGCAGTGATTGCGCGCCCATAAAGGTGGCCACATCGGTGTTTTTACGGTGAATAAGCGGCATCATGCCGTTCTTCGCCAGTTCCGCCTCGCGCCGGTCGTCAATGGCAATCTCGGTCGGGCATTTCTGATCGACGCCGCCATCGGTGGTCGGGAAAGTATGCGAGGGCAGGTTTTCCAACGTGCCGCCGCTTTCCACGCCGCGGATCCGCGAGCACCAGCCGTACATCTTGAACGAGCGGGTGATGTTCACCGCCATGCCATAGGCCGCGTTGACCCAGCCGTATTTCTCGCTGGTGGCGCCTGCGGTGTCTTCCTCAAAGGCAAACTCGTCCACCGGATCGGTTTTCGAGCCATAGGGCAGACGGCCCAGGAACCGCGGCATGGCCAGACCGACGTATTTCGCATCCTCGCTGTCGCGCAAGGAGCGCCAGGCGGCATATTCCGGGGTCTGGAAAATCTTGGTCAGATCGCGCGGGTTCGACAGTTCCGACCAGCTGTCCATCTGGAACAGAGTCGGCTTGGCGCCGGTGATCAGCGGCGCATGGGCGGCCGCGGCGATCTTGGACATTTCACCCAGCAGTTCGATGTCCGGCGGCGAGTGGTCGAAATGGTAATCCGCCACGAGGGAGCCGTAAGGCTCACCGCCCAGCTGGCTGAATTCCTCGGTGTAGATTTTCTTGAACAGTGGCGACTGGTCCCATGCCGTGCCCTTGAATTTCTTCAGGGTCTTCGACATTTCCTTTTTGGTGATCGGCATCACCCGGATTTTCAGCTGTTCATCGGTCTCGGTGTTGTTGACCAGATAGTGCAGCCCGCGCCAGGCGCTTTCCAGCTGCTGGAAGTCCGCGTTGTGCAGGATCAGATTGACCTGCTCGGTCAGCTTCGCGTCAATTGCCGACACAATGCTCTCGATCGAGCGCAACGCGTCATCGGACACCAGCGCGGTGTTTGCCAGCGCCTGCTCGGCCAGGGTTTTGACCGCGCTTTCAACGGCCGTCTTGGCCTGGTCCGACTTGGGGCGGAATTCCTTTTGCAGCAGGCTTGCAAATTCGGCAGAGCCAAAGGCGGCTTCACCAGCAGCGGCTTCCGCCTGGAGTTCTTCTTCAGCCATCTCTGTCCTCCTCTCTTATTCTTCGCTCTCGGCGTCGCCGCCGGGTTTCGGCTGCGCTGCCAGCGTCTTCAGCAGGCTCGGGTCCTGAATGATCTTCGAGATCAGATCCTCGGCGCCGGTCTTGCCGTCCATATAGGTCATCAGGTTGCTGAGCTGGGTGCGCGCTTCCAAGAGCTCGCGCAGCGGCTCCACCTTGGCGGCAATCGCGGCAGGCTTGAAATCGTCCATGCTCTCAAACGTGATGTCGACCGCCAGGTTGCCCTCGCCGGTCAGCGTGTTGGGCACCGTGAAGGCGGCGCGCGGCGCCATCGACTTCATCCGGTCATCGAAGTTGTCCACGTCGATTTCGAGGAACTTGCGGTCCGCAACTGCGGGCTGCTCCACTTCGGATTTGCCCGCCAGGTCGCTCATCACGCCCATCACAAACGGCAGCTGCACCTTCTTCTCGGCTCCATACAGCTCGACGTCATATTCGATCTGGACCCTTGGTGCCCGGTTGCGGGCGATGAATTTCTGTGAACTTCCGGCCATCTAGGTCTCCTTACTCGTCTTGCTTTCACGGTTGCCGCGGCCCGTTCCGCCGCTGCATATTCCGCGTCCGTCAGTCGTCGTCATTTTCGTCGATCCCGCCGATAAGGTGGACATTCTCCACCCCCTGCGGGGCCATGTCATTCATAATGGTGAGGAAGTCGGCCCCCACCAGTTTCTTCGCCCGCTCCAGCAGGATCGGCAGCGGGCTCGACGGCTCCCGCCGCCGGTAATAGGCAATGATACGGTCCAGCGCATTGGACACATCCATGGGCGAATTGATCACCCCCGGCGCTGCCGCCGCAGCGCTGCCGCCAGCAGCCGGCGCGGCCGCGCCGCCCTCGTCAGCCGCTGCATCCTCTGCAGCGTCGTCATCGCCGGCGCCTTCCTCAGCACTCATGTTAGCATACTCACGAATGCGCTTGGCGATCTGCTGCAGCAACTTGATCAGCGCACTCAGATCCGGGCCCTGCCCCGGTGTCTGCTCATCGAACACCGCTGAGATTGCCCGGACATTCTCTTCCGCCGCCACGATTGCCGCAAGCCTTGCAGACACGATTTCTTCGTCGCTGTCCTGAAAGGCCGCGCCGATAGTAGCCGTGTCCGGAATATGCTCCATGTTTTCGGGGGCGGTCACCACCCCTTCGGCAATCTCAATGTCGCGCAGGCAGAACCGGCCAAAGCCGCGGCTTTCGCTCAACGGCGCCCGGCGCAAGGAGCGGTAGAGCGGCGATGGCCCCGCCATCCCGTCCGGCTGGCCGCATAAATCCTGGATCGCATTGATCCGCATGGTCGGGTCGCCGTCGTCCTCATCCAGCTCCGGATGGCAGCTCTCCCAGAACTCCGCCAGGCAGCCGCGGATATAGGCGGTCGCATCGGCAAAGCCTGCCAGCCCTTCGGAATGCAGCAGCGCATCGCCCAGGAACACTGCAGCACGCAGATCATGGCTGCGCTCCAGCACTTCCAGCGCTTTCTTCTGAACTTCGCGGTAATCCGGATCCGTGGCCTCGATCGTCTCGTTGCCCACCACCGATTCTTCCCCCGGCTGGGCCGCCAGCTCCATCTCCGTGAAGGCTGGATCGTATTCGAGGTTCTCGCCGCTGGGCGCGTCGTCCCCTTTGGATTGCAGTAATGCTGCTGGATCCATTGTCTTGCTTGCCCCCGCTTTTTTTCCGGTTTGCGGCCTTATTGACGTAACGTCAAGCAAACCCCCACCTTTTTCAGGTCCGGTGGTTAAGGTTGCCCTAATCTCAAACTAAAACTTGACCCCAAGAGAGCCTTATCGGCATCCTAAAGTCAAATGGTTTCACAACATTTTGCGGCGGACGAATAATGAGTATTGAGCGCATTTCCGGCAAGGAAGTCAAAGCGATGGTTCGCGAAGGAGCCAGGAAGCGGATGAGTTTCGCCTTCTGCCTGGACCAGGGCAAAGATCCGCTGCTAATGATCCAGCCAGGCAAGAAACCGGAAGCCCTGAAGGCCCCGATGAAAAAGGAGGGCGGCGGCCCGCCGATGGCCTGGGGCACCTATGTGGTGCGCTCCGGCGAGATGGAAGTGATCTGCGAAAGCGCGCCGCAGCGGATGGTCACCGAGCTGAAGAAATTCCTCAAACGCAACCCGGCCAAGGTCAACGTGCTGTTCTACGACGACGGCGGCAACCTGCTGGACAGCCTCAAACCGGAAGCGCCGGAAGGCCAGGTGACAGAGGAAGACGCCGCCGATATTTCCGCCTCCGGCATCGACGCCAGCGCCATCGCGCCGCTGAAACGCCGCCTGAAACGCATCCAGCCCCGAATCTCCCTCGCCCCCGGCCCGCTGGAACTGAAACTCAAACGCGCCCTCGCCAAGTCCGTCAGCCTGATCAACGACGGCCGCCTGCAGGAGGCCGAGACGATGGTGGTGGTGATCGAACGCGCCGTTGCCCGCATCGGCCAGGACCGCGAGGATGAGGCCAAGTCGATGAAACGCGGCCAGCGCGAAATGGATCAGCGCAGCTTGGGCGCCCAGGTCAAACGCGCACAATCCTTGCAGGCCAATGTCGCCCGCGCGCCGGGCAAGGTCCGCGACCGCCTTGGCCGCGCCCTGCATGTGGCAGCGCGCCACCTGAAACGCCGCGACCTCGATTCCGCTCGCGACGCCATGGACAAGATCGAAAAGGCGCTGACCGCGCTGGTTTGACCCAACACCCCAATCCGCGCGCCGCGGGCTGGTCAACGATACCCGGAACCCGGAGACAGTAATGCCTTTGAAACGCCTGCTATCTGCCCTCGCCCTCGCTGCCCTGCCGTTGGCGGCGGCTGCCGAAACCGGCCCCTTGCGGGTCGAGTTGAACAAGACCGAGGAGATCGACGGCGGCGGCTGCCGCGCTTTCTTTCTGTTCCGCAACCAGACCGGAAAAAGCTTTGAAGGGTTCGAGATGTCGCTCGCCATCCTTGATGGCCAGGGGGTGATCGACCGGCTGCTGTCGATCGACGCCGCGCCCCTGCCCGTCCAGCGCACCACCCTGAAACTGTTTGAGATTCCGGAAATCAACTGCGGCAACATCTCAGAAATCCTGCTGCATGACATCACCACCTGCCAGCCCCAGAACGAGGACCAGATGGACTGTTTCCCGATCCTCGAACTTGGCTCCCGCGCTGCCGCGCCGCTGGTGAAATAAGCCATGAGCGGCACCTGGGAAATCCTCGGCACCGGCGGCCCGGTGATTGCGCTGCTGGCGCTGATGTCGCTGATGTCATTGACTGTAATCGCGGTGAAGCTGATCCAGCTTTGGCCAGTACGCTCCGGCCAGGCGGGCCGCGAACAGGCCCTGACCCTGTGGAAAGACGGCGACCGCAAACAGGCGCAGAACAGTATCGCCGCCGGAAAATCCCCCGCCGACCGGGTGATGGCCTATGCCATGCAAGCGCTGCAGGAAGGCCTGAGCGGCCCGCTTCTGCAAGATGAACTGCAGCGCCGCGGCAATGAGGAAGTGAGCCGGATGAACTCCCTCATCCGCCTGCTGGAACTCATCGCCATGGTCTCGCCGCTTTTGGGGCTGCTGGGCACCGTCCTGGGCATGATCCAGTCCTTTCAGGAGCTGGAACTGGCGCAGGGTGCCGCCAATGCCTCGGTGCTGGCCGGCGGCATCTGGCAGGCGCTGCTGACCACCGCCGCGGGCCTCTTGGTCGCCATCCCCGCCGCTGTCGCCGCAGGGCTGTTTGCCGCCCGCATCGACACCGCCGCGCAAGCCATCGAAAGCGCCGCCGGCCGCCTGCTGCTGATCGACGGGTCGCGCTGACACGGGGGAAGCTGCCATGATGATCAACCGGCCTGCCCGCCCCCGCGCCCTGATTTCGCTGGTGCCGATGATCGATGTCATGCTGATCCTGCTGGTGTTCTTCATGGTGACCTCCACCTATCTGAACCTTGACATGATCCCGGCGGTGAAACCCTCCCAAGGCTCTGCCGCCAGCACTCAGGCCCCGGCCGGCACCCTGATGATCCGCCTCGGCGCCGATGGCGTGCCAGTGCTGCGCGGCACCGCGCTGGACGCCGAAACTCTACAGGCCACCCTCTCCGCCGCCGTCGCCAAGGAACCCCTTACCCAAGTGGTGATTCTCCCCTCCGGCGCCGCCCGGACCCAGGCGCTGATCACGGTGATGGACACAGCTGCTCTGGCTGGCGTCACCCGACTGCGCGTGCTGCGGCTGGAGGCGGCGCAATGAAGCTCAACCGGCCTGCCCGCAGCCCCCATTCTGAAACCATCATCGCGCTTATCGACGTGGTGTTTTTCCTGCTGGTGTTCTTCATGCTGATCGGCCGGATGGATGCCACCGCCCCGTTTGATGTCCGCCCTGCCACCGCCGTCACCGGCCGCGACATGCCAGCGGGCGGCATTACCCTGGCGATCTCCGCCACCGGGGATCTGGCGCTGGACGGCGATGCCATCGCCCGCAACGCCCTCTCCCCTGCCCTCTCGGCCCTGCTGGCAGACGACCCGGACCTGCGGCTGCGCATCAACGCCCATCGCTCGGCCGAGCTGCGCCGGGTGCTGCCGCTGGTGGCCGAGGGCGAGGCGCTGGGGTTCAAGGACGTGGTGCTGGTGGTCACCCCGGAAACGGACGGATGAGCCGCGCTCCGGCCATATGGGCGCTGGGGCTTGCGGCCTCTGCCCTGATCCACGCGGCAGGCGCCGGCGCGCTGCTGATCTCGCTGGTGCCGCAGCCCCTGCCGCAACAGCCCAGCCCGGAAAGCAGCCTTAACCTGCAGGCCCACCGCATCCCGCGTTCCGAAGCCGTGCCGCAGGTGGCGGAAGGTCAGCAAGCGGCTGAAAGTAAAGCACAAAGCCAGGGCCTGGACGCAGGCGCGGTCCCGCAATCAAGCGCCAGACCTCAGGCCCTGCCTGCGAACCGTCTTGCCTCTGCGGCTCCGGCAGCTGCCAGCCTGCCACCAGCTGCGGCCCGCTCGCCTGCAGCAAATCCCGCATCAAACACCGGGCAAAAACTTGCCGGCGCCCCGGCTCAGGCGGCAAGCCTGGCTGTCGCCCGCCCGGCCCGCCAGCAAGCAAAAACTGTTGAACCCGCAGCCGGAAAGGCTCTTCCTGCGCAGGTAGAATCACAAGCCGCGGCATCCAGTATGCCCGCGCCCGTGCTGCTGGCTGCTGCACAGGACCCTGCAACACCACTGTCACTTGCAGCCCCTGCGCTGACCGCCGCCGCATCAATGCAGCCGGATCTGGCCGCCTTGCCGCAGGCCGCTCCTGCCAGCCAGCCCAGCCCCCAAGCACAGCCCGAAAGCGCAGCACTGGCCGACGCCGCGCTCAACCCTCTGCAAACCCCCGCCGTCACCCCCGACGCGCCCCGCATCAAGGCGGCACTGGCCTTTCAGGGCGGCACCGGCGACATCGACCCGGCTTCCCTCGCGGCATTTCAATCCTTCATGCAGCCCGGCGATGCCGTGGCTGAAGGCAATCCGCTGCGCGACGGGGTCGCCGGCATCCTCTCCGCCGTGCCCTGCTCCCGGCTGCAAGTCGCCTTTGTGCCCGAAACTGCCACGCTCCAGGTCCGCGGCCACCTGCCCGAAGACGGACTGCGCTCGCCTGTTCTGGCTGCGCTTCAGGCCCGGATGGGCGCCGATATCACCGTGTCCGATCAGATGCGTCTGCTGCCCCGCCCGCAATGCGGCGCACTGGCTGGAATTTCAGACGTCGGGCTGCCGCAAAGCACCGACCAGATCACCAATCCGCTGCTGGTCGGCGCCGACGCCCATGCCCGGGTTCTCGACTACTCCGGCGGCGAGCGATTGTTCTTCGACCTCACCGCGCCGGACTACCCGGCCTATGTCTATGTGGATTATTTCGACGCCGGCGGCGCAGTGCTGCACCTGTCCCCGAACGAGCTGGTGCCGCTGGCCAAGGCCATACCCAAAAGCGCCCTGCGGGTCGGTGCCAAAGAGACCGGAGATCCCGGTCTGCAAATCAATGTCGGCCCGCCCTACGGCCAGGAAATCGCAGTGGCCTTCGCCGCCTCCCACCCGCTGTATGAGGGGACCCGCCCGCTTAGCGAACCGGCGGAACCCTACCTGGAATTTCTTCGCAGCCAGGTCGCAGCAGCCCGCGCTGAACATGCGGATTTCAAGGGCGAATGGGTCTATTTTTTGATCACCACCCACGCCCCGTAGCCGCGTGCCGCCCCTTCCCTTCTTCCGGGTCAAAGGCTGCGCGAGCAGCCGCGCCCCAGGCGCGGTTCACCCTTGAGGCGGAAAAAGGGAAACACCATTGGAGATGGTGCCTTAAAGGCAAACCTGCCCTTAGGCACCTCTCAGCAGACCCCCGCGCTGTGCGCAGCACAGCGCCACGCCCAACGGCAAAGGTGCATTTTCAATGCACCGGAGCAGGCGGGAGCCCTCCCCTGCCCTGCTCCAGCTGTTCTTCGGTCCGTTACTGGCAGCCGCCCGCCGCCCAGCTCTTCAGCGCCTGTTTCAGCGCGCCGCCAAAGGGATGCTGCTTGCCCAGCGAACGCTGCATGTTGAGGCTAAGATAAGTATTCCCTTGGGTGCAAAGCCGCTCGCGCGTCCATTGGTGGCAGGAACTGCAGGCCTGACCTTTCCAATAACTCTCCGGCAGGCCCTCAATGGGCGGAAATGCGGGGGAACGGGTCACTGCCTCGGCCAGGGTCAGCCCGGCAATCTGCGGCATTTCCGAATGCAGCGGACTGGCATAGGTGACCGGCCCCGCTTCGGGCAGCGGCACCGGTGCAGGTTCGGTCTTTGGGGCCACAGCAACCGCCGCGCCGCCGGCCTCCGGATCCTGGCTTGCCCCGGCGCGCATCGCCGCCAGTTCCACCGTTGCTATCTCGGCAAACTGGCCTTCGGGATAGGCCATCAGATAGGCCTCAAATGCTGCCTTGCTGCCATCGCCCTGTGCGGCCTCGAACATCGCCGTTTCAGCATCCGCAACAGCCGGAGCCGAAGCCGCCGCCGGAGCTGCGGCAACCGCAGCACTGCCTTGCAGTTCTTCCGCCATCAGCTCGGACAGCAGCCCCCGTGCCTCATCCGCATGCTTCCCGTCGCCGTAGCCCCGCAGATACAGCATGATCTGCATCGCATCCCGCGACGCCTTGACCGAGCGCCAGATCTGCGCTTCCTGCACTTCTGCCGCGCTCATCACCGCTTCCGGCGCGGCTTCGGCAAAGACAAAATCACTGACCAGCGAGGACGTGTCCCAAGGCGTCTGGCCGCCGCCGCTTTGCTCCAGCACTGCCCGGCGCACCTGTTTGAACACTTGCTCCACCGGTGCGCCCGGCACCACGATCTCGCGCGCCAGCGCCTCGGTGAACGGGCTGTTTTCCCCGGCCCCGTCCAATGCCACATCGCCCGGTGCCGTGGCATAGGCCAGAAAGGTGCCGGTCGGCGCCTTCATTTCCGCCAGGCCGCTTTCATTCAGATCCGCCACCGTCTCAAACGGGTTGTTGCGGCAGGCATCCAGGATCACGATATTGGTGCGGTTGCGGGCCGAGGCCATCTGCCGCAAGACCGACTGCGCCTCCACCGCCATCAGGTCCAGATCCGCCGCATCCGCCAGCGCTACATCCACTGGCAGCAGATAGTTGCTGCCAAAGCTCTGCACCCCGTGGCCGGCATAGTAGAACAGGCCCGTCGCGTCTTCCCCTGCCCCGCGCAGCTTGCGCCCGAACTGGCCGATGGCCCGCTTCATTTCAATTTGCCGGGTATCCGCCGCCAGGGTGACATCAAATCCCAGCCCCTCCAGCGTCTGTGCAATCAGCCGGGCATCGCGCACCGGATTGTCCAGCGGCGAGACCGAACCATAGGCCGAGTTGCCGATCACCAGCGCCAGCCGCTCTTCTGCCAGAACTGTGGCACCCCAGCAGGCCGCCGCAACAGCCAGCACCATCAGCCGGACCCAAATCATCAAACCACGCACGCGCCTGCTCCAATTCTCGCCCCCGGTTTCTGTCCTGCGGGGCAGCTTCCCAATTGTTAAGGGTATTTGGTTACGAAACTATCGTGCCCTTGCGCCCGGCAGCAAGTGTGCTTTTAGTCTGGGCACATCTCTTTCACCCCTGCCCGCTGGCAGGGATTTCACGCTGGCAACCCAAATGGATCGCGCATGTTCCGTATAACCCTTTCAATTTTAACAGTTTTATTCCTCCTCATCCGCCCGGCACTGGCTGCCGGCCCGTTTGAGCACGGCTGGCAGCTCAATCCCGAATCCTCCGCCATCCGCTTTATATCGATCAAAAAGGGCAGCATTGCGGAATCCAGCCGTTTTGCTGCATTTTCCGGCAGTATTTCCGATCAGGGCGACGCCAGAATCCAGATTGCGCTCGATTCCGTGGATACCTCCATTGACCTTCGCAACGTGCGGATGCGGTTTCTGTTCTTTGAAACCTTCACCTACCCCGAAGCCGTGGTCACCGCCCGGATCGACCCGGCCATGATCTCAGATCTTGCTGCCGCGCAGCGCAAGCGGATTGACCTTCCGGTCACCCTCTCGCTGCACGGGGTCAAAGCGGACCTGACTGTTCCGGTAGCGGTAACAGCACTGGGCAACGACCGCGTATCTGTTGCCACCGTGCAGCCTGTCATTCTCAAGCTGGAGGCATTCAACCTCAACCCCGGCCGGGAAAAACTTGAGGAAGCAGCAGGCGTCACCATCACACCCGTTGGCCTGGTCAGCATGGACCTGATGTTTGACCGCACCTCGCCCGGCAGCACGCCTGTCCCCGCGGGGACAGTCACCGCGGGCGCCGCCACCGCGCTGGAAGCCAGCGGCGATTTCAGCCGGGAGGCCTGCGCCGGCCGGTTCGAAATTCTGTCGCAAGGCCGCAGCGTGAACTTTGCCCCGTCCACCGCACGGCTTGATGCCAACTCCCGCGATTTTCTGGAGAGCCTCTCGGACATCATCCGCCGCTGCCCCGGCATGGTGGTCGAAGTCGGCGGCCATACCGACAGCCAGGGCAAAGCCGCCTGGAACATGAAGCTGAGCGAGAAGCGGGCTGCGGCAGTTGCCCAGTACCTGCAGCGGATGGAAATCCCGGCCGAGCGCCTGGTGGCCGTCGGCTATGGCGAGACCACGCCGCTGGTTTCTAACAACACGGCGCAGAACCGGGCCAAGAACCGGCGGATCGAGTTCAAGGTTTTGAACTGACGCGCTGCTGATCCGCAAAAATTCCCACCTGATCCCCGCGGGGACAGCAGTGGCAAACACCAAGGCCCGGCCCCCCGCCGGGCCTCTTTTTTGGGGCAAATCCTGCTCTCTTTGTCTTGAGGCCTTCATCTGTCCCCGCGGGGACAGATGGGTTTTTTGGGTCTGTCACGGTGCGCGTTGCGCCCCGCAGGCCCGCCCGGACCACCCTTCATTTGCCAGGCCAGCCGGTTTGTCCCCGCGGGGACAGGCAAATATTCCAGCTGCATGACCACCCGTTTTTACCGCTGTCCCCGCGGGGACACTGGTGTTTTAGACCTAAACCGCAGAGGTAAGCCATGCGGGCAAGCCACCGTCCGGGACATAAGATGACGTGGTTTTCAAGTTCTGTCCCCGCGGGGACAGGCCCGGATTTCCCCAAAAAGCCACGGCAGAACCCAGCAGGTAAATTCCAGCCCATCCAGACCGGACCAGGTTTTCCGCAAGTGTCCCCGCGGGGACAAGGGTGAAAAACAGGCCCGAATATGCTGATTAGATACTGAATAGCGCTTTGGATATCACAATGCCGTCTGACCTGTCCCCGCGGGGACAAGCGCAGAAAACAACGCCGGAGGCCAGCAGCAGACGCAAAAAAGGCCCGGCATTTCTGCCGGGCCTTTGCCGTTTTCCAAAGCTGTCCCTGCGGGGACAATGGTCAGTCTTCCTGTTCCAAGGCCTCGAAAAACGCGGCGATTGCGTCCTCCAGCTTGTGCCGGTCGATCTCGGAAAAGTCGCGCTCCATCGCCATCTCGATCTTGCCGTCGCGCGCCTGGCAACGGACTGTCCCCGCGGGGACAGTGCAGCGCAGGGTGGTCTTGGCAACACCGGCGCGCGGTGCCGCGGCGGCGCGGGGCGCATTCTTGCGCTTGCCCTCGGCAAAGCTGCGCAGCACATCCAGCTCACCCTCTTCGGTTTGCGGCTGCACCCGCGCCAGCGTGTCCCGCAGCACCTGGGCGTTCATCGCATCCGCCTCCAGCCGTTTCTTCAGGTCCAGCCCCAGCGCCCGCGGGATCGCCTGGGGGAATTTCAGCCCCTCGCCCAGTGCCTTCAGCACCTGGGCGAAATGGCGGATGTAGACCCGCTTTTGCCGCCCGGCCGAGGCATAAAGATCATTGACCGCATCCTCGGTGGTCTCGGCCCCGGTCTGGGTATCCTCGGCATAGCGCAGCGCCAGCTGGGCCATCTCGGCAAAGGAAATGTCGCGGCGCACCAGGTTTTCATCCACCATCCGGCGGTAGAGGGCCTGCAAACTGTCGCCCTTGGCCACCAAACCCGCAGGGATCGCGGCATAGCTTTCGTCGCCGGTTTCCTGCAGCAGCGAAAAATAGGCGCGCATCCGGCGGTAACCCTGGATCAGCTCAAACTTGCCGTCGCCGCGTTCTTCGACCCGGATCGGGTTCGACAGGCCAACGGATTTGATCGATTCCTTCAGCTCATCCAGTTCCGGATCGCGGTCATCCTTGCGGTCACGGATCAGTTTATCCATGCGGATCATGCCAAGCGGGATCCGGTCGACCACCAGGCCCAGCTTCTTCAGCCGCACAAATTCATGTGCCAGCCGGTCGTTTTCGGCGCGGATATTCTGTTCGGCCTCGGCCCGCGCGCGCAACGCATCGGCGTTCTCCGAGATCGCGGTGGCCATCGGTCCGCGGCGGGCTTCGGACGGTTTCTCGTCCGGCTTTTTTGCGGCTGTCCCCGCGGGGAACACCTCTGGTTCAGACGGGAAGTCGATGTCGAAGACTCTGCGTTTGCTCATGCCTCATCCTCCAGGTTTTCCCAGGCTTCGACCGCGTGGGCCTTGAATTCATCATAGGCCTGATCAAACGACGCACGCGCGCGCCGCCAGGTTTCACGAGTCATATCCCGGTAGTCGATTTCATAGATGGAACTTAGGAACCGCCCCGATTGTTCAACTGCGCGGGTCATCTCAATCGGGTGTTCGGTCATTCTGCCCTCAAACACCTTCATAAATGCCGAACGCATCGCACGGTGCAAATCGTTACCGGACTCATAACGGGTAAGCAGGAAGCGGACGTCCTGGAAAACCTTGGGCAACGCAAATGTCCCCGCGGGGACAACGCCGTTAAACGCCGACAGATCCTCCAGCGCCTCGGACAGCTGGCCGACAAAAGAGGTGGTGGAGTCATATTCCCAATAGCCGGGGCCGGAGGGGATATAGAGCATGTCGGCGGCAAAGACCGCATTCATCGACTGGTAGCCAATCGCGGGCGGGCAATCGAAGATCATCAGGTCGTAGTCCTCGGCCGGCAGCTGATCGAGGTAGCGGGAGACCGCGGCGAAGAACGACCATTCCGGGTTCAGGTGGCGGTACTGGGCGGAGGCGAATTCGACAAAGGCCGCATTGGCGCAGGAGGGGATGATGTCGATGGTCGGCCAGCTGGTGGGTTTGACAAAGTCGCTGACCCGCAGGTCCTGCAGCCCCATGCCGGTGATCGCGTCCGGCAGCTGGCGCCGGGGCAGGGCGTTGCCGGACTCGGCGCCCTGCGGGACCGCGTTCATCCGCTCGGTCTCGCGCACCAGATCGCGGGCCATGATGCCCCAGACGGTGTAATCCTCGGTGACGTCGCTAAGGCCCATGGAGTGGGACAGGGTGGCCTGCGGGTCGAAGTCGACGCACAGCACCCGGTAGCCGTCCAGTGCCGCGGCATGGGCGAAATGCAGCGCCACGGTGGATTTGCCCGCACCGCCCTTGAAGTTTGAGATCGCCACCCTCAGCGCCCGTTTCCCCGCGGGGCGTTTGGGCAACAGGGATTTGCGGTTGATCTTGATGCGGCGGCGCAGCTCATTGATCTCCTCCAGCGAATACCAGCGCTGGCGGCCGTCTTCCTCGACATGGCCCTGGGGCAGGGAAGGGTCCGCCGACAGCCGTCCCCGCAGGGTCGACTGGTTGACGCGGAAGATCAGCTCAGCCACTTCCCAGGAGGAGAACCGGCGCAGGGTCTTTTCCATTTCGGGGGAGAAGGTCTGCTGGCGGATCCAGCTTTGCATCTTGAGAGATTGGGCCTGCATTTTGGACAGGTCTTCGTGCGTAAACATCGCTGCTCCTTAGCCTCACACGGTGTTGTTTTTTCAGCGTCCATTTCTTGCGGACGCTAATTCAGCCTCAATATCCATTTACGCCGAATTTGCAAAAAACGCAAAAGCAAATATGGTTTGGAATAGCGTCCTGTCCCCGCGGGGACACATCTGCAAAAGGCCCAGTGAAATATGGGCGGAACCGATTCGGAGACTGGCAGCCAAACGATTCGTTTCATTGGGTTTTTCTGGGGTTCTCACGCCAGATTTAGGGGGACACCCGGGAGCCGGACACAGCAGATTGGGGGACATTTCTGCTGTATTAGGGGACACACTGGATGTCCCCCCATACCATTGATACCAATTTTTCTATCAAAAAAGGGATTGGGTCTGAATTCAATTCCCGCCGGCGCTTGACAGAATCGGATTTCCGGACGCAAATCAGGTACAACAAACGAATAGCGTTGAGTTCGGAGCTAAACCGGCCGGCGCAAGTCTTAGCAAAAGACGCTGAGAACACTTGAGGCAGCATATCCCGGCCCAAAAGGGCAGGGGAGGGAGAAACGGGGGCAGCAATGCTTGCCAAACGGCCTGCGGGGCGCAACGCCTCGGCATTGAAGTATGACATCCTCACGGCGATGGGGGCCTATGCGCTTGGCCAGGGCAAGGGGGCGCAGAAGCTGGTGCTGCGCTTCATGACATTGATGACCGCACGCTACAACTGGCAGCGCGATGAGCTGGCAGTGGGCCAGCGCGAGATTGCCCGGCTGTGGGATGTGGATGAACGCACGGTAAAACGCGAGATGGCCAAGCTGCGGGGCTGGGGCTGGCTGGTGGTGAAACGTCAGGGCGCGCGCGGGCGGGTCACCGAATACGGGATCGATCTGGAGCGGCTGCTGGCGGATACGCAGGACCGCTGGGGGGCTGTGGGTCCGGATTTTGAACACCGGATGCAAAACAATGATGAGCCGGCGCCGAATGTGGTGCCGCTGCGCCCTGGGTCTGCTCCGCCTGCGCCGGATATCTCGGACGGCAGCGAATGGAGCCTGGCCAAGGCGGTGCTGCATGCAGAGGACCCGGCGAATTATGCGTCGTGGATACGGGGATTGGAGAAAGCCAGCCGCGCCGGCGGCCGGCTGATGCTAAAGGCGCCGAGCCGGTTCCACGCAAACTATGTGATGGCGCATCTGATGCCGCGCTTGCTGGCGGCGTGCCGCGATGTGGATGGCGGGGTCTCGGCGATTGTTGTCGAGGCATGAGGCCAAATCTGCGCTGCTGCGGTTGAACCCCTTGGGGGCGCGGCCTTATGTGGGCGGGCAGGGGGCTTGCCTTAAGACGCCCCGCAAGAACAAGGAGCAGCCCGGATGAGCGGCGTGCAGGATAAGATCTGTGTCATTGGACTTGGCTATGTGGGGCTGCCGCTGGCGGCGGCCTTCGGGCAGCACCGGAAAGTCGTTGGCTTTGACATCGATCCGGGCCGCATTGCCGAGCTGCGCCAAGGCGAGGACCGCACCCGCGAGCTGGGCTGCCAGGAGCTGGCAATGGCGGAGCACCTTAGTTTCACTGCGGATCCGGCGGAGATTGCCGGTTGCTCCATCTATATCGTCACCGTGCCGACGCCGGTGGATGCCAGCCACCGCCCGGATCTGAGCCCGCTTCTGGCGGCATCGGCGATTGTTGGCGGGGTGTTGAAACCCGGTGATCTGGTGATCTATGAATCCACCGTCTATCCCGGCGCCACCGAGGAAGATTGCGTGCCCATTCTGGAAGCGCGCTCGGGGCTGGTGTTCAACAAGGATTTCTTTACCGGCTATAGTCCCGAGCGGATCAACCCCGGCGACAAGGCGCGGCGGCTGGCGGACATCGTCAAAGTGACCTCCGGGTCGACGCCGGAGGTGGCCGAACGCGTCGATGCGTTGTACCGCGAGGTGGTGACGGCCGGCACCCATAAGGCCGCGAGCATCCGGGTGGCTGAGGCCGCCAAGGTGATTGAGAACAGCCAGCGGGATATCAACATTGCGCTGGTGAATGAGCTGGCCAAGATCTTTAACAAGATGGGGATTGATACCCAGGCGGTGCTGGAAGCGGCTGGAACCAAATGGAATTTCCTGCCGTTCCGCCCCGGTCTGGTGGGCGGCCACTGCATCGGGGTGGACCCTTATTACCTGACCCATAAGGCCGAGCAGCTGGGCTATCATCCCGAGATCCTGCTGGCGGGCCGGCGGCTGAATGACGGCATGGGCGCCTATGTTGCCGGTGAGATGGTGAAGGCGATGCTGAAACGCGGCCTGCCGGTTTCGGGCGCGCGGGTTCTGGTGATGGGGCTGACGTTCAAGGAGAACTGCCCGGACCTTCGCAATACGCGGGTGATCGACGTGGTGCGCAGCCTGGAGGAATACGGGGCGAAAGTCGATGTTTATGATCCCCATGCGGACCCGGAGGAGGCACAGGCGGAATACGGCATTTCGCTGGTCCCGGAGATCGGGCAGGGGGCTTATGCCGGGGTGGTGCTGGCGGTGGCGCATTCGGAGTTCCGGGAGATGGGGGCCGGGGCGATCCGCGCCTTGGGGACCGCCGGCGCGCTGGTCTATGACCTGAAATATGTGCTGGCACCGGATCAGGCGGATCTGCGGCTTTGATCAAGGGCCAAGAGCAAGCGGCGGCCTGTGCAGGGCCGCCGCTGCCGTTGCGTTTGCCGCTTTATCCCTGCAGCATACCCCTGACCGCTTGCAGGGCATGACCTAGCAAAAGCAGCGGCCCGCCCGGACGGACCGCTGCTTGCCCGGCGCCTGCGGTTTGATTCCGGGCTGTGGGGAGTTTGGATATGAGCGATATTCTGGAAGGCCGTTGCCTGTGCGGCGCCGTGAAAATCAGTGTCGATGGGGCGCATGACCCGCGCTCCGGGGCCTGCCATTGCCGCAGGTGCCAACGCTGGACTGGTGGGCTTTTCTTATGTTTTGAGGCAGATGCGGAGGCCGTTTCGGTTGAAGGGCCGGTGACCCGGTATCAATCGTCTGCCTTTGCCGAACGGGCGTTCTGCAGCACCTGCGGGTCACATCTGTGGATGCGGGACACGGATGAGGAAGATGAAGGCTATGACCTGATGCCGGGACTGTTTGATGCAGCTCTCGGCTGGCCGCTGCGGTCGGAGATCTATGCCGACCGGGCAATGGCGTCAGTGCGGCTGGAGGGCGATCACAAGCGGGTCACCCGCGACGAATATGAGGCGCAGAACCCGTACATTGACGGTGATGTCTGAAGAAAAGGTATCGTCCCTCAGCGGTCTGTGCGCGCCAATGCAGCGGCGGGCAGCCCTGACAGGCCGCTTTACGTAAGATCCCTAGCGGCTGACACGGGGCAGTTTCGGGCCGCTCCAATAGGCGCCGCTGTCCTGGCGCAGGACGTCATAGGCCTCGATCCGGTGCCGGGCGTCTTCCCCGCCGGCCGCGATCAGATGGGTAAGCAGGCATTCCAGAACCGCCATTGCACCGCCGACGGCGCCGAACGGGTGCAGCGAGCTGGCGGCCACCGCCAGCACATGATCGGTGCGGATGCCAGGGGCGATGACTTCGCTGTCAGAGATCAGGATCACCGATGCGCCGCGTTCGCCCGCCAGCCGCAGCGCCTGGATGGTGCCGGCGGAGTAGGGGGCGAAGGTGAGGGCGATCAGGCAGTCCTCAGGGCCTATGTCCAGCAGGTCGTCCAGCGCGGCACCCATGTGGCGCGGCACCAGTTCCAGCCCCGGCAGGGCCATGCGGCCTACGTAGTGGAAGTAATAGGCCAGCGCGTAAGAAGAGCGGGTTGCGGTGACATAGCTGCGGCGGGCGGAGGTGAGGGTGTCGATGATGGCCTGCGTGCGCTCTGCCGTCATCAGCCGCAGTGAGCGGGACGTGATGTTGAGCTGGTTGCGCGCCGCCGATGCCTGCAGCGCGCCGGCCGGGCCTTGGTCCTGCATCCGGTCGAGCCAGTCCTGGCCGAGGTCAGCCTCGTGCGTGGTGGTGAGGGCGGCGCGAAAGGGCGCGCGGAAGGTCTCGAAACTGTCATAGCCCAGATGCTGGGCAAGGCGGACAAAGCCGTTGGCGCTGATGCCGGTCTTCTGTGCTGAAGTGCGGACGGTATTGAGGCCGAAGTCGCCGGGGTTGTCGATCACGTATTTCGCCGCCGCTTTCAGCTTGGGCGGCAGGTTGTCCATCTGATCCTTGAGGTGCTGGATCAGCCGGGCGGTTTTCCGGGGGGCGAGATGCGGGTCCATGCAAGGTATCAGAGCAGATGTGCGGGGAATAGCAAGAGTGGAACGGGTGTTCCTGCCCGGGTTATTCTGACAGGAAGGCCATCAGGTCCTGACGGGCGTGCAGGATGCGGATGATCTCGGGGCGGGAGTGTTCCAGCCGGTAGATCACCAGATGCGCGCCCGATGGGTGGATGCGGACCGGCGGCGTGAACTCAGTGCGTTCGCGGGCCATTTCCGGGAAGTCAGCCAGCAGGTCGAACAAGGCAAACAGGCCATCGGCATAGGCATCCGCCTGCGCCTCGCTCCAGGTGTCCAAACCGTAGCGCCAGATGGCAGAGAGATCGGCGCGGGCGGCGGGGCGGATCAGCCAGCGCGGTTCAGCCATTGCGGCGCATGGCGGCCTTGAAATCCTGGGCTGACAGTGCTTCCGCCGGACCGCTGGCGAGGCCTGCGTCGATGGCGGATTGCAGTTCACCTATGGCGGCGGTGCGGGCCTGGTCGCGGCGGATCAGGTCGCGGACATAGTCGCTGGAATTGGCATAGGTGCCAGTGCGGGCCTGGTCCTCGACCCAGTCTTTCATCCGGTTCGGCAGGGATACGTTCATGGTGGCCATAGGCGGTCTCCTTTCGCTGGATCAGAGTATGGCAATCTTTGCCATCAATGCAAGGGGGAGGGCGCGGCGGCGGAATGGCGGGCAGATTTCTGCCCACAAAAAAGGCCCGCAACAACTGGTTGCGGGCCTTTCCTTGATTTTTTCCGGCCGGATCAGGCGGAGACCACTTTGAGGCCCTTTTCCTCCAGCGGCTGGATGCTGCCGTCTTCGCCGACGGTCACCCGTTCTCCGTGGCTGAGGCTGTCGAGACCCTTGCAGGCGACCAGCATCAGGACGTCTTTTTCGCGGGCGACGATGGCCATATGGCTGAGCCAGCCGCCGACCTCGGACAGCACCGCGCCGGAGCGCTGGACCCATGGCAGCCAGGCCGGGTTGACCATCCGGCAGACCAGAATGTCGCCGTCCTGGAAATCGGCAAAGGCTTCGGAGCTGATGTCGCTGTCGTCTTCCATCCAGAACACCCGGGCGGTGGCGCTGCCGCTGCCGGCCACGCAGGTGCCGCCCATAGTGCCGTCGCCACCCTGGGCCTGGGCGCCCAGCGACAGCATTTCGCAGTCGCGCAGGGTAAGAGTGACCGCTGTGGGCGCGGATTTCTTGCGCAGTGTTTCCTTTTCGGCACGGGCCTGGGCCAGGTCGCGCAAGGCGTCCGGGTTGGACCAGTTGCTGTCCAGCACCTCGTCAAAGGTCAGGCTGAACACCAGATCCTCCAGCCCGCTGATCTGACCCAGCGCCAGAAGGGCGCGGCGCAGCTCGGCGACGACGCGCAGCGCTTCGTGCTTGGCCTGTTCCTTGAGGTCCTGATAGGCAATGGCGATGCCGATGGTATCGTCCAGCTCATCCGGCAGGTTGGCGGGTGTCGGGACTGCGCCAATCGGCTCAACCGTGCTGCTGAGCAGTGAGTTCAGCAGCGCAGGGGCTTCGGCGTAGCGGGGCGAGGACAGCTCGTAATCGAAGATTGAGCGGTGTCCCATCAGCTGCATGGCGCGGGCCTGGGCGTCTTTGCCGGTGCAGGAGGCAATCAGGCTGGAGGGCGCATTGGGCAGCTCGGCGTGCATCAGATGGGCGCGCAGGGCGGGATCGCCTGCGGCTGCCGTGCCAGCCTCACCCATGGTGAAACCTGCCAGAATGTTGATCTTCTCGGCCTCCAGATAGACCTCGCGGATGAACAGTTCCTTGAGTGTGGCAATGGTTTCCAGCAGCTTGTCCTGCGGCAGGGCGGCATAATCCACGGCCTGCCAGATCGCCAGTTTGTTCTTCAGTTCCGGCATCACCTCAGCCCGGAAGCGGGTGATCATCGGATGTGCCTGCTTGCGCAGCTGCTTGGCCTTGGAGGCCGTCAGTTTCAGGGTCATACCCTGTTTCAGCGCGACATCGACATAGGTTTTGCCGAACAGGTTGACCAGATGGCCGTCGCGCCCCTCGGGCAGGCCATAGGGTACTCCCAGCTCGCGGCAGGCCAGATCAACACTGCCGCCGGGCGCCCAGAGATCGCTCATCAATGAGAAGCTGAGCGGGGTGGGGCGGGGCAGGACTTCGGACATTTCATCCTGTTCCAGGATGGTTTGGTCCGGGGCTGCGCCTGCGTAGCGGTCCAGCACGTCGCGCCATTCGGCGAGGCGGGTCTGTTCCTGCTCGCTGCCAAGCGACAGGGTGGTGATGTCGCGGCTTTGCACGATCTGGAACTGGCCGTTTGCATAGGCCCATTCCACGTCCTGCGGGGCGCCGAATGTCGCCTCGATCTGTTTGCCAAGGGCCAGCAAGGGCGCCATGCTGATCGTCTGGTCCTGATCTTCCGTTGCCGGCAAGTCAGTGTAGCGGCCAAAGCGCAAGCTGGTGGGGGTGACGCGGCCGGAAACCAGATCCTCGCCGCAGCCCTCGACCCATTCGATCATCGCCATGCCGGGAGCCATCGGATCCTGAGTGAACAGGACGCCGGCAAATTCGGCCTGGACCATTTCCTGCACCACGATATTGCCCTGTTCGGTGCTGTCGCCCTCGCCGGAATAGCTGGCGGCACGCGCGGAGGAGAAGCTTTCCACCACTTCGTCCAGCGCGGCGCGCATGCTGTCTGCGGTGACGTCGAGCACCGATTCAAAGACGCCGGCAAAGCTTTGATCAGCGCCGTCCTCGTTGCTGGCAGAGGAGCGCACGGCGACGGGTTTGCCGCCGGCCAGCAGGAAAACCTGCGCGGCAAATGCATCTTTCCTGGCATCAGACATGGCGCGGTAGTCGTGGATTGCGTCTGAACGCACGATCACGCCACCGGGGACCGGCAAGCCTGCGTTCTTGAGGATCGACAGGCGCAGGGCCTTGTTGCCTGCCTCTGCCAGTTCTTCGGTATAGCCCATCGGGATCACACCGCGCGGCAGCTTTGCCAGTTTGCGTTTATGGGCGCGCAGCGACAGGGCTTCGGCCAGCTTACGGTGCATGCCGGTGACATAGCCGCGCTGGACCAGCAGCAGCGTCAGGCTGAAGCAGAGGTAGGCATTGGCGGCACCAGACAGGCTGAACACCATGGCAAACAGCGCGGGCATGCCCAGTACCATCCACAGCAGTTTCTGGCGCTTGGTCTTGGCGACGGCCCACAGAAGGTAGATGGCGGCCAGGGCGCAGAACAGCGCGGGCATGATGAACAGCGGATCGGGCATGCCAAGGTCTGCCATCCACAGGAACGGGGTTTGCAGGGAGGCGCTTGCTTCTTGCGCGGATGAGACCCCCAGCATCATCACCGGCAGGAACAAGAGCGCAGTGAGGTTCTTCATCGGGGTCAGGCCTTTGTCGTCGTAGAACGCCTGCACCGCGCGCGCCTTGCGCACCGGGTCATGCGCCAGCTTTGCCTTCAGCGCCTTTATTTCATCAGCTGTATCATTGGTGATGATCTGGTCGCGTTCGGATTTCAGCGCGACGGGCAGCACCAGGATGCGGGTCACAATGGACAGAGCCAAGAGACCCAGGAGGATATGGCTGCGCTCATGTACCCACAGCAGGGCGGTTGCCAGCGCCGAGATTGCCTTGTCCCACAGACCGGTCTGCTGCTCGGCCAGCCAATCCTGCACATGCGGTTTCGGCTTGGGTGCGACGAAATATTCCCACGGCAGGGTGTAGCGGCCCAGGAAATCGATGCCCAGCTGCGACAGCTCCAGTCCCAGGACCTGGCTCATGAAGCAGCTGCGGCGGTCATAACAGGCAGCAATTGTGGGCTTGTCGGGGTCCAGCCCGGCGATGCGGTCCATCAGATCCGCGGTCGTCATCTTGCGGATCGGGATGTTGACCGCGCCGGGCAGGTGGCCTCCCGCAAAATCACCGGGATAGCGGGTGTCGACGATCTGCAGATCCTCGGAGGTCAGCAGCGCCTCAAAATCAGCGGTGCTGAGCAGCACGTCCCTGCCCGGGTATTCCGGAATGGCGCGCAGGTCCGAGAGGGTCTTTACGTCCTTGTCGGAGAAGTCGCGGCCCTCGACGATCCACTTCTCGATACCGCCGGCGATGAAGCTGCAGTCGATGCCCATTGCCGCCAGCTTGGCACAGGTTTCCGAAGAGCGGTTGCCGTTGTGGCAGAACAGCACGACCTTCTGGCCCGGCTGCACCGGGCGCGACTGCAGGAAGTCCGGGAAACGGATGTGGGTGGCGCCGGGCAGGGTGCCCATGGCGTTTTCGCCAGTCTCGCGGATGTCGTAAAACAGGGTTGAACCGTCCTCCAGCGCCGCTGCGGCGTCTGTGGTGCTCATTGCCAGCGGGTGGTCTTCCTGCTTGGAAAAACTGGTCTCCTTCAGCGAGGCGTCCTTGATAGCGGTGCCGTCAAATTGCGCCGGCCGCGTCAAAGTGGCCTGCAGTCTTGTCAGCTCGGCCTGCGCATGCGAGGAGTATTGCCAATAGTTTCCTGCAGCCAGTGCAATGGCCGCCAGTACGAGGACGGAGATCAGCTTGACCGGGTAGCGGCGTGGAGAGCTGCCCGGTTTGGGGGTAAAACCCAGTTTCGCTGCAATGACTGCGCCAAGGCCGGAAATCATGGCAATTCCCACGGCCAGAACTTGCGATAGTGAAGACACCGAGCCGATCACCAGTTCCGGCGATGGAATGGCCAGGGCCGCGACGGGAAGCGCCGAGAAAAGTGAAGTAAGCACAGTTATTTGCGCTGAACGACGGAGAGACCGGGTGGTCTTGGAGAGCAAAGGTGTGTTCTTCACGGTGGTTCCTGTTGAGCCAGCTGAGATTGATATTCTGATTTTATGGCGAATTTGCCTAAAAGATTACGAAAACCTTACTGAAGGGTTAATATAGAAGGCGAAGAATAAAAGAACCGCAAAATTTTTTAAAGAATTGCAAGTGCGTTAACATTGTATTCTTAACCATGTGCCATGTAACGAAGTATGGCGGCCCGCCTGCCGTGCCAGCCGATCGCAGTCAGGAGGCTAGAACCGTGACACTTTTCGAGTGGACCTTTGGTATCATTGAGCTTTTCAAGACCCGCTTGCGGGGAACGGCCCCTGGGGCTGTTCTGGCGATTGGACTTGCAGCCCTTCTGCCCGGTGCGGGCCAGGCCGGGACCGAATTGGTATTTGGCACTTATGCAGCGGATAAACCTACCGCAACGGTCAAAAAGTACCAGCCTTTCCTGTCTTTTCTGTCCGGCCGGATGAGCGAGGAACTGGGGGAGCCGGTTTCGATCCGGCTGAAGATCGCCAAGGAGTATGGCGAGGGCATTCGCCAGCTGGCCGGCGGCGAGGTGGATTTTGCCCGTTTCGGCCCGGCGTCTTATGTGCATGTGATGAAGGAGAATCCGGAAATCCGGATTGTCGCGATGGAATCCAAAAACGGCGGAAAGCGGTTCAAGGGGGTCATCGTGGTGCATAAGGACAGCAGTGTGCAGTCGGTTGAAGATCTGGCGGGTCTCAGCTTTGCTTTCGGCGATGAACTGTCGACGATAGGCCGTTACCTGGCGCAGGAATACCTGCTGGAGGCCGGAATCAGCGGTGCCGACCTGCATGAATACGCGTATCTCGGCCGTCACGATCTGGTCGGCGAAGCAGTGGGCGCCGGGAAATTCTCGGCGGGCGCCCTCAAGGAAAGCACGTTCAAAAAACTGGTCGCCAAAGGCGTGCCGATCCGGGTGCTGGCTTCCTTTGACAATGTGACCAAACCCTGGCTGGCCTCGGAAGCGATGCCGCAGGCGGTGATGGAAGCGATGCGCAAGGTCATGCTGTCCTCGGACAACGAGGAAATTGTGCGCCGGATTTCAAAGAACGGCTTCTTGCTGGGGGTTGACGACGACTATGACATCATCCGCCGGGCGATGGAGCGAAGTCTGGCATTCTGAGGCGCCGCAGTGAAGATATGAAACGTACAGGCATCCTTTTTCAGATCGTGTTGTCGCTGCTGATAGCCGCTTCTGCGGTTGGCTTTGCAGTCGGCAATCTGGCGCAGCGCCAGGAGGTGCAGCGGCTTGAAGAGCAGCTTGCCGGCCAGGCCGACCTGACGGTTTCCCTGCTCAGCGGGCTGATGCTGGAATCGATTATAGTCGAGGATGTCCCGGTCCTGGAGACCGGGCTGATCGAGGCCGTCACCCGGAACCCCCAGATCGTGTCGATCCAGATCCGCAGCCCGGCGGGCAAGCTGCTGGCTGCGGCCAATGCGCCGGGCGCGCCGCAGCCGGATCATCACGTGATCTATGAACGGCCGATTGAGCTGGAAGGCGCATCCTTCGGCACTATGGTGGTGGACTGGTCGACTCAGGACGGTAAAGCGCTGGTGGCGGCCAAAGTGCGCCAGATCATCATTTGGACAGTTGTGCCGGTGCTGGCGCTGTCGCTTCTGGTGCTGTTGCTGGTGCATATTCTGGCGCTGCGGCCATTGCATATGATCCATAACCGGATGTCTGATGCCATTGCAGGGCTGCGCAGCCCGCAGCGGCCGCTGCCCTGGTTTGCATCCCGGGAATTCCGGGCGTTGGATTTTTCGGTCGGCGTGCTGGAAGACACTTTTTCCGAGCGGGACGAGCGGGAATTTGCAATGGAGCAGGCGCGTGAGGCCGCAGATATTGCAAACCGCGCCAAGTCGGAATTCCTCGCCAATATGAGCCATGAGATCCGCACCCCGATGAACGGGGTGATTGGCATGGCAGAGCTGCTGCAGGACACCGGGCTGGATGAGGACCAGCGGATGTATGCAGAGACCATTGCAAAATCCGGCACGGCGCTGCTGACGATTATCAACGACATCCTGAACTTCTCCAAGATTGAGGCCGGCAAGGTCGAGCTTAACCATGCTCCGTTCAATTTGCAGACGGCACTGGAGGATGTGGTCACCCTGCTGTCGCCCAAGGCGGCGGAAAAGGGGGTCGAGATCACTATGCGGTACGACCCCGCGCTGCCGGAAATCTTTGAGGGTGATGCCGGGCGGATCCGCCAGGTGATCACCAATATTGCCGGCAACGCGGTCAAATTCACCCGCAAAGGCTATGTCTTCATCGACTTGACCGGCCGCAAGCAGGGCGGCCGCCATTTGCTGACGCTGCAGGTCACTGATACCGGCATAGGCATTGAGCCGGAGCGGACAGGACAGATCTTCCGCGCCTTTGAGCAGGCTGACAATGCCGCCACCCGCAATTTTGAGGGCACTGGCCTGGGGCTGGCAATCTCGGCACAGCTGCTGGAGCTGATGGGCGGCTCGGTGCAGGTGCAGTCGGAGCCGGGCAAAGGGTCTGTATTCACCATAGAGATGCCATTGCGGGCCGGCGGCCATGTCGCCTCGGCACGGGAGGGCAGCCCGCTCAGCTTTGCCGGACTCAACGGTTTGCTGGTGGATGACTTGGAGCTGAACCGGGTGATCCTGTCTGAACGGCTGAGTGCCTGGGGCGTGACCTGCACGCTGGCAGCCTCGGCGCATGAGGGGCTGGAGATCCTGTCGGATGCGCAGCTGGACGGGCGCCGGTTCGATTTCATCATTCTGGACTACCAGATGCCGGCGATGGACGGGCGGGAATTGGCAGCCCGGATTCGCGCCATGCCGGGTTTTGAAGCGGTGCCGCTGATTGTGCTGTCTTCGGTGGAACACGCGCTAAGCCGTTCGGATTGCGAGGCTATCGGAGTTTGTGAGTTTGCGCTGAAACCTGTGCGGGCGGTGCAGCTGCGGCAGGTGATCACCCGGGTGCTGAGCGTTCAGGACCAAAAACCGGCGGTTGTTGACAGCGGCGGCGGCAACGAGGCGCCGCAGGGCCGGCTGCTGAAAGTTCTGCTGGCCGAGGACAACCGCACCAACCAGCTGGTTGTTACCAAGATGCTGAAAGATGCGCCGCTGAAAATCAGCGTTGCCAAAAACGGTGTGGAGGCTGTTGCGCAATTCCAGGCAGAGCGGCCCGACCTTGTCCTGATGGACATGATGATGCCGGAGATGGACGGGATTGAGGCCACGGCTGAGATGCGCCGGATCGAGGCAGAGACCGGCGGCAGAAAATGCCCGATCGTGGCGCTGACCGCCAATGCGCTGCAGAGCCACCGGGAAAAATGCCTGGAGGCGGGGATGGATGATTTCCTCAGCAAGCCGATCAACAAGAAGGCGCTGAACGAGGCCGTCAGCAAATGGACCTGCGGGGACAGCCTGCAGCGCACTGGCAGCTGAGGCCGCCTGTGCGCTGGCCGGCAAGCGGTTTTGCAGCCGGCAGCCAGGCCCGGATTTCGGTCTGCAGCCCAAGCCAGTGCTTGTTGCTTTCAATCGCGGCAGGGAAGGATGCAGGCGGCAGCGGTCAGTCGCGATGCCGTTGCAGCACCAGGCCGGCAAGGCCGGACGCGGCAAAGAGAGCCGCCGCCAGGCAAACGATGCTGGGACCGGCGGGGGTGTCGAACACAAACGCCAGCTGCAGCCCGCCAGAGGCCGCCAGCATCCCCAGGAGCGCGGCAATCACCGCCATCCGCTCTGGTGTTGCGGCAAAGGGGCGGGCGGCCGCAGCCGGAATCAGCAGCATGGCGGCAATCAGCAATACTCCGACCACCTTGATGGCAACTGCCACGACCAGGGCCAGGGCAAGTGTCAGCACCATCTGCTCGCGGCGGGGATCAATGCCCGCTGCATGGGCCAGATCCGGATTCAGCGTGGCGGTCAGCAGCGCCGACCAGCGCCACCAGAGCAGCGCCAGCACCAGGGCTGCGCCGCACCAGATCACCGCCAGATCGCCGCGCCCCACCGCCAGGATATCGCCAAACAGATACGCCATCAGATCGATCCGCACGCCTTGCAGGAAAGACACCGCGACCAGGCCGAAAGCCAGCGAAGAATGCGCCAGCACGCCCAAAAGCGTGTCCATCGCATAGCCGCGTCCGGCAAGTGCGGACACGGTTGTGGCCATGGCCAGCGCGGTGGCCAGCACGCCGGCAAAGACCGACACATCAAAGCTAAGCGCCAGCGCCACGCCCAGGATCGACGCGTGCGCAGTGGCATCGCCGAAATAGGCCATCCTCCGCCAGACCACGAAACAGCCCAAAGGTGCCGCGGCCAGCGCCACGCCGATGCCGGCAAGGGCTGCGCGGATCAGGAAATCGTCAAGCAGGGTCATTCCGCAGCCTTGTGATGATGGTGGTCATGATTGCAATCCTGATCATGGCTGTGATTGTGCTCGTGCCGGTAGAGCGCCAGCGCGCCTTGGGTTCCAGTGCCGAACAGGGCACGGTACTCCGGTGCCGAGGCGACATGTTCCGGCGCGCCCTCGCAACAGACATGGCCGTTGAGGCAGACCACCCGGTCCGAGGCCGCCATCACCACATGCAGTTCGTGACTGACCATCAGTACCGCACAGCCCAAATCCTGCCGGACCTTCTCGATGCGCTGGTAAAAGGCGGCGGAGCCGGGCTGGTCTAGGCCTTGGGTGGCTTCATCCAGGATCAGCAGCTGCGGATCGGTCAGCAGGGCACGCGCCAGCAGAACCCGCTGGAACTGCCCGCCCGACAGGCCGGACATCTGCCGGGCCGCCAGATCGCCGGCGCCGGCTTGCTCCAGCGCCTCGGAGGCGCGGGCGTCAGATACCCGCGCGGGCAGGCTGAGGAACCGGCGCACGGTCAGCGGCAGGGTCGGGTCGATGTGCAGTTTTTGCGGCACATAGCCGATGCGCAGGCCGGGCGCGCGGTTGACTGCACCGCGCGAGGGTTTCAGCGCGCCGATCACGCTGCGCAAAAGGGTGGATTTGCCGGACCCGTTGGGGCCGACCACGGTGACGATCTCGCCGGGTTCAATGGCCAGATTGACGCCGGACAACACTGTCTTTCCGCCATAAGAGACCGTCAGCTGTTCGAGGGAAATCAGGCTCATGCAGCGCCCGCATGCTGGCATTTGGGGCACAGGCCCTCGGCCTCGATCACCGCGCGCTCGATGACAAATCCAGCCTCGCGGGCAGCTTGACCGAGCTGGCCCTGGGTCGGCTCCCGCTGCGATTCAGCCACCGCATCGCAGGCGCGGCAGATCAGGAAGACCGGCGCGTGATGCTCGCCCGGATGGGTGCAGGCGATGAAGGCGTTCAGGCGTTCGATCTTATGGGCAAAGCCGTTTTTCACCAGGAAATCCAAAGCCCGGTAGGCAACCGGCGGCTGCGAGCCGAGGCCCTCTTCGCGCAGCCGGTCAAGGATTTCATATGCCCCGAGCGCGCGGTGCTCCTGCAGCAGGATCTCCAGCACCCGGCGGCGAACGGGGGTGAATTGCAGCCCGGCCGTCCGGCACTGGGCGTCCACCGCTGCGATGCAATCGTGAATGCAGTTGCTGTGGTCATGCGGTTCGAAACCGATGGAGTCCATTGCGGGGTCCTTTGGGCGGCGGGTGATTTGCCTCTTGATATGTTATGTTATGACGTTTATCAACCGCGTGATGTTATAAAATTACATGGGGCGTGATATGCGGAATTCCGGCATGTGGAGAAGTGGATCGGCAATACTGGCCTTGCTGGCGGGAACCGGGGCGGCCTGGGCGGAGGTGCCGCGTGTGGCGACGGATATCACGCCGGTGCACGGGCTGGTGGCGCGGGTGATGCAGGGCCTGGGTGAGCCGGCCCTTGTGGTGCCGCCGGGGGCTTCGCCGCATGGCTATTCGATGCGCCCCTCCGAGGCGCGGGCGCTGGATCAGGCGGATCTGGTGTTCTGGCTGGGTGAGGCGCTGACCCCTTGGCTGCATGGCCCGCTGGAGGAACTGGCCGGCGGCGCGCACCGGGTGGAGCTGCTGGAGGCCACGGGCACCACGGTTCTGCCGTTCCGGGAAGGCGCGCGGTTTGAGGCGCATGCACATGATGGCGATGAGGAGGACCATGCGGATCATGACGGTCACGATGCGCATGAAGATCATGATGATCATGGCCATGAAGAGCATGCTGAGGGCCATGAAGATCACGACGATCATGAGGCCCATGAAGACCCTGCGGAAAAAGATGGCCACAGCGATCACGGTGACCATGATGATCATGCCCATGGCCATCACCATGACGGCACCGACCCGCATGCCTGGCTGCTGCCGGCCAATGCCCAGGCCTGGCTTGATGTGATCGCGGAGGAGCTGGCAGAGCATGACCCAGGAAATGCCGCCGCGTACAAGGCTAATGCCGAAGCCGGCAGGCAGGAGATTGCGGACACTGTTGCCAGCGTCTTGGCTGCGCTGGAGCCGTTCCGCGCCAAGCAGTTCATCGTGTTCCACGACGCCTATCAGTATTTCGAGCGCGGATTTGGATTGAATGCCGCCGGGGCAATTTCGATCGGTGACGCCTCCAAGCCGGGCCCGGCGCGAATTGCCGAAATGCGCGATGTCGTGGCGGACCTCAAGGTGGCCTGCGTCTTCTCGGAGCCGCAGTTCAACCCGGGCGTGGTCGCCACCGTGCTGGACGGCACCGGTGCGGGCACCGCGGTGCTGGATCCGCTGGGTGCCAAGCTGGAAGCGGGGCCGCAGTTCTACCCGGCACTGCTGCAGGATATCGGCGCAGCGATTGCCGGCTGCAAATGATCGGCGGGCGGGCCGGTGCGGCCCGCCTTTTCACCTGTCGCTGATCAGATGGGTGAGGCTGGCACCGGTCTCGTAGTAGGCGCTGCGCAGCCCTGCAAAGGGGATTGCGTGGCCTTTTGCGGGCGGAACCGGCAGGCAGGATTGGTCGCCTGTCAGCAGGGCCTCGGCCATTGCGGTGCCGAACAGCGTGCCGGGGCCGATACCGCGGCCGGAATAACCGAAACAGGCTAAGCCGCCGTTCAGATCCAGGATCTTGGGCAGGTGTTCGGTGGTCATGGCAATGCGGCCATGCCAAGGGCTGTGCAGCCTCGCGTCTTTCAATTGGGGGTAAAGCGCTGCCAGTTTGCGGGGCAGCCAGTTGCGATGCAGGGCGCTGCCGAAATGGTTGAGCGCACCCATGCCGCCGATCACCAGCCGCCCGGCCTGATCCAGCCGCCAGGAGGACATCACCAGGGCGGTGTCCCAGCAGCCTTCTTTGTTTGGCAGGAGTTTGTCGAGCAGAGCGGCAGGCAGCGGATCGGTGGAGGCCTGGAAGTAATGAACCGGGATCACTCGCGGCGCGCTGTAGCCGGTGATGTCGCGGGCATAGGCGTTTGTGGCCATGATCAGATGCCTGGCGCGCAGGCTGCCTCTTGGTGTTGTCACTTGCCAGCTGGTGCCGTCGCGGCTGATCGCGGCGGCGGGGGAGTAGCTGTGCAGCTGCGCGCCGGCTGCCGCGGCGGCACGGGCGAGGCCGCGGACATAGGCGAGCGGCTGGATTGTGCCCGCGCGCGGATCGAACAGGGCACCGTGCACGGCAGCGGAACCTGTGCGCCGGACGGCTTCGTCCCGGTCCAGCAATTCCACCGGCGCGCCAATGGCGCGGAGCTGTGCGTGGCGGCGTTGCAGGTCAGCCAGGCCGGCAGGGGCATGGGCGCAGTGCAGGGTGCCGCCCTGCTCAGGCTCGCATTGGATGCGGTGTTTCCCGATCAGGGAGAACACCATCCGGGGCGCGCCGCCCAGCAGGGCCGACAGGCGGTTGCCGGCCTCTGCCCCCAGTTCGGCGTTGATGTCTTCGGGCGGCAGCCAGAGGCCTGCATTCACCAGTCCGACATTGCGGCCCGAGCCGCCGCTGCCGATTTCCTCCGCCTCGATCAGGCGGACCGAGGCGCCCATTTCCGCAGCCTTGAGCGCGGCAGAGCAGCCGGTATAGCCGCCGCCGATCACCACGAGATCAGCTGATGCCTCCCCGGTGAGTTCCGGGAAGGCTGGATTTTCCTGGCAGGTTTGGTGCCAGAGGCAGGATGCCAGATCAGATGTCAAACTTGATCCCCTGAGCAAGCGGCAGCTCGCGTGAATAGTTCACCGTGTTGGTCTGACGGCGCATGTAGCCTTTCCAGGCGTCGGATCCGCTTTCACGGCCGCCGCCCGTCTCCTTTTCGCCCCCGAACGCACCGCCGATTTCAGCGCCGGAGGGGCCGATGTTCACATTGGCAATACCGCAGTCCGAGCCCGCTGCCGAGAGGAAATATTCGCATTCGCGCACGTCGGTGGAGAAGATGCAGGACGACAAGCCTTGCGGTACTTCGTTCTGCATTTCAATGGCTTGGTCGAGACCCGCGTATTTCACCACATAGAGGATCGGCGCAAAGGTTTCGGTGTGCATGATCGTGGTCTGGGCGGGCATCTCGACGATTGCCGGATGCACATAAGCCGCTTTGGCAAAGCTGTCCGTCAGTGCGCGGCCGCCGCCATGCACGGTGCCGCCTTCGCTCTGGGCGCGCTCCAGCGCCCGCAGCATAGAATCCATGGCTTGGCGGTCGATCAGCGGGCCGACCAGGGTGCCGTCCGCCAGCGGATCGCCGATGGGCAGGCCCGCGTAGGCCTTGATCAGACGCGGGATCAGCGCGTCATAGATATCCTTGTGCACGATCAGGCGGCGCAGGCTGGTGCAGCGCTGGCCGGCGGTGCCGACGGCGGAAAAAACGATGGCGCGCAGGGCCATTTCAAGATCGGCCGAAGGTGCCACGATCATCGCGTTGTTGCCGCCAAGTTCCAGAATGGTGCGGCCAAGGCGTTGCGACATGTCCGCCGCAACCGCCTTGCCCATCGGCACAGAGCCGGTGGCCGAGATGATGGCGACGTCTTTGGAGGCAGTGAGCGCCTCGCCCAGATCACGCTCGCCGATCAGCACCTGGATCAGGCTCTTAGGGGCGTCCTCGCCGAATGTTGCCATGGCGCGGTCGCAGATCTTCTGAACTGCCAGCGCAGTGAGCGGGGTTTTCTCGGAGGGTTTCCAGATCACCGGATCGCCGCAGACCAGCGCAAGTGCTGCGTTCCAGCACCAGGGTGCAACGGGGAAGTTGAAGGCGGTGATGATACCGCAGGTGCCCATCGGGTGCCATGTTTCGCGCATGGCGTGGCCGGGGCGTTCCGAGGCGATGGTGAGGCCGTAAAGCTGGCGCGAGAGGCCGACGGCAAAGTCGCAGATGTCGATCATCTCCTGCACTTCGCCGAGGCCTTCCTGGTAGATTTTGCCGCATTCCAGGGTGACAAGGCGGCCCAGGTTTTCCTTTTCGCGGCGCAGTTCCTCGCCCAGCAGGCGCACCAGCTCGCCGCGGCGCGGGGCGGGCACCAGGCGCCATGATTTGAAGGCGGATTTGGCGGCGGAAATCTGCGCTTCGGCCTCCGCCGCGGAGTGGGTTTTCAGGCGGGCGATTTCGCTGCCGTCGACGGGCGTGGTGACAGAGAGGCTGCCGCCGGTCAGTTCGGCTTGGGTCAGGCCGGCAGCGGCGAGGATGTCGGAATGAGGCATATCGGGATCCTTTTGAAGCGAGGGCAGGACATGAGCAAAACTTTAGCCTGATTTGCGCCGATGTCCTGCCGGGCGTCGGTCTGATATAGAAATTGCACCCTCCGGCGCGGATTGCTATTGAAACTAAATCCTGAAGTTATGAGCAAAGATCATATGATTGCCCCGCGCCGCTTTCTGCCCTCGATCCCGTCGCTGCTGGCGCTGGAGGCCGTAGACCGGCTGGGCAGTGCTTCGGCGGCAGCGGAGGATCTGTCGCTGACGCAAAGCGCCGTCAGCCGCCAATTGAAACAGCTGGAGGAGCAGATGGGGGTCGATCTGATTGCCCGTGACCAGATGCGGATGCAGCTGACACCGGCGGGGACCGGCTTTGCCAAGGAGGCGCGCGCGATCCTGACCCGGCTGGCGCAGGCCTCGGTCAAGCTGCGGGCGAACCCGGACGGCGGCAGTTTCACCTTGTCGATCCTGCCGTCCTTTGGCCTCCATTGGCTGGCGCCGCGGCTGCGGGAGTTTGCCGCCTCGCATCCCGGCATCACGGTGAACCTGCACACGCATAATCTGCCGTTCAGCTTTGATGCGGGCACGGCGCAGGCGGCGATCCATTACGGCACGCGGGACTGGCCGGGGGTGGCGTATCTGCCGCTGATGCCGAAACATGTGCTGCCGGTCTGCGCGCCGGGGCTGATGGCGGGGCCGGTTTCCAGCCCGGCGGAACTGCTGGACTATCCGTTGCTGCATCTGGAGACGCACCCGGATTGCTGGGAACAGTGGTTTCATCTTCACGATGTGCCGGCGGCCAAGCTGCGGGGGATGCTGTTTGACCAATCCTCGGCCATGACGCAGGGGGCGGTGCATGGGTTGGGGGTGGCGTTGTTGCCGGATTTCCTGGCGGAGAATGAAATTGCGCAAGGCCGGCTGTTGCTGGCGATGGAGGGGGCGGCAGTGAGTTTGGGCGAATATTACCTGGTCTGGCCTGCGGATCAGCCAGAGGAATATCCGCTGATCAAATTTCGCGAATGGCTGCTGTCGCAGCTGGGGGAGGTGTAAGATGCGCCTGCCGGGCCTGACCCATCTGCGCTGTTTTGAAAGCGCTGCGCGGCATCAAAGTTTCACTGCGGCGGGAGAGGATTTGGGGCTGACGCAAAGCGCCGTCAGCAAGAAGGTAAAGGAGCTGGAGGCGGATCTGGGGTTCGACCTGTTCCAGCGTTCAGGCCGGGGTGTGGTGCTGACGCCTGCGGGGCAGGGGCTGGCCGCCGATCTGGAGCTGGATCTGGCAGGTTTGCGGGCGACGCTGCAGAAGGCTGCTGCTGCCGGGGCGGGCCGCTCGGCTTTGCGGATTGCGGTGCTGCCTGCCTTTGCCAACCTGTGGCTGATTCCGCGGCTGCCGGATTTCTTCGCTCGCCATCCGGAGGTGGAGCTGAGTTTCTCCACCCGGCTGGAGCCGTTTGATTTTGCGCGCGAGAATTTCGACCTGGCGGTGCACTACGGGCTGGACAACTGGCCGGGCACGCATATGGCGCCCTTGTTCGGCGAGGAAATGGTGCCGGTCTGCGCGCCCGCGTTTTATGCCGCGCACCAGCTGGAGCTGGCGGGTAGCCTGGCACAGGCGCCGCTGCTGCACCTGGACAGCCGGGCAGGAACCTGGGCGGAGTGGTTCGAGCGCGCCGGGCTGGCAGGCGCACCGCGGCAGGACGGGCGCTATTTCGATCAGCATTCGATGGTGATTGCGGCAGCGGCGGCGGGGCTGGGGGCTGCGATAGTGCCCTATGACATGGTGGCGCGGGAAATTGCGTCAGGGGATCTGGTGCGGATTCCGGGTCCGGAGCTGGTGTCGCGCAAGCGCTATTACCTGGTGCGTCCGCACGGGCCGGTGCCGGAAGCGGTGCAAAAGCTAGAAGCCTGGATGCGCAAGCAGTTGAAGGGCAGGCCGGATTGAGGTGCTCTGCCTGGCCGAAGGCCGGGCAGCACCGCTAGCCATGACTAACAGGAATGTATGCCGTCGGGACTGGCTGGTTTTCCTCTATAATCCGATGCTTCAATCTGGCTGCGCCACAACTAGCAGGGAGCCTTTGCCATGGCCCAGTTCCGCCGCGCCAGCCGTCTTGACCCGATCGAGGTCTCCGAAATTCTTACCATCGGCGCGAAGGCGGCAAAGATGAAGCGCCAGGGAGTGCCGGTGATCATCCTGGGCGCGGGGGAGCCGGATTTCGACACGCCGGACCACATCAAGGAGGCAGCCGCCGCCGCGATGCGGGCGGGGGAAACGAAATACACCCCGCTTGGCGGTACGCTGGAATTGCGGCTGGCGGTGCAGGCGAAGTTCAAACGCGACAACGGGCTGGATTATGGGCTGGACGAGATCACCTCGGGCACCGGGGCCAAGGAGATCTTGTTTGATGCCTTCATGGCGAGCCTCGATCCCGGCGATGAGGTGATCGTGCCCACGCCCTATTGGACCTCTTATTCCGATATCATCCGGATTGCCGGCGGGGAGCCGGTGCTGGTGCCTTGCGGCAGTGATACAGGGTTCCGGCTGACCGCAGAGAGGCTGGAGGCGGCGATCACCCCGCGCACCCGCTGGCTGCTGCTGAATTCGCCGTCCAATCCGGCAGGTGCGGGGTACAGCGCCGCGGATTACCGGCCATTGCTGGAGGTGTTGCTGCGGCATCCGGATGTCTGGCTGATGGCCGATGACATGTATGAGCACATCACCTATGGCGGGTTCGAATTCGCCACGCCCGCACAGGTGGAGCCGCGGCTGAAGGAGCGGGTGCTGACGGTCAACGGCGTCTCCAAGGCTTATGCGATGACGGGCTGGCGGCTGGGCTATGCGGGCGGGCCGAAGGATCTGATTGCGGCGATGAAAGTGGTGCAGTCGCAATCGACCTCGCACCCGTCCTCGATTTCGCAGGCGGCCGCGGTGGCCGCGTTGAACGGGCCGCAGGAGGTGCTGGCAGAGCGGCGGGCCAGTTTCCAGACACGGCGCGATCTGGTGGTGGAGGCGCTCAATGGCATCGACGGCATTGAGTGCCCGGTGCCGGAGGGCGCGTTTTACACATTTGCCAATTGCGCCGGGGTGCTGGGCAAGCACACGCCGCAGGGTGTTGTGCTGGAGACGGACGCGGATTTCTGCGCCTACCTGCTGGATCAGCATCATGTGGCCGTGGTGCCGGGCCGGGCCTTTGGCATCTCGCCTTACTTCCGGGTTTCCTATGCGACGTCCGAGACGGAGCTGCAAGAAGCCTTATCCCGGATTGCCGCTGCAGTCGCGGCGCTGTCTTAGGCCTGCACTGCTGCCGGCTGGCGGCGGTTCCGGGCATTGGTCCAAGCCTGTATCAGCTGGCGCTGCACGGCGGCAGCGGCAAGACCCAGGGCGAGGCCGCCAATGATTGCCAGCGCATCGTTCAGCGGGCTGCGGGCCTCCAGCCCGAACATCGGCATCAGCAGTTCCGGCACAAACCGGTGCAGCAGGTAGATCGGGAAGGCGGCCTGGGCCAGCCGCATCAGCGGGCGGGCCGCAAACCGCGGCATCGGCAGGCGGGTGACAAACAGCAGCCCGGCAATAAGTGCCAATAGCCACATGTATTTGATCCAGCCGCCGTACCAGTTGCCGCCCAGGTAGGCCGCCGCGGGCATGATCAGGCAGGCTGCCCCCAGCACCAGAAGCCGTTGCCGCGGCGTGCTGGCGGCGGTGATGCACCAGCCCAAGGCAAACAGGTAGAAGACCCACGGCACGGTGAACTGCGCGCGTCCGCCGATTTGCCAGACTTCCGGCACGATCAGCCGCAGCGCCACGGCAAACGCCAGAAAACACAGGCCGGTACGGAAAGCACCCTGGCTTGCAAGCCACCGGCGCAGGGGCGGCACGGCAAAGGGCAGCGCCACCAGCAGCGTCATCTGCAGATAGGCTTCGATGAACCAGTACAAATACGGCAGCATCAAGTGGGTTTCCGGGATTGTCACGGCAAAATTGCCGGCCAGAAAGACCGAGACCCAGGGTACCTGCTCCCACACCGCAGCATAGCCTGCAAGGATCAGGTAATAGGGGATCAGCACCGCAGCCACCGGTTTAAAGAAGCTGCGCATGTCGCCGGACTTCAGCGCCTCCCAGCGGAAGCCTGCAACGCTCATTCCCATCAGGATCACCATCGCAGCTGCCCCGCCGAACACCGGCCAAAGGGTCTGGTGGGCCACCACCACTGCGAGGATGGCAGCCACACGGGCCACCAGATCGAAAGGCAGGCTGGCGCCGGGCGCCGGGGCGGCCTGCTCAAGAGTGCTGATCGGCATGTTTTCCCAGCCCGCCGGGGCGCCGCCAAGGGCTTCGTCCAGAGCCAGGGACAGCTCTACATGACGCAGGGAATCTCCTCCAAGCGCGGCAAAGCTATCGTTTCGGCCCACGCTCTGCGGCGCAAAGGCGGCCTGAAAGGCTGCCAGTACATTCCTGGCAGGTTTGCGCTGCGCTGATTGCGCCTTCAGCGCCGGATAGTCGATCTTGCCATTGGCGCGCCGCGGCAGGGACTTGCGCGGATGGATGGTGAAATGCTGCCGGCCGATGCCGGTCAGCTGGGCGGCCATCGCAGCGATGCCGTCCTCCGCCCCGCAGATTGCAATCGAAATGCGGCTGTCATCACCCCAAACCGCGGCCTCATGCCCCTGGGCGGCCAAGGCCCGTTCGATGGCGTCATGGCCGATACGCAGGCCGGCAATCTTGGACATCCGCGAAAGCCGCCCGGTGATGTGGTAGAGCCCGTTTGCATCGCGGCGGGCCAGATCGCCGGTCGCCAGCTCGCTGAGTTCGGCGCCCCTGGCCAGATCGGCATGGCTTTCGGCATAGCCCATCATCACGTTCGGTCCCTGATAGATCAGCTCGCCTTCGCCCTCGGGGGTGGTGATTTCTGCGCCCGAAGCCGAGCGCAGCAGCAGACGTCCGCCGGGAATGGCGCGGCCTGCGGCACCGGGATTGTCCAAGGCCTGCTCCGGCGGCAGGTAGCTGATCCGCGCGGTGGCCTCGGTCTGGCCGTACATCACAAAGAAGCGGCCTGCGCGGGCCTGCGTCCGGGCAGACCACGCGCGGACTTGCTCCGGCTCCATGGCGCCGCCGGCAACGGTCAGGGTTTTGATACCTTCGGGCAGCGCATGGGAGAGGCCGGCGCTGTCCAGCAAGCGGAAATGATGCGGCACGCCGGCCAGGCTGGTGGCGCCGGAGGCCTCCAGCGCTGTGGCAAAACCGGGGTCCAGCACCGAGCCGGGCGCAAGCCAGAGGCTGGCACCGGCGGCAAGATGCGAGTGCAGTACCGACAAGCCGTAGGAATAATGCAGCGGCAGGATCAGTGCGGCGCGATCTGTGGGCTGGATCCCGAGATACTGGGCTATAGCGCTGGCGTTGGTGTCCATAGCGGTGCCGGACAGGCGTACGCCGCGGCCGTGGCCGGTGCTGCCGGAGGTCTGCAGCAGCAGTGTCAGCTCCTGGTGGATTTCAGCGGGTTCATGCGCGTGCGTCAGCAATTGCCAGGTTCCGCCCACGCGCCGGAAGCTGGCAGCCGGACGGAACCGTTCCTCCAGGCGGGCAGCGGTGACGGGGTCCGCGGCCGGCAGCGGCATAGCCGCGTGGCCGGCGGCCAGGGCGCCCGCATAGGCGATAATGGCTTCGGGATCGGAAGCGGCTTCAACCGCAATCAGCCGCCGCTCTTGCGGCAGCGATTTGCCGAACTCTGCGGCGGCGTCAGCCAGCGCAGCATAAGTCAGCTCAGCCCCGCCCGCCGCAATCAGGCAAGGATTGGCGGCAAACGCACGCAATTTGGCCAGGTCGTAGAACATCCGCAACTCCTTTGAGCGCGGCGGGTAATTTAATTTACTAATTTTGTCAATTATTAGCCGGCGGCCTGTTGCCGGATCGGGACCGGTTGCGAAACTGGAGTGAACATTGACTGCGGCAGATGAGGCGCGCGCGTCCTTGCAGATGCGGTTTGCTGTCTTCACCAATTCCAGGATCGGTTCACTGCGAACGTCAAATTCCACCCCTGCGATCGGTCATTTTTCCGCCGCAAGATGGGCGCGCTTGCGGCCTGAAAAGCCACATTCCTGCAAGGGCCGCAAAGTTCCTGCCATATTTTTGCCGCAATCGGCCGGGCGCCGGGTCGTTGGGGCCCGGGCATTAACTATGATTTCAATCTCTTACGGGAAACGGGCAGAATCTTGCCCATGCTGGCAAAAGGCTTGGAATGCCTAATTCCGGTCACGATAGACTCAGGCTTGAGCAGTATGTTTCAACCAACAATAGCCATAGCAAGGAGGACCCTAAGCGTGGCAAACACAACGTTTCCGGATCCGGTTTTTTCGAAGCTGAAAACCAAAGAGTATACAGGCAGCCGGGACGACATTCTCAGCATCAATCATTCAAATACCCTTGCGCTGGACGCGGCGACGGTGTCGCTGAGCTTTTCGTTGGACCGCCTGCCCGGCGAGATGGCGCTGGTGTCCAAGGACGGAAGCGGCGCCGGGGCGGGCGACTTCACGCTTTGGGTCAAGGACGGCACTTTGGTGGCGACCCAGTCGGACGGCAGCGGGACCGAATACCTGAAAGTCCCGGATCTGGTGTTGTCGGCGCAGCAAACCTACCAGATCTCGGTCAGCTTTGGCGCGGACGGGCTGATGATCTGGCTGGACGGCGCGCTGGTGGCGGCCGAACCTGCGTTCAAACAGGGGCTGGCAGACAATGATAACGCCCTGGTGATCGGCGGCAGCCGGGCCTGGCGCAGCAATCAGGAGGATGACGCGCATTCGCTGTTCAAGGGCACCATCAGCGATGTGCGGATTTTTGACAGCCAGCTGGGTGAAAGCAGCCAGATCGCGCTGGCCGAGGCGGCCGGCACCGCCATGGGCGCCAAGATGGACGCGATGATGGAGGATCTGGCCCCGGCCTTTGGCCAGCTGCACGGCGCCAGCGATACCTTCCTGGAGATTCTGTCGGATTACGGCGTCACCCATCACGGCCATCTGGACCGCAGTCTCAACATGATCAGCCGCAACGGCGGCGACAACACGGTGCGCGGCACCAGCGGCGCCGATGGCATTGACGCGGGCCGCGGCGACGACAAGATCATCGGCAAAGGCGGCGCCGATGTGCTGCAGGGCAACTACGGCAATGACACGCTGTATGGCGGCGGCGGCAACGATGTGCTGGACGGCGGCCACGGCGAGGACACGCTGAAGGGCGGCGCTGGCAACGACCTGCTGATCAGCCGCGCGGACGGGCGCGAGGGGGCCATCGCCTATGATCCGGACCGCGACGAGGGCGACCCGGAAAATGAGCTGACGGACGGTAAGCTGTACCCCGATCAGCCGGTGCCGGGCGATGATCTTCTGATCGGCGGCAAGGGCGCGGATATCTTTTATTTCCAGACGCTTATCAACGCCAAGGAGCGCTACATCGAGAAGCACACCCGCGACGACGGCACCATCAACTGGCACGGTGTTGCGGGGGAGAACGACAAGCTGCACGACCATTGGGTCGACATCATGGGCCATGATGTGGTGCAGGATTTCAGCCGCGCCGAGGGCGACCGGATTGTCATCGAGGGCCACACCACCGAGATCGCCTCGATCACCTATGGCGACAAGAACGGCGACGGGGTGATGGATCACTCGGTGATTGCGCTCTACTCGGATCAGGGCAACAACGGCGGCGCCCACAACGATGATTTGCTGGGCAAGATCACCGTCTACGGCGACCTGGTGAAGCTGTCGGACATCGAACACACCGCGGCGCCGGCATATGGCATCATCAAGAGCATCGACGACCTGAACGAAGCGCTGGCGCCAACAGCAGTTTCCGAAAACGCCGGCAAGATCAAGGTGCCGGGGTCGGCGCTGGGAACGGCTGCGCAGGCCGCCATACCAGGTGCCGGCGCGCCGGTTGTTGCGATGCCAGGCCAGCATGTGCTGAGCGGTGAAGACGGCGATTATCTGAATGCGGGTCACCTTGATGCCCTTGCGCTGGACGCGGCGACGGTGTCGCTGAGCTTTTCGCTGGAGCGGCTGCCCGGCGAGATGGCGCTGGTGTCCAAGGACGGAAGCGGCGCCGGGGCGGGCGACTTCACGCTTTGGGTCAAGGACGGCACTTTGGTGGCGACCCAGTCGGACGGCAGCGGGACCGAATACCTGAAAGTCCCGGATCTGGTGTTGTCGGCGCAGCAAACCTACCAGATCTCGGTCAGCTTTGGCGCGGACGGGCTGATGATCTGGCTGGACGGCGCGCTGGTGGCGGCCGAACCTGTGTTCAAACAGGGGCTGGCAGACAATGATAACGCCCTGGTGATCGGCGGCAGCCGGGCCTGGCGCAGCGATCAGGAGGATGACGCGCATTCGCTGTTCAAGGGCACCATCAGCGATGTGCGGATTTTTGATGGCCAGCTTGGCGAAAGCAGCCAGATCGCATTGGCCGAGGCGGCCGGCACCGCCATGGGCGCCAAGATGGACGCGATGATGGAGGATCTGGCCCCGGCCTTTGGCCAGCTGCACGGCGCCAGCGATACCTTCCTGGAGATTCTGTCGGATTACGGCGTCACCCATCACGGCCATCTGGACCGCAGTCTCAACATGATCAGCCGCAACGGCGGCGACAACACGGTGCGCGGCACCAGCGGCGCCGATGGCATTGACGCGGGCCGCGGCGACGACAAGATCATCGGCAAAGGCGGCGCCGATGTGCTGCAGGGCAACTACGGCAATGACACGCTGTATGGCGGCGGCGGCAACGATGTGCTGGACGGCGGCCACGGCGAGGACACGCTGAAGGGCGGCGCTGGCAACGACCTGCTGATCAGCCGCGCGGACGGGCGCGAGGGCGCCATCGCCTATGACCCGGACCGCGACGAGGGCGACCCGGAAAATGAGCTGACGGACGGTAAGCTGTACCCCGATCAGCCGGTGCCTGGCGATGATCTTCTGATCGGCGGCAAGGGCGCGGATATCTTTTATTTCCAGACGCTTATCAACGCCAAGGAGCGCTACATCGAGAAGCACACCCGCGACGACGGCACCATCAACTGGCACGGTGTTGCGGGGGAGAACGACAAGCTGCACGACCATTGGGTCGACATCATGGGCCATGATGTGGTGCAGGATTTCAGCCGCGCCGAGGGCGACCGGATTGTCATCGAGGGCCACACCACCGAGATCGCCTCGATCACCTATGGCGACAAGAACGGCGACGGGGTGATGGATCACTCGGTGATTGCGCTCTACTCGGATCAGGGCAACAACGGCGGCGCCCACAACGACGATTTGCTGGGCAAGATCACCGTCTACGGCGACCTGGTGAAACTGTCGGATATCGAACACACCGCGGCGCCGGCATATGGCATCATCAAGAGCATCGACGACCTGAACGAAGCGCTGGCGCCAACCGCGGTTTCCGAAAACACCGGCAAGATCAAGGTGCCGGGGTCGGCGCTGGCGGACGCTGGCGATCTGACCCTTGCGGCGGCGGAAAGCCCGGTCTTTGCCATGGCAGGCAGCCACGGTTTCGATGCCGAAGACCGTTCTGCCTATGTTTTTGATCACAGTAAGGCGCTGGAGCTTTCCAGCGGCACTATTGCCTTTCGCTTCACCGCCAGCAGTCTGGCCGGATACCAAACCCTGTTGTCCAAGGATGCCGCTGAATATGGCAGCGGCGGGCATCTGGCGGTTTATCTGGATGAAACCGGCAAGCTGATCGTGCGCCTGCAGGACAGCGAGGAGACCCACTATTTCACTGCGGCAAATGCGATTGAGGCAGGCACAGACTATGACTTCAGCCTGAATTTTGGCAGCGAGGGCGTGGAAGTCTACCTGAATGGCGCGCGGATTGCTTATGAAGCCGGGCTGGATTTTGACTGGAGCACCAACAGCGAGGCACTGATTGCCGGAGCTGCAGGATGGAGCAATGCAGCCGGCAAAACCGACAAGATCCACAGCTACTTTGATGGCAGTATCAGTGATCTGGCGGTTTATGACGCGGTGCTGACCGGCGAAGAGGTTTTCGGCAGCGATGAGCGGAGTGATTACGCTTACTTCGGCGGCCGGATCGACAGCTTTCAGTTCAATCGCAGCGGCGGCGAAATCCAGATCAGCAAGGGCGGCTCTGAGACGGTTCTGGAACCGGAGGATACCTTTGCCGCGTTCAAGGATGTCACCGTTCGAGCGGCGGATATTCAGTTCGGTTCCAATAACAGCGACGAATTGCGCGGTGCCGATGGTGCCGATGTGCTGATTGGAAAAGACGGCGATGACCGGCTGCTGGGGTATGGCAATGATGACTTGCTGAGAGGCGGAAAGGGCAACGACAACCTTTATGGCGGTGACGGAGCGGATACGCTGTCCGGTCAGGGGGGCCACGACAAACTGGCGGGCGGCAGCGGCCGGGATTATCTGTTTGGCGGCGATGGCAATGACACGCTGTATGGCGAAGACGGCCGGGATTGGCTCTATGGCGGCCTTGGCGATGACCGGCTGCAGGGCCACAGCTGGAATGCGTCGGACCCCTCAGACCGGGACCGCGCGGTGTTTGATGGGAACTTCGAGGACTATAGCTTTGAAAGCTATACCTACTTTGACTCCAACCGGGGTACCGACATTACCCGTCTGACGGTAACTGATGCGGCCAGCGGCGGGGTTGATGGCTATTATGAAGGCCGCGACCAACTGCTGGATATTGGCCTGTTAGTCTTTGCAGATCAGACGGTTGCCTTTGATGACCTGATCTGACGCCAGGTCCGGGCGTAGAACAGCACGGGTTTGGCGGAGCAAACATCTGCCAATCCTTCAGGTGGCTTTCACCGGGGGCATTTGGGTGCCTCCGGTGAGTTTCGCTCCTGGGTGCAAATGATTTGGACACCATTCAGAAATGCCGCCGGCTGCGCAAAGCAGAAACGTCACTGCGTAGCGCAACAGGAACAATGTTTGGCAGCCCGTAGACCGCAAATATCGAAGGGCTGATAAGCCTGGTGAGAACATGAGACTGAAACCGCTGGATAGCGGTTTGAGCCCAGACCTACATAACTGTGATAATGTCGCCGACAGCGATGATCTCGTTCAAGCAAAACTGGCCGTCTGCTCTCATATGCAGATGCGGTAAATCAAGATGGCCGTTCGGCCTCGGTTGGTAAACCTCGCATGGGAAGGATTTTCCAGCGCTTGAGATGAATATCTTGGCTTCCAGTACAGTGGCAAAGGCCAGATCAATCTGGTCATTTGTGTACAGAACACAACGACTTCGACCATCCTTGTCGTCGGTCAGAAGATCGTAGTCGTTTATCTCAATGTTCATAAGGGACGATCCCATACGGACATGCAAAATTCAACGGCAGCTTTATCCGCATTGCGGTTCTCTGTTTGCGGGATTGTCAAGTGCGGGTTCTATTGCCGTTCGGGGTCCTGGTTCTCTACGAAGTCGGTGTTACCGCTTCCTGATGGCGTCCGGGAGCTGACCGGCCAGAATGTCATTCGCGAAGTGAGCGTTGGCTCCTTCAACCGCTTTAGACTGGCTTGATCCGCCGCCGTCCCGAAGAACGCTGAACCCGCCCTGTCTCTGGTGGGCGGTGTCTCAGTTGGTTGTTAGGTGATGAGCTCCTTTTCCGGTTCGAAATCTGTCCCGTCGCGCCAGATGCACATCATGACGACAGCGAGTTTTCGGGATACCGCCACCGCAGCTTTCTTGAAGCCCTTTCGGTCTTGCAGCTTCTTGGCCCACACGCGCAGTTTTGACGGCTTTCTGACCTGGGTGATCAAGCTGGTTGCAGCGGAGTAGAGCAATCTGCGCAGATCACGGTCTCCGCATTTCGATATCCGTCCGGACCAGTCCATGTCTCCGGATTGATGCCGCCGCGGCGTGAGGCCGAGGAAAGCACCGACGTCTCGGGATCTCCGGAAACGGCCTGCGTTGTCGAGGGTTGCGAAAAAAGACAGCGCCACGACGGGCCCAACGCCCGGGACGGTCATGAGGCGGCGGGCAAGGCCGCTTGGCGCGCTATGAGCCTGAGATCTTCATCCATCGCTTCCGCAGCCGCGCACAGGGCCCTGTGGATCGGGATGAACATGCCGGCCATCACGCCGAGTGCCGGGTTGGTCTGACCGGCCTCAGCGAACTGATCACGGAAGCCCTGCCGCAGGTTTGCCCGGCCAACTGAACCCATACAGATCCCGAAAACCTTCAGCACACCGCGAACATGCGCCTCCAGGTCCTTGCGCATCCTGATCAGGCGCTCCCGTGCGCCAATGAGCACGCGGATCCGCTCCGACGCCTCGCTTCTGATGTGAACCCGGCTGAACCATCCGGTACGGGCCAGATGCGCCAGCCCTTCAGCATCACCGGTATCGGACTTGTTGATCCGCCCAGACAGCGCCTTGTGCGCCAGGCGGGCATCAATGCAGATGATCGGAAGGCCGCGTTTCTCCAGTTCGCGGGTAAGCCAGATGGCCAGAATGCCGCTCTCATGCACAATCCGCTCGGGCTCAGCGGCGTGCTCCGAAATGAATGATGCGATTGCGTCCGGATCCGAACTGGTTTCGTCGCGCGCAAGCACCTCGCCAGTTTCATCGACAACACAGATCGACACGGATTTGACGGGCACGTCCAGACCAACATAATGCGGCATGGTCGTTCTCCTTCACGGCTGGTTTTGCTGAGGCCCATCTTACCGGACCTCGTTCGCCCTGGGAGAGCGGCCGCCGCAAACACACCATGTCAGTCGCTTGCGATCATCGCCTCCGGCAATTCCTTCTTGCAGGGCCTGGGCTTATACCTCATCTTCTCGGAATTGGTCTGCACTTTGGGCTTTGGCGGCGCTTTCTCATGCATCTCTTTGATATGCGCCATAACCGCACTCAGCCGCTTGTTCCCGATGACGGCAGCATGGGTGACGCGCTGGGTTCATATCAATGACCCGGTAGGGCAGGGAGTGGCCTTTCAAGCGGACCTCAAACCGCCCATCCGCAAAGGCATAGGTATCCGCATATTTGCAACCAGCGCGTGACAATTCGTTCTCTTCCAGCATGATCCGCTTGCGGTCATAGGAAGTTGTGAGCTGTTTGCCGGCATAGCGATTCTCCCGCCAGCACAGAACTTCCGCCAGCCGGTCCGGTTCGACATTCAACGCCCGGTGCAGGTTGTCCGGCTTGGCAGGGACCTTAGCAAATTTGGCGCAGAAACGGTTGTGAGCGCTGCATAGATGAAGCCTGTAATCTGGGTTATGTTGAATGTGCAACAGGAAGAGCGAAAAGTGTGAGTTCGCTGGATCTGCGTGCGCAACCCCTCCAAACTATGAAGGCCGTCGTTCACAGTCGAGCGGGCGAGGTCTCTAGTGCTGCTGGCAGCGACAGGACCGGCAATGCACAGGAAGCGCCCCTTTGCATAGTCCAGCCTGCTGTCCGGTAGCGGACATTGCCGCATCTTGGCGCGAAGGAGCAGCTTGTGTCCTCATCTGCAGCCCTTAAGCAAGCAAAGAGCGGGTGTTCTTTACGCACTTAGCCTCCGCACTTCGGCGCCGCCGGGGCTGTCAGTATAACTTGCACATTCTGTCCGCTCTTTCAGCAGTTGCGGCAAGGCCGGCTCAGGAAGTCGTCAGGCTTTCCCCGGTATCCAAAACGGGTGCTGCATCAATGTCCTCCGCGTCCAGCATGGCGGCGACACGTTCCAGTGCCGCAATCAACCCTGCCTGCTCCCAATCTTCCATCGCTTCAAACTTGCGAACAAACCGTTGCTGCAGGGGGTCAGGGGCTTCGGCAATTGCCTGACGGCCTTTTGCAGTGACAGATATATCGGTTTGACGCCGGTCGGTCTGCGACTTTTCACGTACGGCCATCTCTTTGCGCACCAGCTTGTCGACAAGCGAAGTCACGGTTGCTTGGGAAATCCGCATCTGCTGCGAGATTGCCTTGGCCGTGCAATACCCGCTGCCGGCAATAATTTGCAGCACCCGAAACTGCGGTGCAGTCAGTTCAACCGACCGGGCAAGCTCACGTCCGAACAGGTCGGTCGCGCGCAGAATCCGGCGCAGGGCTATCAAGCTGGCATCAATACGGTCCATCTTCAATTTCTGGCAGAGCTTGGAGGGATAATCAAGAAGTGCGGTTTTATGGCTTTTTACTTTGAAAGATGAAGCATAAGTGATCCACTTGATGGGCGTTTTTTCGCGGATATTGGGAAAAAAACGACACATTGACGCAATCTGCGACACAGTCTTGCAGCCGTTGCGGGAGGGTGTTACTTAGTCAGTCAAATTAAAATGGAGGCGCCGGGGCAGATGCGGCATGCGTTAGAGTTTTTCCGGAAAGCAACACCTGCGCTGCGCGAGCCCGCAGCGGAAGATGGAGCCGGAATCTGGGAGCTGGTGCGCGCATGCAAGCCGCTCGACGAAAACTCCATGTACTGCAATCTGATCCAGTGCGACCACTTCAGCGAGACCTGCGTGGTTGCCGAGATTGAGGAAGAAATAGCTGGCTGGACTTCTGCCTACGTTCTGCCTGACGATCCGGAAACGCTGTTTGTCTGGCAGGTGGCAGTGTCGGAACACGCCCGCGGGACCGGGCTTGGCTCGCGGATGCTGAACGGCCTGCTGCTCCGCGAGGCCTGCAAAAACATCAAACGGCTGCAAACGACAATCACGCAAGAAAACAGAGCGTCCTGGGCATTGTTCCACAACTTCGCAGCCAACCGGAGCGCGCCGCTGAGGAGCCGGCCCCATTTTACGCAGACCGGGCATTTCCGTGACCGCCAGAGTACCGAGCACATGGTTACGATCGATTTCTCCGAGGCGCCCGGCAGCACAGTTTGAGGGCGCTTTGATCCATGTGGCGCTTGCCCGTTTTGACCTGTCTAGTTCCAAGAGGACACAATATGCCGACTGATACGTCAGCCGAGATTTCCATTTTCAAGCGCCGCGAATCCGAAGCGCGCAGCTATTGCCGCGGCTTCGATACGGTGTTCACCCATGCCAGCGGCTCTGAGCTGACTGACGACAAGGGACGCCGGTACATCGACTTTCTTGCCGGCTGTTCGTCGCTCAACTACGGGCACAACGATCCGGACATGAAGGCGGCGCTGCTCGACCACATCTCATCCGACGGGCTGGCGCACGGGCTGGATTTCCACACCAGTGCCAAGGCGGATTTCCTTGATGCCTTCGACCGGCACATCCTGCGGCCGCGCAACATGGACCACAAGGTGATGTTCACCGGCCCGACCGGCGCCAATGCGGTTGAGGCAGCGCTGAAACTGGCCCGCAAGGTGACCGGCCGCAGCACTGTCATCGCCTTCACCAACGGCTTTCACGGTGTCACCCTGGGCGCCTTGGCGGCCACCGGCAACAGCTATCACCGCGGCGGCGCCGGCACCCCGCTGAACGGCGTCACCCGGATGCCCTATGACGGCTACTTTCCGGGCGGCGCTGATACCGCTGAATACCTTGAGACGATGCTGAACGACCGCTCCAGCGGCATCGACGCCCCTGCGGCTATCCTGCTGGAGACCGTGCAGGGCGAAGGCGGCCTGAATGCCGCGCGCCCCGAATGGGTGCAGCGCATCGCCGCGCTGGCCAAGGAGCACGGCGCGCTGCTGATCATCGACGACATCCAGGCCGGCTGCGGCCGTACCGGCGGCTTCTTTTCGTTTGAGGACATGGGGATCACACCGGACATTGTGACGCTGGCGAAATCGATCTCGGGATTTGGCCTGCCGATGGCGCTGATGCTGGTGCGCCCCGCACATGACATATTCGGCCCGGCCGAACACAACGGCACCTTCCGCGGCAACACTCATGCCTTTGTCACGGCCCGGGTTGCGATCCGGAAATTCTGGGGTGACGGCCGGTTCCAAAAGGATGCCGCCGCCAAAGCCCGGCTGTTGACTGCCGCCCTGGAGGAAATGGCCGAATTGCTGCCTGGCGCCTGTCTCAAGGGGCGCGGCATGATGCAGGGGCTGGATGTCGGCTCTGGCGAACTGGCCGCCAGCATCTGCGCCCATGCCTTTGAAAACGGGCTGATTATCGAAACCTCGGGCAACAAAGACCAGGTGGTCAAGGTGCTGGCCCCCCTGACCACATCTGAGGATACCCTGATGAAGGGTCTGAACATCCTGCGCGGCGCGATCCGCGGCGTAACGGACTCAAGCAAATTTGCAGCGGAGTAAGACATGATAGTTCGCGACTACAACGACATTGTCAAAAGTGACCGCAGCCGCGTTGTATCGGACGCAAAGTGGTCTTCGGTCCGGATGCTGCTGGAGCAGGACGGGATGGGGTTTTCGTTCCACATCACCTTTCTTGAGGCCGGTTCGGAACACACGTTCGAATACAAGAACCACTTCGAGAGCGTTTATTGCATGCAAGGCACAGGCTCGATCACCGATCTGGCCACCGGCGAAACCCACCTGATCCGGCCCGGCGTCATGTACGCGCTGGACAAACATGACCGCCACACCCTGCGCGCTGAGGAAGAGCTTGTCATGGCCTGTGTGTTTAACCCGCCGGTGACCGGTAGCGAAACCCATCGCGAAGATGGCTCCTACGCACTGGAAACCACTTGAAGAGGCCCCGGCGCCAGCCGGGGGATAGACAGTGAATTTTCCCGAACATACCGTCGAGAAGATCGGCGGCACGTCGATGTCCCGCATCCGGGAATTGCGCGACACTTTGATCATTGCTGACCGTCGCGGTGGCGCGCTCTATCACCGGATTTTTGTTGTTTCCGCTTTTGGCGGGATCACCAACTTGCTGCTGGAGCACAAGAAATCCGGGGAACCTGGCGTCTATGCCCTGTTTGCCAACGACGACAACGATCATGGCTGGCTTGATGCGCTGAGCCGCGTGGGTGAAGCGATGGCCAGGGTCCACAATGGCGTCCTGGACAATCCGGCCGACCGGGCGCTGGCGGAGGATTTCGTGCGCGACCGCATCGAAGGGGCCCGCAGCTGCCTGTTCGACCTGCAGCGCCTGTGCTCCTACGGCCATTTCCGCCTGTCGAGCCAGATGATGCTGGTGCGCGAGCTGCTGTCCGGGCTGGGCGAGGCGCATTCCGCCTTTGTGACAACGCTGATGCTGCAGCGTGCCGGTGTGAATGCCCGTTTTATTGACCTCAGCGGCTGGCGCGATGACAGGGAATGCTCGCTTGAGGAACGGATCAGTGGCGGCCTTGGCACTCTTGACCTGGCGTCAGAACTGCCTGTCGTCACCGGCTACGCGCAGTGCCGCGAGGGGCTGATGCGCGAATATGACCGCGGGTATTCCGAAGTCACATTTTCCACCATCGCGGCATACACCCAGGCGAAAGAGGCGATCATCCACAAGGAGTTCCACCTGTCATCCGCAGATCCGGCGCTGGTGGGCACAAAAGCCGTGCGCAAACTGGGGCACACGAATTACGATGTCGCCGACCAGCTGTCGAATATGGGGATGGAGGCCATTCACCCGAATGCTGCCAAGATCCTGCGCCAGTCAAAAGTGGCTCTGCGCATCACCAATGCCTTTGAGCCTTCCGATCCCGGCACCCTCATCGACGGCCAGCCTTCCAAAACCGCAGCCGTTGAAATCGTGACCAGCCTTGATGTGGTTGCGCTGGAGCTGTTCGAGCAGGATATGGTCGGCGTCAAAGGCTATGATGCCACTGTTCTAGAGGCCCTGCGCCGCCACAACGTCCGGATCGTTTCCAAAAGCTCGAACGCCAATACGATCACCCACTATGTCGAGGCATCGCTGAAGACAGTGCGCCGTGTGGTGAATGACCTTGAGCGCGCGTATCCGTCCGCCCAGGTCAGCACACGGGCGTTGTCCATCGTTTCGGCCATTGGACGCGACCTGTCCGGGGTGCAAGTGCTTCGCCGCGGGCTTGCAGCCTTTGACCAAGCGGGTGTCGGGGTGATCGCTGCGCATCAGACACCGCGCAATGTCGATGTTCAATTTGCGGTGCCACGGACGTCAGCGGAAACTGCGGTCACGGTTTTGCACAGGGCTCTTATTGCGGGAACCGGCCAGGCTGCAAAAGTAAAAGCGGCGTGACCAGGCAGCCGGGCCTGTGGCACCCCGTCGCTTCGACCCTGCGGCCAGGATTGAGGAGCGGCAATGTGGTATCCTGATCCCGAAACGCTTCGTTCACCTTTGCATGCCAGCCTGGCAGTTGCGATTGAGCAGGCCATACTGACGGAGAAGCTCCCTGCCGGATCCCGGCTGCCGCCGCACCGCAAAATGGCAGACCGGCTTGGTTTGAGCGTTCACACCGTAAGCAAAGCCTACGATAGCTTGCGCAAGCAGAACCTGATTGACGGACAGGTTGGCCGGGGCAGCTATGTCAGCGGTCCCGGGCCAGACGCGGCTCCGCCAAGAACCGCTCTTGAAGAAGGGTTTGACTTCTCTACCTCCCGCCCCATCCGCAACCAAGAGCACAGCAAGCAGTTTCAGCTGTCATTGCAGAGGCTTACGGCAGAACTGAACCCCTCGGCCCTGCAGGATTGCGGTTTCAGCTCCGGGCATGATGGCCGCCGCGCGGCAGGGGCAAAGTGGCTGGCAGCCTGCGGTCTTGCCGCCGCTCCGGAACAGATTCTGGTGACAAACGGCGGCAGTCACGGAATGTCTGTTGCGCTGTCCGCACTGACCCGTCCTGGCGACACCGTTTTGTCTGACTGCATCACCCATAATCTGCTCGTTTCCGGTTGTTCCTATTTGGGATTGAAACTTTCAGGACTGAAAACGGACTCATCTGGCATTTTGCCGGATGCATTGGTGAAAGCCTGCCGGACGTCCGGCGCTAAAGTCCTGTGTTTGCTGCCGTCATTGGCAAACCCGGTGCCGGTTATGATGCCCGAAGACCGGCGCAGGGAGCTGTCCCGGATTGCCGATGACCATGGTCTTTACATCATTGAAGATGATCCGCTTGGCCCTGTAGCAGAGGATCGCCCGCCGCCGGTGGCAACGCTGGTGCCGGAACGTTCCGTCTATATGTCTGCCCTCAGCACATGCCTGATGCCCGGGCTGCAGGCCGGATACATGGCTGCGCCAAGCCATTTGCTCCCTTCCCTGACGGGCCGCCTGCTGAGTTTCGGGGGGGCGGGCACGCCCTTAATGCAGGAACTGGCCGGCTGCTGGGTATCGGACGGCACAGCGCTGGAGATTGCAGACTGGCAAAGGAAAGCACTGAAAAGCCGCTACCGCACTGTTTGCGGAGTATTAAATGGAATACCCTGGACAGGGCACCCTGCAGCACTGCATCTGTGGTTGCCGCTGCCTGACGGGTGGAGCTCCGTCGATTTTTCGCAATATGCGAGCCAGATGCACATAGCCGTTACGCCTGACGCGCCTTTTCTGCCCCCGGATACACGCTCACCGGGCGCAGTGCGGATTTCGCTGGGCGCGGTTCAGGATGAGACCCGTTTCAGCAAAGGCCTGGGGCTGATTGCAGCCCTTTTAAAGCTGAACCCGCACAGCCTGCCGCAGCTTGCGTTTTAGCGGTTGCCCTTAGGGTCAGGGCCCGTTGCTTTGCGCTTGGCGGCGGGAGTAAAAGGTCCGGGTTCATTCAGACAGGGGAAAGACAGCGGTGCGTTTTACGGTGCCGTAGACAAAACTGGTGTCGATCGATGCAATGCCGCCGATCGGATGAATGCGGTGGCGGATGAAATTTTCATAGGCTTCCAGATCAGGCACCAGTACCCGCAATTGGTAGTCCATTGCGCCAGTCAGCACGTGGCACTCCAGCACCTCCTCGATCATCTGCATCCGCCGTTCGAAATTCTGGACGTCGGTTTCGTTATGCCGTTCCAGGCGGATGCGGACAAAGACGGTGATCGCCAGCCCGCAGGCGGCGGCATCCGCATCGGCGCTGTAACCGCGGATAATCCCCTTGGCTTCAAGGTTCCGGACCCGCCGCAGACACGGCGACGGAGACAGGCTGACCGCGTCGGCAAGCTCCTGGTTGGTCATCCGCCCGTCCTGCTGCAGGGCGCGGATGATTTGTCTGTCTTTGTTGTCCATGCGGATCCCGAGTTGGCAGTATCTGCCAATAATTATATCTTCTGAGGCATATTTCGCAATCAAATGCTGTGCACTTGGGTTCATTATGGCCGAAATCAGATTGAGGAGACAGCCATGACCGGTCCCAACGGCTTTGCCACCCGCGCCATCCATCACGCCTATGATCCGCAGGACCACGAAGGCGCATTGACGCCGCCGCTGCACCTGACATCGACCTTTGCGTTTGAGACTGCCGAGGCCGGCGGCGAGATGTTTGCGGGGGAGCGCGCGGGCCATATTTACAGCCGCATCTCAAACCCGACCTGCGATCTGCTGGAGCAGCGCATCGCCACGCTGGAGGGCGCAGAAGCCGGCCTGGCGCTGGCCAGCGGCATGGGGGCGGTGACCGCTGTGCTGTGGACACTGCTGTCGCCGGGGGACGAAGTCATCGTCGACAAGACGCTTTATGGCTGCACCTTTGCCTTCATGCGTCACGGGCTGGCGAAATGGGGCGTCACCATCACCCATGTCGACATGAGCGACCTGGACAACCTGCGCAAAGCGGTCTCTGGCAAGACGCGGGTGGTCTACTTTGAAACGCCGGCCAACCCCAACATGCGGCTGGTGGATATCGAAGGCGCGGCCGAGATTGCCCATGCCTCTGGCGCCCAGCTGGTGGTCGACAACACCTATTCCACCCCGTATCTGACCCGCCCGATTGAACTGGGCGCCGATATTGTGCTGCATTCCGCCACCAAATACCTTGGCGGCCATGGCGATGTGGTGGCCGGGCTGGTTGCGGGCCGTGCCGAGCAGATCGCCGAAATCCGTCTGGTCGGCATGAAAGACATGACCGGTGCGGTGATGGCGCCGTTCAATGCCATGCTGATCCTGCGCGGTCTGAAGACGCTGAACCTGCGGATGGACCGCCACTGCGCCTCGGCCAGGGTGGTTGCAGACTTCCTCGCCGCCCATCCGGCGGTCCGCACAATGCACTTCCCAGGCCTCAAAAGCTTCCCGCAGCATGACGTGGCGGAACGCCAGATGGACCAGCCCGGCGCGATGATCGCGTTTGAGGTCGAGGGCGGGCTGGCCGGCGGCATCGCGCTGATGAACGGTCTGCAGATGATCCAGCGCGCGGTGTCTCTGGGTGATGCCGAGACCCTGATCCAGCACCCCGCCTCGATGACCCATTCGACCTATACGCCGGAAGAGCGCGCCGAACATGGCATCAGCGACGGGCTGATCCGCCTGTCCGTCGGCCTGGAGGAGGTCGAGGACATTCTGGCGGATCTGGAGCAGGCCCTGCCCGCCCCGGTGCAGCACGCCGCCGAATAAGGAGACAGCCATGCGCCCGGACCTGACCCATCTGAAGACCGTTGAGCAGCGGCTGTTGTGGCTGTCGCACTGGATGATCCACAACGCCAACCACATCCGCCCCAATCCGGACGGGATCAAGGTGGGCGGGCATCAGGCCTCCTCTGCCTCGATGGTGTCGATCATGACGGCGCTGTACTTCTCGGCGCTGCGGCCCGAGGACCGGGTGGCGGTGAAACCGCATGCCTCGCCCGTCTTCCACGCGATGCAATACCTGATGGGCAACCAAACCCGCGAAAAGATGGAGAATTTCCGCGGCTTTGGCGGGGTGCAAAGCTATCCCAGCCGCACCAAGGACATTGACGATGTGGATTTCTCCACCGGCTCGGTCGGGCTGGGTGTCGGCATCACCGCGCTGGCGTCCCTGGTGCAGGATTTCATCGCCGCCAAGGACTGGGGGACGGGAACCAGACTGGGGCGCATGGTGGCCCTGGTCGGTGATGCCGAACTGGATGAGGGCAACATCTACGAGGTACTGCAAGAGGGCTGGAAGAACGGCCTGCGCAACACCTGGTGGATCATCGACTACAACCGCCAGTCGCTGGATGGGATTGTGCGCGAAGGGCTGTTTGAGCGCATCGAGAAGATCTTTGATGCCTTTGGCTGGGATGTGGTGCGGGTGAAATACGGGGCGCTGCAGCGTGCGGCATTTGAAGAGCCGGGCGGGGAAGCCTTGCGCGCCTGGATCGATGCCTGCCCGAACCAGGAATATTCGGCGCTGACCTACATGGGCGGTGCGGTCTGGCGCCAGCGGCTGCTGGATGACTTGGGCGATCAGGGCGCGGTCACAGCGCTGATAGACCACCGCAATGATGCGGAGCTGGCGGCGCTGATGGAAAATCTCGGCGGCAACTGTGTGGAGACCATGGCGGATGCGTTTGCTGCCATCGGCCACGACCGCCCGGTCTGCTTCCTGGCCTATACGGTCAAGGGCTGGGGCACGCCGATTGCCGGCCACAAGGATAACCACGGCGGGCTGATGACCAAGGCCCAGATGGCGGATTGGCAATCACATATGGGGGTGCCCAAAGGCCAGGAATGGGATCCTTTTGCCACCGTTGCGGATGTGCCGGCGCTGCAGGCCTTCCTGGGCCAGGTGCCGTTTTTTGCCCAGGGCCCGCGCCGGTATGCCGAGGCGCCGCTGGCGGTGCCATCCGTGGCGTTGGATACATCCCGTGAAATCTCGACCCAGATGGCCTTTGGCAAAATCATGGATGCGCTGGCGCGCGGTGACAGCGAACTGGCGGCACGGATCCTGACCACCTCGCCGGATGTGACCGGCACCACCGGGCTGGGGCCATGGGTGAACCGGCGCAAACTGTTTGCCCGCGAGGCGCAGGCGGATGCGTTCATCGAACACCGCATTCCCTCCACCGCCAAGTGGAACTTTGCCCCCGAGGGCCAGCATCTGGAGCTGGGCATTGCCGAGATGAACCTGTTCCTGCTGCTGGGGGCAGCGGGGCTGGCGCACAGCCTGTGGGGCAAGCGGGTGATCCCGGTCGGCACGGTCTATGATCCCTTTGTCTGCCGCGGTCTCGATGCGCTGAACTATGCCTGTTACCAGGACGCGCGGTTCATGATTGCAGGCACCCCTTCCGGTGTGACACTGGCGCCCGAGGGCGGCGCGCATCAATCCATCAGCACCCCGCTGATCGGGATGAGCCAGGACGGGCTGGCGGCCTTTGAACCTGCCTTTGCCGATGAACTGGCGGTAATCATGGAATGGGCCTTTGGCTATTTGCAGAGGGATGGCAACGGCGACCCGGATGAGCGCACTTGGCTCAGGGATGAGACCGGCGGATCGGTCTATCTGCGGCTCAGCACAAAGCCGCTGGAGCAGCCGGGCAAACGCGCCGATGAGGATTTCCGCCAAGGCGCCATCGACGGTGCCTACTGGCTGCGCAAGCCCGGCCCCAATTGTTCGGTTGTGATCGCCTATCAGGGCGCGGTCGCAGACGAGGCGATTGCCGCCGCCGGTATGATCGGCGGCGTGCGGCGGGATATCGGCGTGCTGGCTGTCACCTCGGCGGACCGTTTGAATGCAGGCTGGACCGCCGCCCAGCGGGAGCGCGCCCGCGGCAATCCGATCGCTTTGGCGCATATCGAACAGCTGCTGCGGGATCTGCCTGCGCATTGCACCTTGGTCACCGTGATCGACGGCCATCCCGCAACCCTCGCCTGGCTTGGCGCCGTGGCCGGGCACAGGACGATCCCGCATGGGGTGGAGCACTTTGGCCAGACTGGAACAATCGGCGATCTCGCCCGCCATTTCCGGATCGACCGGCAGGCAATCGTTAATTCCATTGAAGGTCTGACGGCAGGCCGCAATGCCGCGCTGATGCCGGTCAATCCCGGCTGAACCCGTCCAACCGGCCCGCCGCATTGCCTGCATCCGCCGCTAGCGGTGGTATTGCGCAAACGGCAGGCCGCCGATCCGGGTCAGGGCCACCGGCGTCTGATACAGTGCCGTCAGGCTGGCGGCACTGGCGGCCTCATCCACCGGGCCTTGAAAAGCGATCCGCCCGTCTTTCAGCGCCACCACGTGATCGGACCAGCTGATGGCATAATTGAGGTCATGCACGACGATCACAATGCCCTTGCCGCGCTGTTCGGCCAGGCGGCGCAGCTGCGACATCAGGTTGCGGGCGTGGTGCAGGTCCAGATTGTTCAATGGCTCGTCCAGCAGCAGCCAGTCGGTGTCCTGGGCATAGGCCATGGCAATAAAGGCGCGCTGGCGCTGGCCGCCTGACAGCTCATCCAGGAACCGCTGCTGCAAGGTGGCAAGGCCGAACAGCTCAATCGCATCCCCGATGGCGGCCTGGTCCGCTGCCGTCAGCCGCCCCTGGCTGTGCGGCCAGCGGCCAAAGCCGATCAGGTCTTTGACCCGGACCCGGCTGGCTACGGTCAGGTTCTGGGCAACAACCGCCATCTTGCGGGCCAGCTGGCCCGGGGCGATCCGGGCCGTGTCCGTACCGTCCAGACTGATGCAGCCGCGGCTGGGGGCCAGCTGCTGCGCGATCAGGTTCAACAGGGTCGATTTGCCTGCACCATTGGGGCCGATCAGGGCGGTGACCCGGCCTGCGGGGATTTCTGCATCAATCCCGTCAATTATGGGCTTTGCGCCGTGGCCATAGCTGAGGCCCTTTATTGTGATCACCGGATTTTCCCCTTTGCCAGCAGGAACATGAACAACAGGCCACCGCAAAATTCGATGACAACGGCCAGGGTGGATTGCAGCATCAGGATGCGTTCGAACACGGTCTGGCCAGCCACCAGAACAAGCGCGGAAATCAGCGCCGCGGCCGGCAGCAGCAGCGCATGGCGGTGGCTCTGCATCAGGCTGTGCGTCAGGCTGGTCACCAGCAGCCCCAAAAAGGCAATCGGCCCGGCCAGCGCCGTCGACACCGAAACAAGCAAGGCAATGATGCATAGCACCTTCAACTGCAGACGGTCATGACCCACGCCCAGGCTGCGTGCCGTGTCCCGGCCCAAGGCGGCCACATCCAGAACCGCGTGATTGCGCCAAATCCACACAAAGGCCAGCAGCATCAGCCCCAGGGCCACCGCCAGCGCCTCGTGGTCGAAACTGCCGAACTGCGCGAACATCCTGGCCTGCACGATTGAAAATTCGGACGGATCCATCAGCCGCTGAACAAAGGCGGTGATTGTCCGGAACATCAGCCCCAGAACCACGCCGGTCAGCACCATCAGCTGGATGTCATGGCGTGTTCGGCGCAGCACGCTGGTGAACAACAGCAGCGCCGCGCCCATCATGACCGCGGCATCCAGCAGGAATCCGGCAAGGGCCGGGATCTGGCTGCTGCCGGCAATCCCCAAACCTGCAACCAGCCCGGTCTGCAGCAGCAGGAACAACGCATCGAACCCCATGAAGGCGGGCGTCAGGATGCGGTTGTGGCTGATCGTCTGCAACAGCACCGTTGCCACCCCGACCGCGGCCCCGACCGACAGCAGGCCCGCCAATTTGACCAGCCGCAGCTCCAGGATATAGGCCACCGGCCCGCGCAAGCCCCAGAACAGAAACAGCGCCGCCGCCGCCGCCAGCAAGCAACCCAGGCCCAGTATCCGCCGGTCAGCCATGCGCCCGCCGCCCCAGCAGCATATACAGAAACACCGCAGCGCCGAAGATGCCGAAAACGGTGCCGGCGGGGATCTCATACGGGTAACGCAGCAGCCGCCCCAGGATATCGCACAGCAGCAGCAGCCCGGCCCCGGTGCCGGCAACCACCGGCAGGCTGGCGCGCAGGTTGTCACCCATGATCCGAGAAACCAGATTGGGCACCACCAGCCCGATGAAGGGCAGCATCCCGACGGTCACAATCACCAGCGCCGACACCAGCGAAACGGTAACAATGCCGAAACCCAGCACCTGCCCGTAGCGCAGCCCAAGGTTCAGGCTGACATTCCGGCCCAGCCCCGCGATGGTGAACTGATCGGCAGCAAGATAGGACAGCATCGCCAGCCCGCCCGCCAGCCACAGCAGCTCATACCGCCCTGCCAGAACGCCGGAAAACTCGCCGCTCATCCAGACGCCAAGATATTGCAGCAGGTCGGTTTGAAATGCGATGAAGGTTGCGCAGGCCGTCAGCACCCCGCCGTAAACCAGCCCGGCCAGCGGGATCAGCAATGGCCGCTCCGGCGGGATGCGGCGGGCCAGCAGGATGAACAGGGCAGTGCCCGCCAGTGCGGAAGCCGAGGCCGCCAGCATTTTGCCGAACAAGGGCATCGAGGGCGTCAGCAGCGTCACCGCCAGCAGTCCCAGCATGGCGGCTTCATTGGTGCCAGTGGTGCCGGGCTCGACGAATTTATTGCGCACCAGCAGTTGCATGATGACACCCGCCACCGCCATCGACGCGCCGGTCAGCAGTACCGCAACGGTGCGGGGAATGCGGCTGACCGCCAGCAGCTGCAACGCCTGCGGATCGCTCAGCAACGCTGCCGGGCTCAGCCGGTTGACGCCCACAAACAGGCTGACCGCAGCGAGCAGGCCCAACAGCAGGCCCATCAGAACCAGAGTATTCCGGCCCTCCGCGACGCGGCTGTTCAGAGCAGCAGGATCAGCCACCCGCCGCAAACCCGGCCAGAATTTCGTCCAGCGCCGCCGTCATCGACTGGATGCCGCCGCCCGCAATATAGACGTTGGCCGCATTCAGATAGACCACCTGCTGCCGGCGCCAGGCCGTGGTGCCCGCCACCAGCGCATTGTCCAAGGTGACCGCCGCCGCCTGATTGCCCTGGCCAATCGCTGCGGCACGGTCGATGACAATCAGCCAGTCCGGGTTGGCCGCGGCGATGAACTCAAACGATACCGCCTCGCCGTGGGTCTGTGCTGCGACGCTTTCGACCGCCTCCGGCAAATTCAGCGCGGTGTGCAGCCAGCCGAACCGCGACCCTGCGCCGTAGACAGATACTTTGGGGCCGTTGGTCATCAGGATCATCGCCGTGCCGCGGCCGGCAACGGCAGCGCGGGTGTGCTCCAGTTTGGCGGTGAAGGCCGCTTCCAGATCCGCCGCCCGCGCCTCCTGCCCGGTCAGGCGGCCATAGCTGCGCAGCCGCGCCAGCGATTGCGCAACGTGGTCTTCGCCCCATATCGTCATGTCGATGGCCGGGGCGATCCCGGCCAGCGCCGCAACCTGCGCCGAGGACCGCCCGCCCGCTACGATCAAATCAGGCGCTAGCATTGCAATGGCTTCAAAATCCGGTTCAAACAGGGTGCCTACTGGCACGGCCTTGTCCTGCAGATCCTGCAAGTAGCTGACATACAGTTTGGACGGGACACCGGCGATTGGTACCTGCAGGGCCTCCAATGTGTCCGCGGCTGCGGCATCCAGCACGACGATTTTCTGTGGAATTTCAGCCAGTTCGACCGCTCCGCGCGCGGTGTCAATGGCAATGCTTTGCGCCTGCGCCGCGCCGGCCAGGGCAACAGCAATGAATGCAGCCAGCTGCAAGATCTTCCGATGGGCCATTTTCTATCCTGTTAAGATGGAATTTGGCTGGCGGGATTGGCTTGCTCAAAATCGAGAGCGGCTTAGCGGCCTGCGATGAAAAAGTCCAGCCGCGCTGCTGTTGTGCCTGCCGCAGGCTCCAGGCCGCGCAAAAATGCAACATCAGCATATTAACGGAAAATCGCCCGGACAGGGGCTTGCAGCCGCAGGAATTGCTCCCTATCAGGCCCAAGCCTTTGCAAGGCCAGCCAGGATTTAACCCAAGCTAACAGCTCTTAGAACACGGGTTTATTATGGCACGAACTTCCAACATCCGCCTGTCAGGGCTGCTGTGCAGCACCGCTCTGGCTCTCATCTCCGCCCCAGCCGCCTTTGCCGAGGAAGACGAAGTGCTGTCGCTGGACCCGATCATCGTCAAACAGCGCGATCCCGCAGGCAACGCCGCTGATCGCGCAACATCAATCTATGTGGCCGACGCCGAGATTGAACGCGCTGCGATGGGCGATCTCAAGGACCTGTTTGCGGGCATCGCCTCGGTCTCGGTCGGCGGCGGCATTCCGATTGCGCAGAAAATCTTTGTCAACGGCGTCGACATGCTGAACCTTGCGGTGCAGGTGGACGGTGTCAGCCAGAACAACCGCACCTTCCACCACGTCAGCGCCAATGCATTCGATCCCGGCCTGATGAAATCGGTGCGCGTCGATCCCGGCGTTGCCCCTGCTGACGCAGGTCCCCGCGCGCTGGCGGGCCGGGTGGTGATGGAAACCATCGACGCCGAAGACATTATCGAAGACGGCGAAACCTTCGGCGGCCGGTCCCGCCTGTCCTATTCCAGCAACGGCAGCACCGCCCAGGGTTCGCTGACGCTGGCAGGCCGCAGCGGCGGTTTTGAAATCCTCGGCTACGCCAAACGCGCCACCGGCGACAATTACGAGGACGGTGACGGCAACGAGGTGACAGGTTCTGCTGCAAACCTGACTGCGGGCCTGTTGAAATTCGCCTATGAGGGTGATCAGGGCGACCGGATCGAATTGTCGCTGCAAGAGGCGCAGGATAACGAAATCCGCAATTTCCAACCCAACTTCGGTTCCAGCACCCGCGGCTTCGCCCCCTATTTCACCAAACGCCGGATTGCCTCGCTGCGCTATGAAAGCGGTAATGAAACCGGTCTCTGGGACCCGTCTGCGACCTTTGGTTTTTCTGAAATCAACGTTGACCGCCCGTCGGACCCGTTCGGCGATTCAACATCCACCAGTTCCAGCACCTACGCGCTGACGCTGAAAAACGATTTCCACCTGTCGGACAGCAACACCATCACCGGCGGCGTGGATTATCAGGTCCGCGAAAGCACGGTGAACGCGACCTGGGTCAACGGGCTGACCGGCGAGGAAAGCAAGAACCTGGGCGTCTTTGCTCAGGCCCGGCTTGAACCCACCAACCGCCTCAGCGTCTCTGCCGGCCTGCGCTATGACTGGCAGGACTTCACCGGCCAGGACTTTGCCCAGACCGGCACCGCCTTCACCGGCTCAACGTCAGGCGCAAGCGGAAACCTGTCGCTGGTCTATGACCTGACCGATGCATTGTCGCTGCGGGCCGGCTACTCCAACGTCTTCGGCGGCTACGACCTCGAGGACAACTTCCTGTTCTACCAGGCCTGGGATTATTCTGCCCTGCAATCCTCCCGCGCGAAAAACATCATCGTCGGCGCCGACTGGCAGCGCGGCAATTGGACCCTGGGCGGCGAGCTGTTCAAGACCAGCATCGGCAATCTCCGCGGCGTTACCCGGACCGGTGCTGTCATCGGCAACGACTTTGAAAGCAAAGGCTTCAATCTGGCCGCCACCTATGGCTGGGACAGCGGCTTTGCCCGCTTCACCATGAACAGCAGCGACATCGAATTCAACGATCAGCCGGCCGAGAGCTTCTTTGTCGTCGATTCGGGCACCCCGATCGGCAAGGTGCTGGCGTTTGAGGTGCAGCAGGAAATTCCAACCATGAACCTGCTGGTCGGCGGCAGCGTCGAGGCTGCCCTGTCAAACGACAATGGCGTCTATGAAACCTACACCCAAAAGCAGGAAAGCTATCAGGTTCTGAACCTCTTTGCTGAATACAGCCCGCCGTCGCTTGGCAACGTCACCATCCGGGCGGCCATCGACAACGTATTCGACACGCAATACGCCGACCGGGCCACCTATGGCACCGAATACACCGCCGCGTCGATCACTTCGATCAAGGAACCGGGCCGCAATATCTCGGTTGTTGCTACCCTTAAGTTCTAAGCAACCGCGGGGGCGCCTGCCTTGGCGCCCCCGTTTCGGATTTCCGTCATGCGCGATCTTCTGCCGGGTACCGTAAGTCCTTTGTATTTTTGGAAAATACCCGCTTCCCCGCCCACCGGACTCCGACTAATGAGAGCGGTGTGAATTCAACGTCACAACTGGTGCCCTGCCTTTTGCCGGCGCCGCTCAGCAGCCAGCCATCCCGCCAGTTCATGCCGAAACAGACCCGGTTGACCTGAATGCCCGGCCCCCCGTCAGGCGTCAGCCCGCCGCGGCACGGCTACGGGAAAACCCTGGACCATGCGACCTGCCTCTACTCTCGTCCCGCCTCTGCGGAGCGGCCTGCGATGAGCTTCCGGAAAACACGAGCCCGGCCTCAGCGCCCAGGCGGCACCTCAGGCCGCGTCCCAGGCCGCATCATTTCGGGGCGGCGTAGATCCGCTTTGCAGGCATCTCCGCCTGGCAGGCGGCCTCGCCGGTGCTGGTGATGACACTGATAGCGCAGGAATGCTTTGCACATCTGGACGCCCGCGATCCCGGCAAGCTGCCAGAATTCCTGCGCGGCGTCTTCAACAGCAACACTGAAGTCGAAAAGATCCTGCGCCGCAAAGCCGGCACGCCTGACCCGGTCAGCTTTATGGCGGCAGAGCAGGCGCTTTCCTACGGCCACTGGCTCACCCCAATCCCAAAAGCCGCGACGGACTGACCAACTGGCAGCAGGCGGCATACGCTCCCGAATACGCAGGCCGGTTCCCGCTCGCCTTCTTTGCTGCGGACAAAAGCATCGTCTCGCAAGGGTCTGCACAAGGGTCCGCCGCGGAGTTGACCGGTCAGATTCCCGGCATCGCCGGGGCGTTTCAGCTGCAAGCCCATGAAATCCTGGTCCCGGCACACCCGCTGCAGGCGCAGATGCTGCGGCTGGATCCGGCAGTGCAGGCGCTGCTCGCCTCGGGCAAACTGCGCGACCTGGGCGCGGCGGGGGTCGATTTTTCCGCCACCTCCCCGGTGCGCACGGCTTAAGCTCCGGATTGCCCCTGGATGCTGAACTTCTCGATCCCGGTGCGGCTGACCAACTTGCTGCGCAGCGAGTTGGAGGTGGGTGTGTCCATGGCCCGGTTGCTGCACAGGCTGGAATTCACCAAACTCAGCCCGCGCTTCCGGATCATCGACGACCCGGCCTATCTCACCCTGGACCTGCCGGGCCGCCGTGAAAGCGGGTTTGAGGTGATCTTCCGCCAGAACCCTTTTACCGGCACGCAGGGCAAAGGCATCTTTAACCTCGCCGCCCTGACTGGGGATCCTATGCCTGGCCGCGCTTCCCTGCTGAGCAGCCTCATCACCCGGCTGGCGGCTTCACAGGGTAAATCCCGTGCAGAAACCGCCCTGCACGAGGGCCACCCCTACCACCCCTGTTACAAGGCCCGCAGCGGGTTTTCGGACGCCGACCATCTCGCCTACGGGCCTGAGGGCGGCCAGACCTTCCGGCTGGAAGGGCTCTTGATCCACCACACGCTGATACAGCAATCCCTGCCGCACGAGGGCTTCTGGGAATAGGAGCTGGGCACCGCTGAATGGCAGCGCATCACCGCACTGGCGAAACAGCACAACGCACCGCCCGGCAATTACAACCTGCTGCCCCTGCATCCCTGGCAACATGTCAAACTGCAAGGCGACCCGCTTTTCAACACATGGCGCGACGCGGGCCAGCAGGCAGAGATCGGCCCCATCGGCGCGCAGTACCGTGCCATCCAGTCAGTCCGCACCCTGATGAACGCCGAAAACCCCGCCCGCGCCTATGTGAAAACCGCGATGATGATGCGCAACACCTCCGCGCTGCGCACCCTGGCGCCGGAATCCGTCACTGTCGCCCCGGCGATCTCCCACTGGCTGGCGGATGTGCTGGACAGCGACCGCCTGTTCACCAGCCGCTACCCGCTGATCCTCCTGCCGGAATACTCCGCCATCACCGTCGGCCGCGGCACCGCGCTGGACGGGCATCTGGCCGCGATCTGGCGCCGCAGCCCGCAGTCCCCCGGCCTGGCCCCGGACAGCATGATGCCGGTGAACGGTCTCGCGCTGAGCGAACCCGACGCTACGCCCGTGATTGCCTATTGGATCGCACAGCACGGACTGGACACCTGGCTGGATCGGCTGGTCGAGGTTGCGGTGCTGCCAATCTGGCACCTCATGGCCGCGCACGGCATCGGGCTGGAGGCGCATGGCCAGAACCTGATCCTGCAGCATGATAACGGCTGGCCCACCGGCCTGATTGCGCGCGATTTCCACGAAAGCCTGGAATACGTGCTGGAGCTGCTGTCGCGCCCGGATCTCTGCCCGGACCTTTCGCGTATAGATCCAATCTACAAGGACGCGCCGCCGGACAAGTTTCACCGCATGTCCCGGCCAGAGGAACTGCGCTGGCTGGTGATGGACACGCTGTTTGTTTTCAACCTCGCCGACCTCTCCGGCCTCTCCGACCTGCTGCAGCGCCGCTACGGCCTGGCAGAGACCGCTTTCTGGCGCCGGGTCCGCACCCGGCTGGACCGCTATGCGTCCGAGCACGGGATGCAGGAGAGGCAGGCCGCCTTCGCGCCCTTCGCCCCGCAAATCCGCGCTGAAAGCCTGATTTCCGACAAGTTAGAGCCTGACAGGCCGCAGCACGGCCACCTGATCGCCAACGCTTTGGCAACCGACAAAGGATGACTGACATGTTTGTTCTGAACGACACCCCCATCGATCCCTCGGACCTCGCCGCGCGGCGGCGTGCTGGTGCAGATGAGCTCCGGAACCACAGGTGCGGCCAAGGTGATCACCCGCACATGGGATGAGATTGCGGCTGAGGTCGAAAGCTACGCCGCCTTTTTCACCGCCAGTGCTGCGATGACGCCGGTGATTGCCTGCCCCGTCACCCATTCCTACGGGCTGATTGCCGGCGTTTTCGTGGCGCCAACACCTCGGGCACCGTACTGCCAGAGACCTGGTTCCAGCTGATCCGCGCCCGAACCACCTATTTGTTCCAGCAGTACGGCTGTTCCGAGGCCGGCTGCGTTGCCATCAACCAGGATTTGCAAAACCCCTATGACGTCGGCCGCCCGCTGCCGCACGTCACCCTGAGCGCAGGCCAAAACGGCACCCCGGATGCAGTGCGTATCTACGTTGCCGAACGCGAAATCGACACCGGTGACCTCGGCCACCTGAATGATACCGGCCTGCTGGTGTTTACCGCCCGCGCCGATGACATGATCAACGTCGCGAGCCTCAACGTCTATCCGCAGGACGTGGAACGGGCGGTGATGGCGCTGCATGGCGTCAGTGATGCCGTCGCCTTCCGCATCTCCGATCCGCATTCCGGCGCCCGCGCCGGGCTGCTCTATTCAGGCACCGAAACCGAAGAAACCATCCGTCAGGCCTGCCGCGCGGCACTTTCCGGCTACCAGCAGCCCACCTTGATCAAACAGCTGCCCGCCCTGCCCCGCCAGGCCAACGGCAAGAACAGCCGCCGCGAAATCTCGGCCCGATACTCACAAAAGGCGGTTCCCGCATGACCTGCGACACCGTACTAGAGGCCATGCGCCAGACACTGGCCGGGCCGCTTGCAAACCCGCATATGCAGAACTTCAGTGCGCAGGCCGTGCTGAACGACGACCTGCACATTGACTCGGTGATCCTGATCAACCTGATGCTGCATCTGGAAACGGACCACGGCATTGAGATGCCCGAACGCAAGCTGTCCAAAGACGATTTCGCCACCGTCGACGGCCTGATCCGCATGCTGCTGGGCGAGACCCCCAAGCTGCAAGCGGACACCGCCCCTGCCCCCAGCGAAATCACCGTGCACTGCTTTGTCAGCTGCCTTTGCGCCGCGATCCGCCGCCACTAACACCTGAATCCGCCGCTTCTACTTCGGCACCTGGGACAGCAGCTTTGCGGTAACCCCGGCGATGCAGCTCGCCTACCACAGCGAGGAAATCACCCAGGACCACTTCGCGGCTTGGGTCGAGTGGCTCTACAACATCCCGGTGCGCGAGTGGTACGACCACAGCCGGACCAAGGAGCAGAACCTGATCCGCTTCGAACAGCTCCTCTCAACCAAATCCGATGACGAGCAGCTGGTGGTTCTCCTCGACATGTTCCACCTGCCGGAGCGCGAGAACAAGTACAACCAGAACCCCTTCCCCCACTATGTCATCATCGAGCTGACAGATGATCCGGACCTCTGGCATCTTTATGATCCGGACTACCGCTGGCGCGGCGACCTGCCGCGCGAAACCATCCTGAACGCGATGGCACAGCCCACCGTCGCGGGCGGCTACACCCTGCACCGCGGCCATGCGCAGGCGCCGCAGCCCGCCGATTTGGCCGCCTATTTCGCCGAGACCTTCCGCGCGGATGACAACCTGCTGACCTCCGCCCTGCGGCAGATTTTCGACTACCACTGCGACCCCGCCCGCCCGCTGGCGCTGGCGGACCTGGGCCGCGCGTTGCGGGAAATGCCGGTGCTCTCTTTGCGCAAATACGCCTATGAGCACGCCTTTGCTTTCTTCTGGCAGGAGCTGGACACGGCGTTCGAACCCTTCGACGCCGAATGCGACCGGGTGGAGGCCCTGTGCGAGGGCTTCCGCAGCCTGCACTTTCTGGCCGCCCGCATCGCCCATACAGGCGACCGTGCCCTGATCCCCGACCTGTTCGCAGCCGCAGGAGGTGCGGGCATGAAGATCTCGCTTTGCACCATCTCGTTCCGCCATCAGCTGATCGGTCTCAAGGACATCGCCTGCTGGGCCCACGATAACGGTTTTAAGGGCATCGAACTATGGGCCATTCACGCGCGCAACCAATCACCGCTGGCCATTCACAATGCCCAGTGGATGGCGGCGCAGGGGCTGTCGGTGCCGATGATCAGCGACTACCTGCCGTTGCATGACCCGGATCTGCTGCGCAGCCGCATCCTGTTGCCGCGCATTGCCCATTACCACCTGAAAAACGTCTCCGGCCGCGACCGGCTTGGGGTTTTCGCGCCCAGCAATGTTTACAGCGCCGCAAGCACCCGCGACGGCATGGTGCCGCTGTGCGAAGGCCTATGATTACAGCGAGTTCCTGGCAATGCTCGCACAGGAACCCGGCTGCGAAGCCTCGCTGGAATGGTTCGGAGATACGGTTTTTCAGACCCTGCAAAGCGATATCGCGCAGGTTAGGGCCAGAACCCGCACAGAAATCCCTGAAGCGCCGGGGCGCCCGGCGCATTGGTGATGTAATGCGGCCCAGAACGTCGCGGTGCCGGTCCCGGCCATCAGATCAACCAGGGGTCTGCTCCGGTAAGGGGCCGAATAGGACGATAGGACCCAATTTTTCATGAGTGATAACCGAAGCAAGTTGCAGCCAGCCACCTATCGTTTGGCTGCTGCATCGCGGCTTTCCCCGGCTACGCGCGATCACCTGCACAACAATGTTGCATGGATCTCTCTTCTGGCATAGTTCTGAAACATTCGGTACAGAATGGTTGAGAGCACTATGAGGCCAAGAGAATTTGATGAAGGCGCGGTGATTGACGCAGTCATGCGCACATTCTGGCGCAATGGCTATGCTGCGACCTCCATGAATGATCTGGTAGAAGCAACCGGCCTGTCCCGCAGCACGATATACAATTCCTTTGGGGGCAAGAAAACGCTTTTTGCGCTTGCCCTTAAAGAATACCGGAGGGTCACCACCGAGAATGTCGCGCTGATCTCCCGGCCTGGTGATGTAAGAAGCAACCTCCGGGCACTGTTAACATCCATCGTTGACAACGAGCTGAGCGACCATGAGGGTTTTGGCTGTTTTGCCGCCAACAGCAGCCTGGAGGTTTCGGGCCGGGATCCGGAACTCAGCGCGCTGGTCGCGCAGCATTTCGAACGGCTGGAGAGCGGATTGCTGCGCCTGCTAAAGCGCGGCCAAAAGGCCGGAGAAATTTCGCCTGATCAGGATTGCCAAATGCTGTCCCGGTACTTTGTTGCTGTAATACAAGGCATTAGAGTTGTCAGCAAAGGGCTCCCGGCGGCCTGCCGCCAGCCCTATCTGCACAGTATCGTCGAAGCCTCCATCGAAACGGTGTAACATTAGCATGAAGTTCTCCTATTGGTTGTTGACTGTTGTGGAATGATTGTTCCATAAGCGGTTTTAAATGCGGCCACCCCGGTGGGGCCAACACCACAGCGGTCGCTGGAACCCAAGAAACAGAGGTTAAACATGACAACGGACGCAATTTCGCCGCCACCCCGTTCCGCCCTGTGCGTGGCAGTTCTGGGAACCGGGCTGATGGGGGCCCCGATGGCACGCAATATCGCTGCGACTGGCTGCCAGGTCAGTGTATGGAACCGCTCCGCTGGTAAAGCTTTAGCCTTGGCGGCGCCGAATATCACAGTAGCTGCGGATCCCGCTGAGGCGGTTCAGAACGCCAGAGTCATTGTGACCATGCTGAAAGACGCAAGGGCCATCGCAGAAGTCATGTCGGCGCTGCCGGACGCTGAGGCCATGCCGGAGAAACCTGTCTGCTGGCTGCAGATGAGCACAGTCGGGCCGGCCGACATGTCCGGGCTGAAGACGCTGGTGGACCGCAAGGGGCTCACCCTGATCGATGCACCAGTGCTTGGCACCCGCCAACCCGCTGAGGCCGGGCAGCTTCTAGTGCTGGCTGCCGGTCCGGACAGTACTAAGGAAGCTGTGCAGCCGGTACTGGATGCTGTTGGTAAAGCCACCCGCTGGCTGGACACCGCCCCCGGAATGGCAACCCGGCTGAAGCTGGCGCTGAACAGCTGGGTTTTCGCACTGACCCATGGAGCGGCAGAGAGCCTGGCCCTGGCTCGCGGCCTGGGACTGGATCCGGAACTGGTGGCGGACACTCTGCGTGGCGGGCCACTGGATACCCCCTTTTTCCAAATGAAAGCCCAGGCCATGGCATCGGGAGATTTCACTCCGGCTTTCACCATAGACAACGCCGTCAAGGACAGTGGGCTGATCCTTGATGCCGCTCGGGAGGCAGGCGTGCGGGCGGATTTGGCCGAGGCAGGCCTGAACCGCTACCGGCGGGTGCAGGCGCAAGGCCGGGGCGATGCCGATATGGCAGCCTCGATCCTTGCCTGAAGTCCGCAGCGGCGGCCATTGGGCCGCTGCTCTCAAGAATTTATATATTTACAGGATCTGACTATGAGCAATTTTCTCGGCAAGCGGCTGCGCATTGGCGTTGCCATCCCGTCAACCAACACCTCAGCGCAGCCTGAAATGGAGGACATGCGCCCCTTTGGCGTCACCAATCACATCGGCAGGATGCTCATTGATGACGATTCCCTGACCCATACGGACGGCTTTAACCGGGTGATTGAAAACATCCGCAGCTCCACCCCGGACGCCATCCGCAGCCTGCGCCATTGCGGCACCGGGGCGATCATTGCTGCGGTATCGCCAGATGGCTATTGGGAAGGCCACGCTGCGCATGAGGCATTGCATGGCCGTCTTGCGGAAGCAGCAGGTGGTGCAAAGATCATTATGAGCGCAGATGCAATCCTGGCAGCGTTGAAGGCACTTGGCGGAATCCGGCGAATTGGCCTTATTTCGCCCTATCTGGAACTGGGCGATGAACCGGTTTCGCGGTTCTTCACTGACAGCGGGATCGAGGTTGCGGCCACGCATGGGCTTGGTGGGCGGACGCCGTCAAATATCTCGGACGTTTCCCCGGCAAACCTGCGTGACGCGGTGCTGGACGTTGACGGACCGGATGTGGAAGCCATTGTCCAAGTGGGAACCAATGTTCCCATGGCGGATTTTGCCGCTGCCGCGGAAACCTGGATTGGAAAACCGGTGCTGTCGAATAATGCGGTTCTTTACTGGCACGCTTTGCGCAGCTGCGGCGTGACCGACCCGATCTCCGGCCGAGGTTTTCTCTACGAAAACCACTGACTCGTTCCGTAGCAGGCGTACCTGCTGCTGGCATCTAATCCGAATAGCAGCATTCTCATTGCCGGCCTGCCTCGGCGGTGAGTGGCCACCAGTTTTGTAACGAACATTCCAATACTTGACAGGACATACCATGAGCACCCCCAACTCGCTCCTCTCCAGACCCGTTACCGCCCGCCCGCAGCAGACCGATATCACCCGTGCGCTGCTGCGCACTGCGTCGGAACGCATCTCGCTGATTGATATGCTGATGCTGCAGGTGCGCTGCCGCGGTGAAGAAATCGCGGTTTGCGATGATACCAGTGCACTGCGCTATAGCGATCTGGCTGAATATGCCGCCCGCCTGGCCGCCCGACTTAAACGCACAGGTGTCGGCGCGGGAAGCCGGGTGGGGCTGTTCGCGGACTCCTCGGCCGAGATGATGGCCGGCCTCTGGGGTATTCTGTTCTCAGGCGGCGCCTATCTGCCACTGGGCACTGATTACCCGGTGGACCGGCTGAGCTATATGATCCGCGATGCGGGTATTGACGTGATTGTCACCCAGGCCAAGCTGCGCGGCCGCCTGGCCGAGATGATCCTGCCGGGAGTTACCGTGATCACCTTGGATGCGCTGGATGCGGTCCCTGGCCGGGAAGACAGCGATTGTTTGTGCGGCCCTGCGCTGCTGGCGGATGATCTGGCCTATATGATCTACACCTCCGGCACCACCGGTGCCCCTAAGGGTGTTGGCATTTCCCATGCGGCGATCCTCAACCAGCTGTCCTGGCTGCAGACTGAGCAGAAGCTGCGTGTAGGCGAAGTCATCCTGCAGAAAACCCCCGTCAGCTTTGACGCTGCCCAGTGGGAGCTGTTGGCAGTCTGCTGCGGCGTTCAGGTGGTGATGGGCCGCCCCGGCGTTTACCGCGACCCGGAAGCGCTGATTGAGCAGGTCAAACAGCATGGGGTTACTATGCTGCAGGGGGTTCCGACCTTGCTGCAGGCATTGGTTGACCTGCCGGAATTCGAAACTTGCACCAGCCTGACCAGCCTGTTCAGCGGCGGTGAAGCCTTGACCCGCAAACTGGCCGCCCGGATTTTTGAGTCCCGCCCCGGCTGCCGTCTGGTGAATCTTTACGGCCCGACCGAATGCACCATTAACGCCACTGCCCATACGGTGGATCCGGCAGCGCTAAAGAACGGCCCGGAGATGATCCCGATCGGCCAGCCAGCCGCCAATACAAGCTGCTGGATTCTGGATGGAAATCTACAACCTGTTGCCGACGGCGCAGCCGGGGAGCTCTATATCGGCGGCCGTCAGCTGGCCAATGGCTATCATGATCGCAGCGAACTGACCGCCGAGCGTTTTATCACCTGGATCAGCCCGGCTGGCGGCATGCCGCTGCGGCTGTACAAAACCGGGGATCTGGTGCGGCGCAACCCCGATGGCAGCCTGCAATTCCAGGGCCGCGCCGACAATCAGGTCAAATTCCGCGGCTACCGGATTGAACTGGATGAAATCCGGTTGGCGATTGAGAACCACGACTGGGTCAAGGCCGCCGGGGTGTTTGTGAAACCGCATGCCCGCACCGGCCAGCCGGTTCTTGCTGCCGGTATTGAGCTGAACCCGCGTGAAGCGCCGCTGATGGATCAGGGCAATGCCGGTGCCCACCACCACAGCAAGAAAAGCCGCCTGCAAGTGCGCGCGCAGCTGTCCGGCGCGGGCTTGCGCAGCACGGCGGAAACCGAAGGGCGCAAAACCTATGCCTTGGCGGGGGCCGATGCGGACGCAGCCCAGCGGCAGCTGGCTTTTGCCCGCAAGACCTATCGTTTCTACGAAGGTGGAGAGGTCTCGGCCGAGGATGTGCTTGCGGTTCTGGCGCAGCCGGAACAACCGGCCTCAGCCGCAGGCGGGCTTGAGACGCTCAGCGCCGGCGATCTGGGTTTTCTGCTGCGCTGGCTGGGTCAGTTCACCAGCGGGGAACGGCTGCTGCCCAAGCATGCCTATGCCTCACCGGGCGCATTGAACGCGACACAAGTTTATGTAGAGCTGGCCAATGTGGCGGGGTTTGAGCCCGGCTATTACTATTACCATCCGGCCCGCCATGAACTGGTTCTGACAGCGCCGCGCGCGGCCTCGGCCAAGCCGGTAATGCAGCTGCATTTCGTGGGAAATATTCCGGCGATTGAACCGGTTTACAAAAACAACATCCGCGAAGTTCTGGAATTTGAGACTGGCCATATCCTGGGCCTGATGGACCATGTCCTGCCGGCGCATGGGCTGGGCATCGGTGCGGGCACGGATGCGCCGGACGCGCTGCCCCATCTGCAATGCGGCCCGGATCATATCTATATTGCGGGCTATGCGGTCACTGCACATGCCGACCGGCAAACAGATCTGCCGGTGGATTTCTATGTACAGGCGCATGGCAGCAAGGTGTCGGGATTGGAGCCGGGGCACTATGCCTACCGCGATGGCGGCTTGCAGCCGTTCTCGGGCCACATCATGGAACAGCGCCATGTAATCGCCATCAACCAGCGGGTCTATCAGCGCGCCAGCGGAATGATCTCGATGGTCAGCCGGGATGCGGAGCGCTGGCACGCCTATATCGACCTGGGCCGCAGCCTGCAGCGGGTGCAGCAGAACAGCTGCCGGATCGGCACCATGTCGTCCGGCTACAGTTCCAAATCGGGAAATGATCTTGTTGCGGCGGTCCGTCTTAAGGACATCCTGAGCGCGCAGGGCTTTACTTCCGGTGCCTGCTACAGTGCGGTCTTCGGAAAGGTCAGCGCAGAACAGATTGCGCATGAAGGCATGCATGAAGACAGCGTGCATATGGAAGGCCCTGCTGAACTGATCCGCCGCGACCTGCAGTCCGCGCTGCCCGACTATATGGTGCCCAGCAAGCTGGCACTGGTGCCGTCGATCCCCTGCAGCGCGTCGGGCAAAGTGGATGTGAATGCCCTCAAGGCGTTCCCCGAGTTCGACGATACCGCTGCCGAACGTGAGATCATCACCCCCCGCAACGATACGGAAACCCGGTTGGCTGGGATCTGGTGCGCGCAAATGGGCATCGAGGACGTATCGGTACAGGACGATTTCTTTGAAATCGGCGGTGACTCGCTGAAGGCCGTCAAACTGGTGCAGGGCATCAACCGGGCCTTTGAGGCCAGCCTGCCGGTGCAGGTGCTGTTCGAGGACACGACAATCGAAGCGCTGGCACGCCGGTTGGATGGCGGCAGCGCAGACTCCAGCCTGTCGCGTGCAGTACCATTGAAGAAAGGCACAGGCGGCCCGGTATTCTGCTGGCCCGGCCTTGGCGGCTACCCGATGAACCTGCGCCATCTTGCGCGGGAGATTGACACGCCCCGTCCCGTCATCGGCGTGCAGGCCTCGGGCGTGAACCCCGGCGAACAAGTCTGCGGTTCGATCCAGGAAATGGCAGCCCGCGACGCCGAACTGATCCGTCAGGCGCAGCCGGAGGGGCCCTACACGCTCTGGGGATATTCCTTTGGAGCACGGGTGGCCTATGAGACCGCCTACCAGCTGGAGCAGGCGGGCAGCGAGGTAGCGGAGCTGACCCTGATCGCGCCAGGCTCTCCGGAGCTGCCCGACGGCGATCCGGTGCGCGCGGATGAGGCCGCGCTGTTCCGCGAGCCGTCTTTCCTGACCATCCTGTATTCAGTCTTTGCGCAGACTATCGCTGCGGACCGGGTGGCCCCGGTGATCGAACAGGTCTCGGATCTGGATGGCTTCGTATCGTATATCGCTGCCGAAAAGCCGGATCTCGACCTGGGCATGATCGGCCGTATCACCCGGTTGGTGGCACAGACCTATGCGCCGGAATACGGGCTGCAGATGGAACAGCGCCAGGTGACCGCGCCGGTGCGTCTGTTCAAGGCATCAGGCGACAGTCTCTCCTTCCTGGAGGAAGCCACCCGCACTCTTGCCGCTCCGGCGCCGGTCCACACGCTTGCTGCGGACCACTATGAGCTGCTCAAACCCGGCGGCGTTGCTGAGTTGGCCGCTGCAATTCGCCGCCACGTTCCGGCATGGCAGCCACCCCGCCCTGAAACCCGTAATCTGCAAGAGGCCTGAACCCATGCCCCACGTCATTATCAAACATTTCGACGCCACTCTGACGGCGGAACAGCACGCCGCCCTTTGCGACGCCATTACCCGGTCGGTCACTCAGGCCTTTGGCTGCTCCCCGCACGCGGTCTCCATCGCATTGCGTCCGGTGGCGCCGGATGACTGGCACGGCAGCGTCTTTGTCCCGGACATCAAAACCCGTCCGCAAGAATTGATCAAATCGCCGGATTATTCGGCGGTTTGATCCCCCGAATACCACCTGTTGAAAGGACCCCCCATGACCACACGCATTGCCAAAGCATCACCAGCGTTACTGCTGGTCGCGATATTCCTGATCTCACTGAACCTGCGCCCGGCTGTCGCTGCCATCGGCCCCCTGGTGTCGCAAATCCTGGGCGATACCGGTGTCAATTCCACTATCATCGGCTTCCTGACCATGATCCCCGTGTTTCTGATGGGCATTGGTGCCATCTATGTGCGCCAGCTGCGTGCGGCATTGGGTGAGCGCGGCGGCATCACACTGGGCGCGCTGATCATCGCCCTGGCCTGCGCAGCCCGCATGTGGCTGCCTACCGGTGCCGGCCTTCTGGTCACCGCCGCCGGGGCCGGGATTGGCATTGCCATGGTGCAATCGCTGATGCCGGGCTTCGCCAAGCGCAATTTCGGCGCTGCAACCGGCCGGGTGATCGGCCTCTACTCCACCGGGATCGTGGCGGGGGCTTGCATCGCAGCGGGTACGGCTGCAGGGCTAGCGTCTTCGCTGGATTGGACGGGTACTCTGGCGGCCTGGGGCCTGCCCGCAGTTCTCGCGGTTCTGATCTGGGCCATGGCCGCGCGTAACGCCGATAGCGAACGCACAGCGCCTGCCCCCGCAGCTGGCACCACGCCGCCGCAGTTCTGGCGCAGCGCGCGCTGCTGGTCGCTGATGCTGTTTTTCGGGGTTGGCACCGGCGCCTTCATGCTGGTGATGGCCTGGATCCCGCCCTTCTACCTGGAACAGGGACTGGATCAAGGGGCCGCAGGCCTGTTGCTGTCGGTGCTGACGGTGATCGAAGCGGCAACAGCCTTGGGCGTGGCGGCTTTCATTCACCATTTCCCGGACCGCCGCGGCCCGCTGGTTGTTGCGCTGATCATGACAGCTTTGGGCTTCGGCGTGCTGTACACCGCCCCGATTGACATGTCCTTCCTGGCAATGGCGTTGCTGGGTGTTGGCATTGGCATTCTGTTCCCGCTGTCAATCATCGTCGCCATCGATCACGTTGATGATCCCACAACCGCAGGCAACTTCACCTCTTTCGTGCAGGGCGGCGGCTATATTCTGGCAAGCTTCGTGCCTTTGTCCGCTGGTGCCGTCCGGGATGCAATGTCAGACCTTAGCAACGTCTGGCTGGTGATGGCGGCAGGTTCGCTCCTGATGATCTTCTTTGCTGTTCGCTATTCTCCTGAAAGCTACAAACGCTTCTCCACCATGCTGCGCAGCGTTTCCCTGGACCGCGGACTGCGCGCAGCCAGCTGACACCAGTTCCTCCCCAAGCAGGCTCTATCCTGCCGCGCTATCCCCGTTGCAAAACGGGGATAGCATCTGTTGTGTTGATGCTGATGCAAAAAATGTACCGAGCACCTGTATTGTTCAGACGGTTTAAGCGGCCCATTTCCGGCGGGATTTGCAGAGTGCATTGACGATTGTTACAAGCTTGCGGGCAACGGCAATAAAGATGACTTTGTGCGGATTCTGGCCGCGCTGGCTGCCGAGCACCGCAAAGAGAATACTATCATGATCCCCTTACGGGACATCACTGAGTGATGCCCTGCCTGCCAGTGGACGCGACCTATCTTAAGGCACACCGCACCGCGACCAGTATGGCCGTGAAAAAGGGGGGCGTGGCCGCCTGACCGGCAGAACCAAGGGGGGCATGAATACCAAGCTGCTTGCGGTCTGTGATAGCCAAGGGCGCCCGATCAACCTGTTTGTTGCCGCCGGGCAAGTCAGCGGCTGCATCGGTGCCCGGGCTTTGCTCAGCAGTCTGCCAAACGTGGACTGGCTGCCCGATGATCGCGGGCATGACGCCGATTGGTTATGATACCTGACCCTGGCTGGCGCGGTCGCCCAAGGTGACATCCAGGGTTATTTCCTTGCCCCTGCGCAGCACGTCGATCTGTGCTGCCTCCCCTGGCGCATTCGCCGCCACCGCAGCTGTCAGGTCGCGCAGTTCGGTGATGCCGTGGCCGCTAAAACGCAGCACTACGTCGCCAGGCTTGAGACCGGCCTCCGCCGCAGGGCTGTCAGCCGCCACGCTTTCGATCACCACGCCTTTGCCTGCCTCGCGGCCCAGCACGTTGGCGGCGTCCTCGGACAGCGGTTTGATTTGCACGCCCAGCCAGCCGCGGGTGATCTCGCCATCGTCTTCCAGATCAGCGACGATCTTCTGCACCATGTCCGAGGGCACGGCAAAGCCGATCCCGACCGAGCCGCCGCCGGGCGAATAGATCATGGTGTTGACGCCGACAACCTCACCTTCGGCGTTGAACAGCGGACCGCCGGAATTGCCCCGGTTGATCGCCGCGTCGGTCTGGATGAAGTCATCAAACGGCCCGGCGTTGATATTGCGGGAGGTGGCCGAGACGATGCCCGATGTCACCGTGCCCGCCAGGCCGAAGGGGCTTCCCATGGCCAGCACTTCATCCCCCACCCGCAGCGCGTCTGAGGATCCGAATTCCACCACGGTAAGCGGTGCGTCTGCCTCGACCTTAAGCAGGGCAATGTCGGTCAGCGGGTCGGCCCCGATCACGGTGGCTTCATGCACGCTGCCATCGGCCAGGGTGACGGATACGGTCTGGGCATTGTCGATCACGTGGTGGTTGGTGACGATCAGCCCGTCCCCGGAGATCACGAAGCCGGAGCCAGCGCCCTTCACCGGGCGGCTGTCGTCGAACCGGGGCATTTTGCCGCCGAACCGGCGCATGAACTCTTCCATGAACTGGTCATTTGGTATGGTTTGCCGGCCGGAAGCCGGCTGCGCCTTGCCAGTCACCTCGACAAACACAACCGCAGGCGAGAAGGTTTCGACCAGATCCGCATAACCGCCCGCCGGCACCGCCAGAGCGGGCGCAGGCGCCAGGGTAAACATCGCCGCTGCTGAGGCGGCAGCGGTCAGGGCAAAGGCAAGCCGTTTGGGAGCATGGGTTTTGGGCATCTTCATTTCCTTGCGTTGAAGTGATGCAAGGCAGATGGCGGGTGCGGATTTCAATGTCCTGACGTCTTCTATACAGATCTGTAATGTGTGCAGAGGCGCGGCACGGTGTATCACCGGGCCGGCAGCAAAGCGGGGGAAGCCTTGAAGATCCTGGTGATGGAAGACGACACGACAACGGGGCCTTATGTGGCCACGGGGTTGCGCGAGGAGGGGCATAGTGTTGATCTCGTCACTGATGGCCGCGAGGGGCTGCTGCAGGCCAACGCGGCTGATTACGACGTGCTGATCATCGACCGGATGCTGCCTGGCCTGGACGGGCTGAGCCTGATCAAGACCCTGCGCGGCGCCGGGCTGCGCACGCCTGCCATCATGCTGACCGCGCTCAGCGGCGTGAACGACCGGATCGACGGGCTGGAGGCTGGGGCGGATGATTACCTGGTCAAACCCTTCGCCTTTGGCGAGTTGTCCGCCCGTGTTGCTGCCCTCGCCCGCCGCCCGGGGCTGCAGACACAGGAAACAGTACTCCGGGCTGGTGATCTGGAGATGGATCTGGTCCGCCGCACGGTGACCCGCGAAGGGCAGGCGATTGACCTGCTGCCGCGCGAATTCCGCCTGCTGGAGCATTTGATGCGCCGCAAGGGCCGGGTGCAGACCCGCACCATGCTGCTGGAGGCGGTCTGGGACATCAGTTTCGACCCGCAGACCAATGTGGTGGAGACCCATATCTCCCGTTTGCGCGCCAAGATGGACAAGCCCTTTGCCAGCGATCTGATCGAAACCGTGCGCGGTGCGGGGTACCGGATTGCCGGGTGACCGGCGGATCCGCACGCGGGCTTTGCTGCGCTCGTCGCCGATGCGGCAGTCGTTGTGGCTGTCGCTGCTGTTTGTGGCGGTCAGTGCGCTGAGCCTTGGGATCACCTACTATGTTGCGCATGGTGCCCAGCGGCAGGCGATCGAGGAAAGCCTGACACAGGATATGGCGGGTTTCCGGGCTACGCCTTCCGCCGCTGCACTGGCCGCATTGGTCAATGCCGAGACCGCTGAGACCGATCCGCAACGGCGTCTGCTCAGCTACCGCCGCCCGGGCGGGCGGATCGTGGCCGGCAATGCGGCGATCATGCAGCAGCAGGAAGGGTTCCGGGTCGTGGCACTGGGGCCGGCCCCGGTTGAGATCACCGGCCGCTTCATCTCGCTTAGCGAATACATCCACGGCGGGCTGCTGACCGTCGCGCAGACTGCCAAGCCTCTGGACGACCTGCGGCAGACCTATCTGCGGGTGCTGTTTTTCAGCCTGCTGCCGGCCATTGCCATCGCAGTCCTGGGCGGCGTGCTGCTGGCGCGGCGCTCGGCCCGGTCGCTGGCGGGGATTGAGCACACCCTGTCGGCGCTGACCTCCGGCGATCTTGGCGCTCGGGTACCGGAAGCGGCGCGCCGGAGCGACATCACCCGCATCGGCCAGAGCGTGAACCGCATGGCCCGGGCACAGCAGCAATCAACCGAGGCGCTGCGGCAGGTCTCTGCCGATATTGCCCATGACCTGAAAACGCCGATCCAGCGGGTGGCGGTGCAGCTTGCCCGCTTGCAGGAAATACCGGACCTGCCGTCAGATGCGCAATCGCTGGCGGATCAGGCGCTTGCGGAGACCCACGGCATCACCCGTACTTTTCAGGCGCTGCTGCAGATTGCCCAGCTGGAGGGGGGCACGCCGAAATCGCGGTTCGAACCGGTGGACCTCTGCGAAATCGCAACGACATTTGCCGAAATCTATGAACCGGCCGCAGAAGAGCAGAACCGGGGGTTCACGCTCAGCCTGCCGCAGGCGCCGGTCCTGGTCAGCGGTGACCGGGCGCTGATCGGCCAGATGCTGGCCAATCTGATCGAAAACGCCCTGCGCCACACGCCGGAAGGTTCCGGCATCAGCCTGTCGCTGCAGCACAACAGGGAGACAATCCTGTCCCTGCGCGACCACGGCCCCGGTATTCCCGAAGCCGAGCACCAGAATGTGCTGCGCCGCCTTTACCGCTTGGAACAAAGCCGCACCACCCAGGGCAGCGGTCTCGGCCTCAGCCTGGTGGCGGCAATTGCCGAGCTGCATGGCGCCAGACTGACCCTGTCCGATGCAAATCCCGGATTGCAAGTTGAGGTGGCCTTCAGCGGTTAGCGCGCTGACCTGAGCTCCTTCAGCACCTCTGCCAGCCGTTTGACCAGCCGCGGAATGATCCGTTCGTCCGCGCCGGAAAAGCCAAGCACCAGCGCCGCGCGCCCAATCGGCTCGATGCAATAGACCGAGATTGGCAGCGAGTCGATGCCCGCCGCCAGCAGCGCGCGGTGGGCCGTCTCGTCATCAATCCCGTGTTTCAGCCAGGCCACCATATGCATCCCGGCATCTGTGCGTTGCGGCTCCAGCCAAGCCGCGCAATCACGGCTGAGGGCCTCAAACAGCACATCCCGGCGGACCCGGTATAGCTTGCGCATCTTGCGGATATGCTCGGTGAACCGTCCGTCCGCCATAAAACACGCCATCGCCTCCTCCACCATGGCAGAGGAGTTCTGCCCCAAAAGGTTGCGCGCCGTGGCAAAGGTTCCGGCAAACTCGGGCGGCACCACCACATAGCCCAGCCGCATTGCCGCAAACATCGATTTCGAGAAGGTGCCCACGTAAAACACTCGCCGCGCGCTGTCCAAGGCGCTGAGCGCGGGCAGCGGCCGGCCACGGTAGCGGAACTCGCTGTCGTAATCGTCCTCGATGATCCAGGCGTTGTTCTCCTGTGCGTAATTCAGCAGTGCCAGCCGCCGCCCCAGGCTCATCGTGGTGCCCAATGGCTGCTGATGCGACGGTGTGGTGAAAATCAGCGCGGGCTTCGGATACCGGTGGACAGCATGGTCCAGATCCAGCCCCTCGCCGTCCACCGGCACCGGTGCCACCTGGGCCCCCATGATCTGCATCACGTCCCGCCCTGCGATATGGCCGGGGTTTTCGTACCAGACCGTATCCCCCTGATTGAGTAATACAAAAGCAATCAGAACAAAGGCTTGCTGCGCGCCGGATGTAATGATGACCCGCTCCGCATCAACCTTCATGCCGCGGGCATCACCCAGATGGCGGGCAATCGCCTCGCGCAGGGCTGCATTGCCATTCACCTGCCCGTAACTCAGGCTGCGCCGCGCGTTCCGTTCCATCGCCCCGGCCATGTATTTCTGCCAGAGCTTTGCCGGAAACTGGTCCAGCGCAGGCACGCCGGGGCGAAAAGGAGCCGTCTCGCCGTAGCGGGCAAGGGACTTTGACGCGGTGATGGTTCGCGCGTGGTCCGAAATCTCGAAATCAGCCGGTTTTTCTCTGTGTCGCGGTGCGCGGACCTGCGGAAAAGCCTCTGTATCCAGCCCCTCGGCAACAAAAGTGCCGGCTCCGGTTTTCGCTTGGGCATAGCCTTCGGCAATGATCTGTTCATAGACGTTCTTGACCGTGATCCGTGAAATCCCCAGCTCCTGTGCCAGCTCGCGGGTGGAGGGCAGCTTTTGCCCCGGGGCAAGCGACCCGTCCAGGATCAGCCGCCGCAAGGAGGCATCCAGCTGCCGGTAGATCGGCACCGGGGAGTCGCGTTCGATTGTGAAACCTTGCAGCAAGGCGCCGCCCGGGGATTTTGGCATTGGTCCAAGTGGGCCTATAGTTGGGTCTATAACGGGTATATTTGATGTGCCCACTCTTTAGTAGTCTCAATCCAAACTGGTGCAAAACGCGCCACGGGTTCACGAAGGTTTGAGGCCGATCCATGACCAGAATCGAAGATTACGCATTCCCCAAGGGGCTGGACCTGCTGCGGGCCTGGCAGGCGGGCGATGCTGAGGCCAAAGCAGAAATGAAGCGGGTGTTCGACGCCGCTATCGCTGGCGGTTTCGATGCAAATTTCGGGCAAAAGGCCGACCCGAACCGGGTCAACAGCGTCGCCTCGGTGCACATGCTGGCGCTGGCGGTGCTGAATGATCTTTATGGGATCGAGACCCGCGAGTATTACCACGAGGATCCCTACCGCTATGTCCGCGCCAACCTTGCGGTCAGCCGGCTGTTGGGGGTGAACAAGTTCTATATTACCTGGGCGCTGTATGCCTGGTCCTGCGAGCCGCTGGGCCAGACCATGATGTACCCGGACAAATACCCGCCTGGCGCCGACCCCGATAACATGCTGATCAACAAGGACAACTGGCGCGACTTGAAGACTCCGGACTTCACCACCGGCGTGCCGCTGGCGATCACCAAAATCCTGCGGGTGCATGAGGAGCTGACCGGCTTGCCGCCGCTGTTGCAGATCACCGCGCCCTACAGCCTGGCCGCCGATATCTATGGGCAAGAGCCGCTTTTGGGCGATGTTGTGAATGATCCGGATGAGGTGAACGCACTGCTGGATCACCTGGGCGACGTGGTGCTGGGGCCGTGGATGGACCACCATATCGCCACCTTCCCGAACGGCTGGATCGAGTTGTCCGATGCTTCGGGGTCGCCCTTCTTTATCGGGCCTGAGAACTGCAAAAACATGTCGATCCGCGCGATCCGGCACATGCTGCGGGACAAGCCCTATGCGGACCGGGTGTTCGACAATAACTACCGCGGCGACCACGTGACGCTGGCCAGGAAGAAAGACCGCCGCTCCCGCCGCCGCGGCGGCACCGAGGCAAGCACCGCTGCCACACCCGAACCGGCGCCTTTGGAAAACCCGGCCCTGTTGGAACTGACAGATGCAAAGGTGAGCGTTAACCCGGTCTTCATAATGCGGCTGGCTGCGGACAAGGTTGACATCTCTTTCTATGAACAGCAGGCGATCGCCCGCAACATGCCGCTGACCTCGGGCATCGGCTCACCCGAGATTGACCGCAACAGCATCGAGGATCTGGACGCCACCAAGGCCGAAACCCGCGGGATGGCGCGGACCCATGTGGCGGCAATCCGCAATGTCTGCGCCCATGTGGACCTGCCCAAGGACAACCACGTCAGCCAGGCGTGGCCAAGCCACATCTATTTCGAGGACGTCAACCTGCACACAGAGTTCGATCTAGTCGAGATTATTCTTGAGGAAGTTTATGGCGCGGAGCCGGTCCAGCGCCGTTCCTGAAGGTTTCACTCCCTGCCGGGACGATTCTGTCCGGCAGCTACGGACCGGCCCAAGGGCCGGTCTTTTTTCAACGGAGCCTCAGACCTTCATCGGCTTGCCAGCCGCATAAGTCTGGGCGATGGAGCGGTCGTCGCCCAGGGTCTGGAGGATGAACAGCTCCTCGGACAGGGTCTCGGCCCGCTGCATCCGCAGATCCATCGCCGGGGTGGCGCGGGAATCCAGCACTACGATGTCGGCCTCGGTGCCGACGTCAAGCGTGCCGATTTTGTCCGCCAGCCCCAGCGCCACCGCGTTGCCGCGGGTGATCCAGTGGAAGGCACGCAAGGGGTGCAGTTTCTGGTTCTGCAATTGCAGAACCTTGTAGCCCTCGTTCAGGGTCTGCAGCATCGAATAGCTGGTGCCGGCGCCGATGTCGGTGGCAATCGCATTGGTGATGCCGCGGCCGCGCAGGCCTGCATCGTCAAACAACCCGCTGCCCAGGAACAGGTTTGAAGTCGGGCAGAACACCGGTTTGGCGCCGGTCTCGGCCAGCGCGTCGATCTCACGCGGTTGCAGGTGGATCGAGTGGCCCAGCAGCATCTTCTCTGTCAGCAGACCGTAGGACTGGTAGACATCCAGATAATCCCGCGCCTGCGGGTACAGCTCGGCGGTAAATGCAATCTCGTCGTGGTTTTCCGACAGATGTGTCTGCACGTAGCACTCCGGGTGCTCCTTCACCAGCGCGCCGGCCATTTCCATCTGGCCGGGGGTGGAGGTGATGGCAAAGCGCGGCGTGACCGCATACATGCC